>JBKJUF010000700.1:0-7484 GCA_046590445.1 Kofleriaceae bacterium
GCGGATCCTGCGGCGGTCGAGGGCGTGGTCGGGATCGCGAAGATGGCCGTGGAGACCGAGTCCCACCCGCTGATCGCGACGATCTTCCGGTGGTCGCCGACCGGCTGGACCGTCCACGCGATACGGTAGGTGCATGGCTACCGACGGAGATGTCTGGCTCCTCGTCGAGGCGCGACGCGACGACGGCTCGCCCACGATGTTCCGGATCCGCGACCTCGAGCCTCGCCTCGATCTGCCGCGGATCTTCGTCGTCGAGCTCCCCTACCCCGCGACCGAGCTGTCGCGAATGCCCGATGCCGCCGCGTATCGCCGCTTCACGACCTTCGAGGAACAGTGGCTCCTGCCGGCGTGCAGCGCGCTCGGCTGGATACCGGTGGCCATCAAGATCGATAACGGCTCGTTCTTTGTCTACCTCTACGGCAGCGGCGAGGCGCTGCCGATGATCGAGCGGCTCTCGCCGTTCGACGGCGCCCTCGGCTTCTTCGACGAGGCGGATCCGACGTGGGACGAGTACGCCGCGCTCAAGGAGTTGCTCGACGAGGCCAATGCAATCACGCCCGAGCCGGAGCGCGAGCCAGAGCCCGAGATCGAGCCCGGGTCCGGGTTCGACGCCGACACGGTGCTCCAGCACTGGACCGATCAAGCAGTCCCGGCCGTCCTGCCCGTCGATGCCGGCAACCATCCCCAGACCACCGTCCCGATCGGCCGCAGCCGAAGCGCGCGCCCGACGACCGCCGCGAAGCCCGCTGCGAGGCAACAGCCCGCCGCGAAGCAGCCCGCCGCGAAGCAGCCCGCCGCGAAGAAGCCCGCCGCGAAGCAGCCCGCCGCGAAGAAGCCCGCCGCGAAGCAGCCCGCCGCGAAGCAGCCCTCGCGGTCGAAGAAGCCGGCCGCGAAGAAGCCGCGGGCGAAGCAGTCGGCCGCGAGGCGCCGGCGCTAAGGCGACGATGCAGCGGCTGTTCGCCCTATCGTCGGTTCGCGGTTCATGACGCAGCGACGCTCATTAAGCTGAACCGCTGCGCGCTGCGAGGACGGCATACACTGCGCGTGAGGGACGCCTAGCGGTGGGCGACCGAATGACTTACTGTCGGCGTCATGGTGCGGGTCGGCATCGTCGTTGTGGTCCTTGCGGCGTGCAGCACCACGAGCCAGACGGGCAGCTTCGTGCGAGACGTCCAGTTCGTCGACGCGCAGCTCCTGGTCACGTCGTGCGACGTCCGTGTCACGGTGACGCAGACACTCACCGGCGGTGCGAACGAGACCGCGGCGATGAACGGGTGCACGTACGACCGCATCAGGTTGCCGTCCGATGACGAGCTCGTCCTCGGCGCGCCTGAGGGTTGCGAGGCATCGGCAGAACGTTGGTACGCCGCGACAACCGCGGAGCCGGCGTGGTCGCGACAAGGCCGCCTGAAACTATGGCGGACCCTGCCGCGTGCGTGCCGGGCATTTCTCGAGGAGCGCTCGCGATGAGGGCGCTGCTCTTGATCGCACTGCTCGCCAGTTGCGGCGCGAATCGCCAGGTCTTCGTGCAACGCCTCGCCATCGACGGCCGCTGGCTGATCGTGACGAAGTGCGCGCTCGAGTACTCGGGCGATGAGGTCCAGCGTGACGACGCCGCATGTGAGACCGAGAAGCTCGCGCTCCCCCCGCCGGCCACGGAAGCGCGATGAGGCTCCTCGTCCCTGCGCTCGCGGTGATCGGCTGCGCGCGTCAGCGGGTGATGTTGGTCAGCGACGTTCGCGTCGAGGGCTACGATCTCGTGATTGAGCGTTGCCCGGTCACGAGCGGTGACAGTGGACGATCGTGGGATGCGTGGGGATCGTGCGAGACCACGCGCCGGCGGATTCCATTCGTCGCGCCACGGCGAGGCTCGCTGCCGGCGGTGACGCCGGATCGCGAGGAAAGTTTCCGGAGAATCGGAAGCGCGCGCGCCGAGCTCGCGGCCTGCGCCGAACAACAGTCGCTGCACGGCGTCGTGCCGGTCGAACTCGTCCTCGGCGCGCGGGGTGAAGTCACCGACGTGGTGCCCTCCGTGCTCGCCGGCTGCGTGCGCACTGCGCTTGACGATGCGCCGTTTCCGGTCTCGATGCGGGTGACACGGATCGCATTCTCGATCATCGCGTCGGATCCCGCGCCGTGAGAGCGGGGCCGCTTCTCGTCCTGCTCGCGGCATGCTTGCCGAATACACGGCAGTCGGTCGCGACCACACGGCGCTCGCTCGGCGCCTTGGTACAGACCGCACCGGGCGCGCTCCTTGTCACGAGCGAGACGTTCGATGGCTTCGTCGTCGTGACCGCACGATGGCCGCGCGACTGCGTGCAGCAAGTCACGGAGCATGTCGAGAATCGCGATGAACCAGACCCGCAACCCGCCGGCACCACTGACGGACAGGCGTGGGGTTGGTTTGTCACAGTGCCTGCGATGGTGATCATGTGGCCGATCGGCTTGGTCACGGCGGTGTTCTCGTACGCCCAGAGTCCGTCGACGAAACACGAGACGCGCGTTCTCGATTCGTTGCGATCGCCGTGTCCGATGCCCGCACGTGAGATCGCCCTGCACGTGACGCTGGCATCGGGTCGCCGCATCGACGGGAAGACCGACGAGCGTGGGCGCTTCGCATTTGTGATGCCCGGTGCCGAGCCCGCCGGTACGATCGCGGTGACCAGCGACGTCTCGCTCCCGCCCGTCGAGCGCCTCGAACCACCACCGCCCGAGTCGCAACCATCCAGGCCGTCGCTCGAGGCACAACGCAAGACGCGCGGCGGTCTCGCCGGTGTCGGTCACGCCGCGATGGCCTGCGCTGCGCAGCTGCAGATGTCCGGGGTTGCCAAGATCGAGCTCGCGATCGCCGACAACGGCGCGATCCTCGAAGTCAACACCGATCGCGACGCCGCGCTCGCCACCTGTCTGCGCGGAGGCCTCACCGACGTGAAGTTCCCGCTGGGTAGCGCGCGCGTGATGACTGTCCCAATCCTGTTGAAGAAGCCATGAGACGCATCATCGCGATCCTCGCGCTGGCTGGCTCGTGTACCTCGTGGCACAGCAACATCACGACGCGCGACCCGTATCATGTCGAGATCGATCTGAACCGCAGCGGTGCCTGCGCGAGCTCGTGCGCGGCGCAGAACGCGACCTGTCTGATGGCATGTCCCGGCTCGCACAAGGAGTGGGGCGAGTGCGCCGACGATCGCGAACCCGGCACCTGCTTTCGCTTCTTCGACACCCGGACGATGGAGCAGGAAGGCCGCTGCTCCGACCTTGTCGCGAAACTCGAAGCCTCCGGACATCTCGCTACCGAGTGCAGTGACAAGAAGAGCACCACCGCGATCGGAACGGTGGGTGCGGTGCTCTCCGCAGTCGCGCTCGTCGCGGTGCTCTTGCTCGTCTACGCGGTGCCTGCCAGCTAGTGAACCCGAAAGCAAGACTCGGCGAGTGGAGGTCTCGCAGCGTGACGTGTTTCTCGGCCAGTCGCGCTGGGGGCGCCAGCATCGTGTACTGCATGCACGTAATACGCGACTCCACGATCACGACGGTCGTGCTTGAAGAACAACTGCGCATCATCGGTTAACGACCTGGCCCGCTACGCGTCGGCCCAGTTATCGGCGATGCCGATGTCGACCTCGAGCGGCACCACGAGCTGGTAGACGCCCTCCATCTCGGCCTTGAGCGCGGCGCCGGCTTCCGCGGCGAGCTTCGGCGGGGCCTCGAACACGAGCTCGTCGTGGACGGTCAGCAGCATCTGGATCGGCCACTTCTCGCGCTCGACAAGCTTGGAGGTCGCGAGCATCGCGAGCTTGATGATGTCGGCGCCCGCGCCCTGCATCGGCGTATTCTGAGCGACGCGTTCGGCGGCGTGGCGTGCCTGCGGCGACTTCGACATCAGATTGGGGATCGGGCGCCACCTGCCGAGCAGCGTGCGTGCCCCGCCCTGCGCGCGCGCGAGCGTGACAATGTCGTCCATGAACTTGTGGATCGTCGGGAACCGCTGGAAGTAGCGGCGCGAGTACTCGGCAGCCTGGTTGCGCGAGATCTCGAGCGTCCGCGCGAGGCCGAAGTCGCTCTGGCCGTACGACAGACCGTAGTTGACGGCCTTCGCGATCCGCCGCTGCTCGGGCGTGACTTGCTCGCGCGGCACGTCGAACACCTCAGCGGCGGTCTGGGTGTGGACGTCGACCTTGTCGCGGAACGCGCCGACGAGCTTCGGATCGCCGGACAGGTGCGCGAGGATCCGCAGCTCGATCTGCGAGTAGTCCGCGGCGATCAACACGTGGCCCGGTGCCGCGATGAAGCCACGCCGGATCTGCTGGCCGAGCTTGCTGCGGATCGGAATGTTCTGGAGGTTCGGATCCTGCGAGGAGATCCGGCCGGTCTCGGCGACGACCTGGTTGAACGAGGTGTGGACGCGGCCGGTCTTCGGGTTGACGAGCGGCGGCAGCGCGTCGAGGTACGTGCCCTTGAGCTTGCTGATCTCGCGGTGTTCGAGGATCGGCGCGATCACCGCGTGCTTGTCGAGGAGCGCCTCGAGCGTCTCGGCCTCGGTCGACCACCCGAGCTTCGTGCGGCGCACGCCCTTGGTCTCGAGGCCGAGCTTCTCGAACAGGATCTCGCCGAGCTGCTTCGGCGAGCCGATGTTGAATTCCTGGCCGGCCGCCTGGAAGATGAAGCGCTCGAGCTCGGACAGCTTCTCGGCGATCTCGCCGCCGAGCTTCTTGAAGTGACCGACGTCGACGTGGATTCCGACGCGCTCGATCTGCGCGAGCAGCTTCGCGACCGGTAGCTCGAGGTCGCGATACAGGGGCTCGAGCCCGCTCGCGGCGAGGCGCTTGGGTAGCTCGTCGGCGATCGGCAGCAACGAGTGGGCGATCGCCCCGGCCCACGGCGCCGCGCGCTCGACCTGCACGCTCTCGAGGCTCGCCTTCACGCTGCCCTTCGCGCGGCCGGCGATCGTCGCGCGCGTCGGCAGCAGCACGCCGCCGAGCCGCTGGACGACTGCCTCGCCCGCCTCGGCCTCCGCCGTCGGATCGAGCAGGAACGCGGCGAGCATGGTGTCGTCGACGATCCCCTTCACGTCGACGCCGATCGCCGCGAACATCCGGATCACCGTCTTCGCGTCGTGCGCGATCTTCGCGACGCCGGCGTCCGCGAGCAGCGCATAGACCGGCGCGAGATCGCTCGCGGGTGGTGGCGCGGGCGCGCCGATGTAGCGGTGGCCGACCGGCAGGTATGCGGGCGCCTCGCCCGGGACCGCGATCACGATCGCGACGAGCCCCGCGACATCGACCCGCGTCGGATCGAGCTCGACGGTGATCGCGAACCGGCCGGCCGTGCGCGCGGCGGCGACCAGCGCGGCCAGCGCGTCGGCACGCAGCACGATGCGGGTGTCGGGCGCGGTGGCGACCGCGGTCAGCGCCGTGATCTCGGGCGCCGGCACGACGACCACGTGATCCTCGGGCGCCATCCGCATCTTGACCTTCTCGACGAGCACGCCGAACTCGAGCTCGCTGAACAGCTGGTGGAGGCCGGGCAGATCCCACTCCCCGACGACGAGATCTTCGAGCGCCACCGGCAACGGCACATCGCGGCGGAGCTCGATGAGCTTGCGCGAGAGGGCGATGCGCTCGAGCTGCTCGGGATCGCCGAACGGCTGCTTGATCTGGATCCGCGGCACGACCGGGTTCGCGGCGATCAGCGCGTCGAGCGAGCCGTACTTCTCGAGGAGCCCGGCCGCAGTCTTGTCGCCGACCCCGCGGAGGCCGGGGATGTTGTCGCTGGTGTCACCGACGAGTGCCAGGAAGTCCGGGATCTTCTCCGGAGGTACGCCCATCTTCTTGATGACCTCCTCGCGCGTGTACGTCCTCTGGTGGAGCGCGTCGATCATCGACACGCCGTCGCCCACCATCTGCATGATGTCCTTGTCGGCGCTGTAGATGATGACCTCCCAGCCCTTCGCGCGCGCCTGCTCGACGAGGGTCGCGATCACGTCGTCGGCCTCGACGCCCGGCACCGTGATCACCGGCCAGCCGAGCCCCTGCACGATCCGCGGGAAGTACTCCATCTGCACCTGCAGCTCGTCGGGTGGCGCCTTCCGCGTGGCCTTGTAGGCCGGGTACAGCTCGGCGCGGAACGTCTGCTGGCCGCCCTTGTGATCGAACACGACGGCCATCCGCTTGGGCGCGTTGTCCTCCTCGAGGCGCATCAACATCCGCGAGAACACGTAGAGCGCGCCGGTCGGCATGCCCTCGCTCGTCGACAGCCGGACCTCGCGACGCTCGCCGCGCGACACGTTCATCAGGCCGTAGTGGGCGCGGAAGATGTATCCGTGTCCGTCGACGATGTAGAGCCTCTCCGCCACAGCGGCGCACTCTAGCTCTTACGCGCGCGCCGAACCACGCTCGGTTGCGCGACTCGTGGCAAGATGACCGCCATGCACCGCATCGTCGTCGACGCCATGGGTGGCGATCACGCTCCTGACGAGATCGTCCAGGGTGCTGCCGAGGCGTCGCTGCAGCTGTCGTCGGCCGAGATCATCCTTGTCGGTGACGCTTCCGTGCTGGGCCGGCTCTTGCCGCGGATGCGCCACGACGGCGCGCGCGTGCGGGTGCACCACGCGCCTACCTACGTCGAGATGGACGAGAAGCCCTCCGAGGCGCTCGCCGCGAAGCCCGAAGCGTCGATCGTGGTGGCCGCCGATCTGGTCGCGCGCGGCGAAGGCGACGCGCTGGTCTCCGCGGGTAACACCGGCGCCAGCGTGCTCGCGTGCGCGCGGCGCTGGCAGCTGCTCGAGGGCGTGCGGCGGTCTGCGCTGGCGGCCGTGTATCCGACCGAGCTGCGCCGCGGCGAGAAGGACGATCCGTTCTCGCTGATCCTCGACGTCGGCGCCACGATCGACGCGACCGCCGAGGATCTCGTCGGGTTCGCGGTGATGGGCTCTGCCTACGCGAAGCTGATCTCGAGCAACCGCCGGCCGCGGGTCGCGCTGCTGTCGAACGGTACCGAGCCGGGCAAGGGGCCGCCGTCGATCATCGCGGCCCACGCCGCACTCGTCGAGACCACCGAGCTGAACTTCATCGGCAACATCGAGGGCCTCGACATCCCGCGCGGCGTCGCCGATGTCGTGGTGACATCCGGCTTCGTCGGCAACGTCGTGCTGAAGATGCTGGAGGGCGTGTCCGAGACCGTCGTCCGGCTCGCGCGCTACGCGCACAAGGAGCGGCTCGCGTGGCGGCTCGGCCTGGTCGCGCTGTCGTCGGCGATCGATCAGCTCAAGTCGATCACGGACTGGCAGCAGTACGGCGGCGCGCCGCTGCTCGGCTTCACGCACCCGTTCATCAAGGCGCATGGCCGCTCGAACGCGCGCGCGATCACGAACGCGGTCAAGGTCGCGCACAAGGCGCTCGCCGGAAATCTGTGCGGCAACATCGCGCGCACGATGGCCGAGCTCGACGAGCGCGCACAGCGGCGCGCAAGCACCGGAGGTTAGGCGC
>JBKJUF010000767.1:0-24461 GCA_046590445.1 Kofleriaceae bacterium
GCCGCGCGCGCGCAGCGCACGGCCGTGGTCGCGCCGCCGCGCGCGGCGCCGCTGGCACCCGCGCCACCGAGCAACGCAGATCTCGCGCGCGAGGTCGAGCTCGTCGACACCGCGATGGCGGCGCTGCGACGCCACGAGCCTGCGGCCGCGCTCGCAGCCGTCCGCCGCCACGCCACCGAGACTGCAGGTCGTGGCCAGCTCGCCGAGGACGCCGCGGCAATCGAGATCGAAGCGCTGTGCCAGCTCCGCGATCAACGCGCCGCTGCCAGACTCGACGCCTTCGACGCGCGGTGGCCGCAGTCCGCCCAGCGCTCGCGGCTCACCACAAGCTGTCGGCCCTCGGGCCGCTGAGCGTCGTCGTCAGACGCACGGAAGCCATGCATCCCCGGCACCCACGTGGAAGTGTTTTGCGAGGCGCCACGACCCGGCTCGTGATGAAACGAGCGGCTTTCGACTGCAGTCAGCGGGCGCTACACTCGGGGTGTGGAGACGCTACGCGAGCTCGCCGCACGCTACGTCTGGTGGCAGGCACCAGACGTCACGCTCGCGCGCCGCGACCACTTCCTGTGTCAGCTGATGGCGCTAGGCACTGCCGAAGACGTTCGCGCGGCCCGGCAGGTGCTCGGCGACGAGGCATTTCGCGAGGCGTTGAGACACGCTCCGCCAGGTCTCGTGGATGACCGCTCCTGGAACTTCTGGCACCTGGTCCTGTTCGGTGAGCCACCGCCGCCGCTCCCCGACCGGCCCCTGCCATGACGTTCGTCCCGCGCCTGGACATCTTGCCTCCCGCGCAACGCGCGATCTGGCTGGAGCTCGCCGACGTTCCTCGCACGTTCGTGCTCTATGGAGGTACCGGACTCGCAGTTCGACTGGACCATCGCGTCTCGATCGACTTCGATTTCTTCGCGAGCGCGCCGCTCCAGCACGACGTCCTCGAGCAACTCGCGGTCGTCCGCGATGGCATCACCGTCCAGCACGGTCCAGCCGAACGCACCGTGCTTGTCGAGCGTGCCGGTGCGACGGTCAAGCTTTCGTTCTTCGGTTCCCTGCCGTTCGGCCGCGTCGCCGAGCCCACGGCCACTGCCGACGGGGTGCTGCGAGTGGCGTCGCTGCTCGATCTGGGCGGGACGAAGATCAAAGCGCTGCACCAGCGCGTCGAGGCGAAGGACTACCGAGACGTCGCGGCGCTGCTGACGAACGGCGACTTCAAGGGTGGCGATCTCGAGTCACTCGATGCGCCGACACGTGACCTGCTCGTGACGCAGGCCGCACGCGAGCTCGAGATCGCGACGCTTCCGGTCGTCGCGGACCGCATCGTTTAGTTAGCTCACCCCATCGACTCGCCGGGATCGCGGTCATCGCTGTCATCGGCGACGGTCGCCTCGCCCTTCGCAGGCGGCAGCTCGCGGGGCGGCAGCAGCTCGGGTTCGATCTCGACGGGGCACGCCATGAAGATCGCCGCGTCGAGCTTCTTGAACGCGCGCTTCTTGTACCAGCCGAGGGCACGCTCGTTGTTCTCCGCGACCTCGAGCACGAGGGCGTTGAGCCCGTGGACGCGCGCGATGTGGTTGAGCTGCTCGAGCACGAACGAGCCGACTCCACGCCCGTGGTACTCGGGGTGCACGGCGAGCTCGTCGACGAACAGCGGCCGCATGTCGCGCTTCTCGAAGTATCGCGGGTTGATCCAGTTATCGGAGCCGATCACCTCGTAGCTGCACTCCGCGTAGGCAACGATGTCGTTCTCGATCTCGAAGACGAGCTGATCGATGCCGTCCTCCTCGTAGATCTCCTCGAACCGATGCTTGCTGCGCGGACGCTGGAACTCGACGGTCTCGGCGTTGACGTCGCGGAAGCTCACCTTCAAGAAGTCCCAGACCCGGTTGTTGTCCCGGCGCGACATGTGGCGCACGGTGAGCATCGGCCCGGAGGTCTGCTTCTTCTTGCGACCCTTCGCGACCGACTGCGGCAGCGGAGTCTTCGCTGCGGTCTTGCGGTTCGGGGTCTTACGGGCCATCGGGACGGCAAGGAAACCGCACCACGACCCGGCGCGGCAAGCTGCTCCGTCGAGAAAACCGCGGCTTGCTTGATCGAGGCAACGCCCTCAGCGCTCCGCGGGTATGATCGGCGCGTGCAGGTATCCCCGTTCGACGAGCTGACCTTCTTTCGCGCGATCGCCGGCGACCTGGTGCATTTCGACGACGTGTGGGGCGGCACGTCCGGCTGACGATCGCAGAAGGCGTGACCATCGCATTGCCTTGTATCGACGACCTGATCCGCACCAAGCGGTTTGGCGCTCGCCGCGACGCCGATGACATACGCTGGTTGGAGCGCTTGCGAGTCGACCAGCCATGAGCTCCGAACCCCGACGGATGACACCCGAGCTACGAGCCGAGCTCGATGCGTGGGAGAACAGTCTGTTGCCGTCGGCGGAGTTCGAGGCGCGTGTTCGAGCACCTTGGACCGAACGCGAGACCGAAGACTTCGAGGAGCTCGTCGGGTGGTTCAGGCGGCGCCATCCGGGCGCACTCGAACGGCTGCGAGCGATCCGGCACCGGGTGCAGATGCTGCGGCAACGCGCGCGCTGAACTACGAGCCGACGCGGGCCACGAGGGCCTGGGCCTGTTCGACGAACGCGGCCCGATGATGACGGTCGAACTCGGTCCAGGTCGCGAACGTGCTCGGATCGGCGCGGTCGACGAAGATCTTGCCGTGCAGGTGATCGACCTCGTGCTGGTAGGTGCCGGCCTTGAGCCCGTGCACGACCTCGTCGATCGGCTTGCCGTGGCGATCCCAGGCCTGGCAGCGGACGTGGACGTTGCGCTTCACGCGGCCGCGCAGGTTCGGCACGCTGAGGCAGCCCTCGTAGTTGTCGAACAGCTCGTCATCGACGGGCGTCAGCACGGGATTGACGAGGATCGTCAGCGGGATCGGCGGCTTGTACGGGTAGCGCGGGTTGTTTCGCACCTCGATCGCGCAGATCCGGATCGGCTCGTAGACCTGGATCGCTGCGAGGCCCGCGCCATCGGCGTCGCGCATGGTCTCGACGAGGTCATCGATGAACGCCTGGATCTCCAATGTGACCAGCTCCTCACGTGAGACGTCGCGTGCGACCTGGCGAAGCACGGGATGACCGATCTGAGCGATCTTGCGGATGGCCATGCGAGGACTCTAGCAGACCGCGAACGTCGGGTTACAGCCTCGGTTAGAGCCTGATCTTCCGCGCGGCTACGAGTTGCGAGTATGGTCGCGCTCCCAATAAGGAGTCCCATGTCTTCGTCTCCCCTGCTCGTGCTGTTCATCGCGCTCACGGCCTCCGCTTGCGGAGGCGAAGGAGGCAGCTCTGGCCCCGATGCCACCGTCTTCATGGATGCGCCGCCCCCGACGGGGCTCACCGGGCTCGGCCAGAAGTGCGTGCCGGCGATGATGGGCGCCGATTGTCCGACCAACGCGAACACCTGCGTGAGCGTCTCCGCGGGTGGCGCCGGGTTCTGCACGCCGCTCTGCGTGACCAACGGCAGCGGGATGACCAACGCGCAAGGCCAGTTCACGTCGGTGACGCCGGCGCCGAACACCGCGGCGTGCACGGGAGCCTATACCGGCACCGTCGGCATGCCAGCGTGCCTCGCGCTGCTCTCGTACACGCCGATGGACATGCCGCTGATGGCCAGCAAGAACTACACGGGCATCAACATCGCATGCGTGATCCGCTGCGGTACCGGCAACACCTGCGATACCGGACTGACCTGCAACACGACCTTCGGCGCATGCTTGCCAAACTAGTCGCCGGCGTCGTCGCGGTCGTGCTGATCGCGTGCAGTGGCGATGACGGTAGTGGTGGCTCGACGCAGCCCGACTCGAAGGTCTTCGAGGACGCGCCGCCGATACAGATGGACGCACCGGTCTCGACGCAGATGGGCATCGGTCAGCCGTGCACGCCGACCGCCGGTGGCGGTGCACCGCAGGGCGACTGCCCGATGGGCTACGAGTGCCTGATGCTCAACGGTGGTAGCGGTAACTGGTGCTCGAAGACCTGTACGCGAGGCGCCGGCGATCAGTGCTCGGTCGGCTACGTCGGCCCGGGCATCGCGCAGTGCATCTTCGACATCATGACGCCGAACAATCCGACCCGGCAGTTCTGCGGCGTCATCTGCATGGACACCACGGGCTCGTGCCCGGCGGCCAAGTGCAACGGGATGTGCGCGGCGCCGCTGGTGTGCAGCGCGAACCTCACGAACATGAGCGGCATGGTCACCGGCAAGGCCTGCTTCTAAGGCCTGCTTAGACATCCGCGCCGATCGCCTGCGCGATCGAGGTCAGCCCTGCGGCGCGCACCTTCGCCGCGAGCTCGCGATGGATCCGGCGCGGCCACGCGGGGCCGCGATAGATGAAGCCGGTGTAGCTCTGGACGAGGGTCGCGCCGGCACGGATCCGCAGCCACGCATCATCCGCGGTCTCGATCCCGCCGACCGCGACCAGCGTGACGCGATCGCCGACGCGGGCGCGCAGCCGGCGGAGCACCGCGAGCGCGCGATCCTTGAGCGGCGCCCCCGAGAGCCCGCCGGCACCGAGCGCCGCGACCTCCTCGGCGGGCGTCACGAGGCCCGTCCGCGCGATCGTCGTGTTCGTCGCGATGATGCCGTCGAGCCCGAGCTCGAGAGCGAGGTCGGCGACCGCATCGATGTCGTCATCGGCCAGATCCGGCGCGATCTTGACGAGCAGTGGGACGCGGCGCAGCGGGGATGCGCGGTCGCAAGCGTCGCGCACGCCGGCGAGGAGCGGGCGTAGCTTGTCGACCGCCTGGAGGTCGCGGAGCCCCGGCGTGTTCGGCGAGCTGACGTTGACGACGAGGTAATCGGCGAGCGGGGCGAGGCGTTCGGCACTCGCGGTGAAGTCGGCGATCGCCTCGGACTCGGCGACCCGCTTGGTCTTGCCGATGTTGACGCCGACGGTGCCCTCGGCGCGATGTGGCGCACGCTGCGCGAGCCGCTGCGCCGCCGCGACCGCACCATCGTTGTTGAAACCCATCCGGTTGACGAGCGCGCGGTCTCGCGGCAACCGGAACAGCCGGGGCTTCGGATTGCCGGGCTGCGCCTCGGCGGTCACCGTGCCGATCTCGACGAACCCGAATCCGATCGCGAGCAGCGCACGTACACCCTTCGCGTCCTTGTCGAAGCCAGCCGCGAGCCCGAGCGGGCCGGGGAGGTCACGCCCGAACGCCTTGACGCGGAGCTCGTCGGCACGCGGCGCGAACATCCAGCGCAGCATCGCGACGGCGCCGGGGATCGCGACGAGCCCGCGCAGCATCGCGAACGAGACGCGGTGGGTCCCTTCGGCGGGCAGTCGCCGCAGCACCAGCCAGTAGAGGAAGCGGTACATGCGGGCGGGCCAAGGGGAGCGCGCCAGCGGGCGCTGGCGTCGCGGGGCAAACGATAGCAGCCGGAGCTCAGCGCGCGAAGCTCATCACGGCGCTCGGACGATGCGGGCGTCGATCGCGCTCGCGATACGCGGCCTCGAACTCGGCGGGCGTGAAGCGCGCACCGAGCGGGGGCGGCGGATCGATCTGGATGAACGCGTTGTCGCGGATCCGCAGCGCGCGGACGCGGGCGAGCACCGCATCGGGTGAGATCGCGCCCGCGGTACGGCCGAGGATGGCGACGGCTGCATCAAGTGCACGCGGGGCGACCGGGATCCCGCTCTCGTCGTCGCCGCGGAACTCGCAAGCGATCAGCGCGACCCGCGCGATGCCCCACGACGGGCTCGTGATCGCGGGCACCAGCGTGTCGAACAGGCCTGCCGCGAGATCGTCGCACGCGCGGCGCTCCATCGAGTGCTCGCTGCTTTGACGCACTGGCGGGGTCTGCTGCGCGATGATCCGATCCATCGTCTCGATCAGCTCGGCGGCGAGCTCGCCGTTGGGGCCGAGCTCGGCGGCGGCCTTCGCATAGGGGTGCGCGTCGACGTGGCGGCCCTGGCCCGCGAGCGAGCGCGCCATCGCGTGAAGCCCGGCCATTCGGGCCTCGCGGTGCTTGTCGCCGATCAACTGCTGCGCGATCCGCTCGCATTCGACGAACTCGCCGAGCCGGTAGAGGCTCGTCGCGAGGCCCCCGAGGAGCTGTGGATCCGTGCTGCCGAGCGCTGTGGCCTGGCGGCCGGCCTCGGCGGCGACCGCGTCGTTGTCCGCGCGGATCGCGGCGTTCGCGAGGCTCGTCCAGTCCTCGGCGGACTGGAACCGGCGAGCGGCGTAGCGCAGGATCGCCACGGCGTCGACGAACCGGCCGGCTTCGACGAGCACGCGACCGACGAGCCGCGGCGCATCGGCACGCTCGTGCGGCGACAGCACGCGGATCGCCTCGAGGCCGCGGCCGATGCGGCCGAGCGCGACGGCGAGGCTCTGCGCGCGCTTGCCGTTGCCGGGCTCGACCGCCGCCGCCCACCGCAGGTGCTGGACGGCGATCGCGAGCTGGTCCTTCGAGGCCGCATCGAGTCCCGCCTCGAAGGCCGCGTTGCCGTCGAATGGCGTCGCGATGTTCGCGGCCTTCCACTTCGGCGCGAGCGCGTCGAGCAAGCCGGCGCGCTCGTTCACGGTCGCCGCGGTGAGCGCGCGACACGCGGCTGCGAAGCCATCGGCTGGGCGACCCGCGGCCATGAGCCCGTACGCGACGTGGATCCACGGTGCGGCGCACGCGGCCGGATTGGCGAGAGCGGCGACCCAGTGCACGTCGAGCTGCGCCTGGCGAGGTGCCGCCGCCGCCGCGGCGGTCGACCATGCGAGGTGCACGGCACCGGATTCGACGGCCCGCGCCGACCGCGACATCAAATAGGCCGCCGCCTCGTACTGCGTGGGATCGGCGGCGAGATCGTGGGCGAGCCGCATTTCCCAACCGATGCGCTCGTCGCCACGGAGCAGACGCTGCACCGTCGGCAGGCCGGCGATCATACCGTCGAGGTACGCACCATGCTCGGCCTCGAGATCGAGCGCGCGCTCGATCCGCAGGAGCCAGGTATCGAGCAGC
This sequence comes from Kofleriaceae bacterium, assembly GCA_046590445.1. Taxonomy (GTDB): domain Bacteria; phylum Myxococcota_A; class Polyangia; order Haliangiales; family Haliangiaceae; genus JABFXX01. The sequence continues at coordinate 7,014 of JBKJUF010000767.1, forward strand.
CACTCCGGTGCGGCGCCGAGCCGATCGACGAGCCGGAGCAGCGCCTGGATCGCGCTGCTATCGATCTGGTAGCGCGAGCGCCGCACGAGGTGCAGGGCCTCGGTCGCGATGTGGCGGTACGCGCCGGCGATCGGCGTCAGCGCTCCAGATGCCTCGCTGAAGTAGCGCGCGAGCGCGACTCCGAGCGCGAGCATCGCGCCGCCGGCATGCGCGTCTCGATCCTTCGCCGGCGGGACGATCACGGTCCACCACTCCTGGGCGAGCGTGTCGGCAGCTTCGAGCGTGTTCGCGGCCGGTCGCGCGAGCCGCTCGAGGATCTGCGTCGACGTGTCCTGCACGGCAGGCAGCGCCACGACAAGCTCGGAGAACCACGCGGGATCGAGCGCGATCGGCGTGCGCTCGCCGAGTGCGCGCCGCACGACCGCGGCATCGAGTCCCGGCACGAAGTCTGCGAGGTCACGCGCGGCATCGCGGGCGAGCGTGGTCGCGCCGAGTGCCAGGCGGCGCTCGACGACGCGGATCCACTCGGCGGCCGGCCGGGTCGCGGCGAGCCGGAGGAGCCGGTTGATCTCGGCTTCGAGCCGGCTCTGGCTGCGGCGCAGCTGCACGCTCTGGATCTGATCGAGCGCCTCCTCCAGATCGCCGGTCAGGATCAGTGCCTTCGCGGCAGCGAGCCGGGCCTTGCCGTCACCTAGGACGCCGGCACCATCGAGCCCGGCGCACTGCCAGTACGCGATCGTCGCGTGGTCGGGACGGCCGATCGCGAGGAACGCCTCGATCAGCATCATCGCGTCCTCGTCGTCGGTGATCCGCCCGCGCGTCAGCCCCGTGATCACGCGACCCGGGTCACCGCGATGGTGGCCCTCCCACGCATACGCGCGCGCGAGCAGACCGGCGTCGGTCTTCCAGTGCGCGATCCGCTTCTTCACCCACGCGAATACCTCCTGGACCGGTGCCTCGTCCGGCAACCGGGTCATCGCTTCGTCGGCGAGCTCGATCGCCTCGGTGATCCGGCCGACGTCGAGGTGCGCGAACGCGATCAGCAGCGCGGCGTGATGTGGTGCCTGCCAGTCGTTTGCGGGGAGCTTGCCGGCGGCGGCACGATCGAGGATTTCGCGGCAGCGATATTGCGCCTCCGCGAAGGCCTGGCCAGGCCGGCCGACCTGGCGCAGCCGGCGCACGCAGTCAAGGTGCGCGGCGCCGAACTGCGGTGCCGCAACCGTCGCGCGGTCTGCCCACCGGTAGCTCTCCTCGCGACGCCCGACGTCGGCGAGCTGGAGCGAGTAGTTGTGGCAGGCATACGGGTTCGCCGGCATCAGGCTCGCCGCGATGCCCTGGTGACGCACGCCCATGTTCTCGATCGGGCCGAGATAGCGGGGCCGGGATTCGGCCCCGGGGCGGTCCGCGGCGAATGGCGGGCCCCACACCGAGAGGTGCGGCTTCGCGTACATCGGAGCGTCGGCGATCACGGGCACGATCGCGCGGCGCGCGGTGTCACCGTCGATCAGACCGGACACGTAGCGGTTGCGGCGCGCGACCGGATGCGTCGGATCGAGCGCGAGGATCGCGGCGTCGAGCGAGCGTGCACCTTCGCGCGAGAGCTCGGCGAGCACGCGCAGGAACGGGATCGCGATCTTCGGTGGCGGCTGCCGGATCGCGGCCGGCAACTGCGCGAGGGTCCGCCCGCCGGCGAGCTGCGCCTCGACCTTGCTCGAGCGCTCGGCCGCGCCGCGGAGATCGTCGAGCGTGAAGTCCGCGAGCGCGGGCACCGGCGGCAGCCGGCGCGTCGCGAGCCACTGCGCGAGGCACTGGTCGAGCTGCTGCGACAGCGCGAGCTCGGCGCTCGAGCTCCAGCCATCCGCGGTGCCATCGGCGCGGCGCGACCGCAGCACCGGCGGGGCGGGGCGCGCGGGATCGATCGACAGCTCGAACCACAGCACCTCGTGGCGCCGCGAGATCCGGAAGAACCAGTCGAGCGAGTCCTCGACTGCCGGGTGACGCGCGTCGAGCGGCTGACCGGCGTCATCGAGGAGCCGCTCGTCATCGTGATCGCCGAGCGTCAGGATCGGATGCCGTACCAGATGATCGAAGACGATCACCGAAATCAGCCTCACGAGCGCCGACGTCACACCGGCGAGCTCCGCGGGCACCACGAGGGTGCTGGCGAGGAACGTGGCGCGGTGCGGGTACGGAAGCGGCCCCATGAGCCCGCCGAGGATACGGCAAGGAAAGCGCCCGCCTAGGCGGCGCGGAGGGTTTCCGAGGGGCAGGCTCCGTTCCCTCGCTCACGAACCCCGCGCGGGTGATAGGCTAGCGAAGCGCGCCGACGAGGTTGTCGGTGTCCGTGTCCTCTCCAACCATCGCTGTCTGGCTGAATCGTCTAGGAGACCGTCCGTGGGAACGAAGCTCTACGTTGGCAATCTGAACTACAACACGACCGAAGCGTCTCTCAGGGAAGCCTTCGGTGCCAACGGACGAGAGGTCACGAGCGTGTCCATCATCATGGATCGCGAGACCGGTCGCCCGCGCGGCTTTGCGTTCGTCGAGATGGCGACCCCCGAAGGCGCGCAGCAAGCGCTGCAGGAGCTCGACGGTCAGAACCTCGAGGGGCGCATGCTGCGGATCAACGAGGCGCGCGAGCGCGAGCCACGTGGCGCAGGTGGCCCGCGTTCGTTCGGTCCACGCCCCGGCAGCGATGGTGGTGCCGGCGGTTACGGTGGCCCGCCGCGCTCCGGCGGTTTCGGTGGTCCTCCGGGTGGTCCTCCGGGTGGTCCTCCGGGTGGTCCTCCCGGTGGCGGTTATGCAGGCGGTGGCGGCACCGGTGGTTTCGGCACGCGTCCGCCGGGTCCTCCTGGTGGCTTCGCACCACGTCCGCCGGGCGCGAACTTCGGTCCACCGGCCCCTCCGGGCGGTTCGGATGCACGCCGCCGCAAGAAGGATGGCGATCGTGACCGCGACAAGGGCGCGGCGGACCGCGGCAAGAAGGCACGCAAGCGTGGTATCGACGACGGTGATTGGTAGCCGCTCTTCCCGCCTTCATCACCGCGCAGCTGCCGGCCGGCTTTCGCGAGCATGACGTCACGGTCGGCGACGAGCGGATGCACGTGCTCGAGTGGGGACCGCCCGATGGCAAGCCGGTCGTGCTCGTCCACGGCAATCCGACGTGGAGCTTTCTGTGGCGCAAGGTCATCGCCGCGGTGCTCGCGCGTGATCGCGGGCTGCGGCTCGTCGCGCCAGATCTGATCGGGCTCGGGCGATCGACGAAGCCGACACTCGCGCGCGCGCACACGGTCGAGCATCACGGCGCGTGGCTTGGCGCCGCGCTCGACGCGATCGTTCCCGGGGCCGCGAGTAAATCCCGGCCCCTCCATGTCCGGCCGGGACCGCTCGTGATGGTGGCGCAAGACTGGGGCGGCCCGATCGGGCTCCTCGCGATGGCGAGCCGAACCGAGCGGCTGCGCGGGCTCGTGCTCGGCAACACCGCGGTGGGGCCACCGGCGGCCTCGTTCAAGCCGACGCTGTTTCACCGGCTCTCGAACATCCCGATCGCCAGCGATCTACTGTTTCGCGGCCTCGGCTTCCCGCTCGGCGTGCTTCACCTCTCGCAGGGCGATCGCCAGAGCATTCGCGGCGAGGTCGCGCGCGCGTATCGCTGGCCGCTGCGCGACCGCAAGGATCGAATGGCGCCGCTCGCGCTCGCGCGGATGGTGCCCGACTCGCACGATCGCCATCCGTCGGTGCCGGCCCTCGAGCGCACCGCTCAGCTGTTCGCGACGATCGACGTGCCGATCGCGATGGTGTGGGGCATGCGCGATCCGATCCTCGGTCGCGTGATCAATCACCTCGCACGGGTGCGGCCCGACGCGACCGTCATTCGCACCGAGGCTGGCCACTTCCTCCAGGAAGAGGTCCCCGACCAGCTCGCCGACGCCATCATCGACGTCGCGGCGCGCGCGGACTGGAGCTGAGGTGCAGAAGACCGTCTTCGTGGTGGCGGCGGACGAGACCGGGATGCGGCTCGATCAGGTCGTGCCGCGTCACGTCCTCGGGCTGTCGCGGCGCAAGGCGCGCGCGGTGATCGATGAAGGCGGCGTGTTCGTCGATCGCACGCGGGTCAAGGTCGCGGGCCGGCCGGTGCGCGTGGGGCAGCAGATCGAGGTCAACTATGGTGGTGCGGTCGAGCGCACCGCGCCGCCGCTCGCGCCCCGGCTCGTCCACGTCGACGCGCACGTGCTCGTCGTCGACAAGCCCGCGGGGCTCGTCACCGCGCCGACCCCGGAGAGCGATCGCGGCGATCTGCTCGATCAGCTGACCGGCACGCATGGCGAGGTCTACCTCGTCCATCGCATCGATCTGCCCACGAGCGGGCTGCTCGTGTTCGCGCGAACGCGTGATGCGAACAAGCGCCTCGGCGATGCGTTCAAGGCGCACGATGTCGATCGCGAATACCGCGCGATCGCACTCGGCACGGTCGCCACCCAGACGATCGATCGCCCGGTCGGTGATCGCCGCGCGGTCACCCACGTCGAGGCGCTCGAGACGTTCGCCGGCCATGCGACGCTGGTCGCCGCACGGCTCGAGACCGGACGCACGCACCAGATCCGCATCCACCTCGCCGGCCTCGGTCACCCGATCGCAGGCGACACCCAGCACGGAGGAGAGACCGCGCGGACATTTCTGCCGCGCGCGCCTCGTCTCGCCCTCCACGCCGCCATCCTCGGGTTCACGCATCCCGCCACCGGCGAGCGCGTGCGGTTCACGAGCGAGCTACCCGACGAGCTCGCTCGCTACGTCGACCGTCTGCGCGCGGGTTAGCCGCCCTTCTTCTCCATCTTCGGGTCGGCCTTCGGCGCGTCGGTCTTCGGGGCATCACCCTTCGGCGCGTCACCCTTCGGCGCGTCGCCCTTCGGCGCGTCGCCCATCAGGCCGAGCTGTGCGGCCATCGCCATGCCGTTCCGGAAGCGCCAGATCTTGGCGATCTTGCCGTCCTTGATGTGGATGATCTCGGCGTACTGGCCGTGCACCGGCTTCTTCGTCGGCTTCAACTTGCCGAGCGGACCGGTGTGGGTGCCGGCGAACGTACCGAGCTCGACCACGAAGTCGCCCGCTGCGAACTGGCCCTGCTGCTCCATCTTGAGGTCAGGGAACGCGCCGAGGAACATCTTGGCGCCGGCCTCGATGTCCTTCTTGCCGACCGCATCCTTCTCGCCGGCCTGATCCGACTCGACGGCGCCATCGGCGTAGAACGCCATGTACTCGGCGGGCTTCTTGCCAGCGAACGCCGCGCCGGCCTTCTTCACGAGCTCGACGTTCGCCTGCTCCTTGGCGTCGTCGGCGGCGACCACGATCACGGGCGCGCCCTCCATGCCCTTGTCCATCGCGGCGCGCATCTTGACTTCCTTCGGCACGAGGCCGAGCTGGCCCATCATCGTGCCGGGATCCATGTACGCCCACTCCTCGGTCGCGCGGTTCTCGTCGTTGATCGCGAGGCGATGGAAGAACAGCATGCCGACCTTCTTGGTGGTCGCGGGCACCTCCCCCATCGGCGTCTTCATCGGGCCCTGGTGCGTGCCCGTCATCAGGTGCACGCCGAACACGTTGCGGCCGTTGACCAGCACGAGCTGCGGCTCGAGCTTCAGGTCCGGGAACGCGACGCGGTTCGCCTTGAACTGCTCGAGCAGCGCGTCGGCGCTGGCGATCTCGGGGCCGTCGGCCGCGTGGCCCTTGTACTCGGTCGCGAGGCAGTTGGCCTTGAACTCGTCGAGCTTGCCGGCGTTGAGCTGGCCGAGGCACTCCATGTACTTCGCGACGAGGTCGGCGCCATGCTTGGTCGCTTCCTTCGCGGGCTCGGCAGCGGAGCCCGCGCTGCCCATCGCGCCGCCGGCGCTGCCCATGGCCGTGTCGCTACCGGCGCTACCGGCGCTGCCGGCCATCGTGCCGGTGCCACCGGTCTCTTCGGCCTTCTTCTTCTTGCAGCCAGTGGTCGCGAGACCCAGACCCAACATCACGACGAGCATCGTTCGCATCTTCATAGGTAATTCCCCTGGTTGAACGCCGCGAGGGTTGCACCCGGCCGGGATCGCACGCAACGCGATGCGGGTGGCAATCCACGAGGCAATCGGCCCCAAGCGGTCAACGGATCGCTTCGAACGTCCACGCCTTGACGACGGTCGCACGAGCCGCGAGCTCGTCGAACACCCCCGTCATCGCGGGCAGCATCGCGAGCGCGCTCCACGCCTCGAGCGACGCCGCGGTGATCACGATCGAGAGGTCCCAGCGCGCGGCGCTGTCGTCGGCCGGCAGCCCGATCACGACATCGGCACCCGCCGACGTCAGCCCGGCGTGGAGCAACTCGGCGAGCTCGCCGCGCGTCGCGACTTCATCGTCGAGCAGCTTCACGAAGCAGAACCGCTGGATCACGGCGCGATGGTAGCGAGTAGGTAGGTCGGCGCAAGGGCCGCGTCACGGTCATCCCACCGCGAGATGCCCGCGAGCAGCGCGGCGTCGATCCCGGCGCTGCGGGCGCCCGCGATATCGGTCTCGAGCTGGTCGCCGATCATCACCAGGCGCGCGGGCGGCAGTGCGAGGCGGCGCGCGGCCTCGAGGAACAGGTGCGGCTCGGGCTTGCCGAGGCGGTCGAACACGAGGTTCGCGCCGGGGAACCGCCGGGCGAGCGCGGCCTCGATCAGGAGCGCCATCGCGCCTGCCGTGAACCCGAGCTCGCCGCCGCCTTTCGGATAGACGAGGTCGGGATTCGGTAACACGAGGGCAGGCCGCCGCCCGGCCTCGACCGCGCGCACGATCCCGGACAGCGCGAGCTCGATGCCGTCGAGGAATGGCGTGCCGGCGTCATCGCAGATCGCGACCACATCGAGCTCGATCGGCGGCACCAGCTCGATCGGCACGCCACCGCCCTCGCGTACGAACGCGAACGAGTCCTCGGTGCCGAGCACGCAGGTCCGCGCGCCTGCCAGCCCGCGCTCGCGGAAGTAGCCCGGCAAGAGGCTTCCTGATGTGATGATGCGGTCGCCGTCGATCGGCAGCCCGAGCGCGGCGAACCGCGCGACATAGGTCGCGACCGACCGCGAGGCATCGTTGGTGACCACCGCGTACGGCTTCGCGCGACGGACCAGCGCCTCGATCAGCGCGGCCGCGCCCGGCAACGCCCCGCGCGCATCGACGAGCACGCCGTACGCATCGAGCAGGATCCCGTCGTAGTCCTCGACGAGGGCGGCGATCGAGACGGCGCGCGGGACCACGCACGCACCATACAACGTCAGCACGGGGTGCTATATGCCGGGGATGCGGCCGTACCTGGAGCTCGTCCGCCACGTCCTCGACCACGGCGAGCGCCGGACCGATCGCACCGGTACCGGTACGATCTCGCTGTTCGGCGCGCAGACGCGTTACGACCTGCGCGAGGGCTTCCCGCTCGTCACCACGAAGAAGGTGCTGTTCCCGGCGGTGGTCCGCGAGCTGCTGTGGTTCTTGCGCGGCTCGACGAACATCAACGACGATCTCAAGCAGCACACGCCGATCTGGGACGCCTGGGCGGACGAGCACGGCGAGCTCGGCCCGATCTACGGCTATCAGTGGCGACACTGGGGTGCGTCTAGTCGCAATCCCGGCGATCACCCCGGCATCGACCAGATCAGCGAGGCGATCGCGACGATCAAGCGGGACCCGATGTCGCGGCGGATCATCGTCAGCGCGTGGAACGTCGCCGACATCCCGAAGATGAAGCTGCCGCCGTGCCACGCGGTCTTCCAGTTCTACGTCGCCGCCGGCAGCCTCGACTGCCAGCTCTACCAGCGGTCCGCGGATCTCGCGCTCGGCGTGCCGTTCAACATCGCGAGCTACGCGCTGCTGATGGCGATGGTGGCGCAGGAGTGCGGCCTCGCGCCGCGCTACTTCGTGCACACCCTCGGCGACGCGCACATCTATCTCAACCACGTCGAGGGCGTGAAGACGCAGCTCGCACGCGAGCCGCATCCGCTGCCCAAGCTCGTGCTCGCGAACAAGCCCGTGCTCGAGATGACCTTCGAGGACATCGCGCTCGAGGGCTACCAGCACCACCCGTTCATCAAGTTCCCAGTCGCGGTGTAGTCCTCGTCAGTGACCGCGCTGGCCGACGCGCGCGACCAGGTAGTCGGAGGCCGCACGTGACAGCCCGAAGTCGTCGAGCTCGGCGGCGAGCTGTTCGGGCGTGCCGTGTCCGGCGACGTACCCGTTGAGCCGCGCGGCGACGGTCGAGTTGACGAACACGTACGGGTTGTAGCGCGCGAGCTCGGCCATCAGGATCCGGTCCTGCCGCAGGTAGTACTTCTGATGATAGTCCTCGGCGAGATAGAACTTCGCGCCCGAGACCACCGGGGTCTCGACGAGGATGCCCGTGGCGGTGACCGTCGCGCGGCTCGCGAGTGCGTCCTCGAGCTGCACGCGGCCATGGGCGAACACCGCGGCCATGTACTGGCGGTTGCGACTGCGCGAGGGCGTGTGGCTCGCCCAGAACTGCTCGAGCAGCGCGGGATACGTGATCACGCTCGGATCGAAGTCGAGCTGCAGTGCCTCGGTGTGATCGCCGAGGTTCTCGTACGTGGGATCCGGATCGGCGCCGCCCGCGTAGCCGACGCGGGTACGGACGATTCCGCGGTGACACCCGAACCGGGCGTCGGGAGTCCAGAATCAACCGAGCGCGAAGGTCGCGGTCTCGGTGACAGGCTGAACGGCATCGAGCGGTAGGCGATCGAGCTTCATCGAGACGGGCTGCATCGTGACCTCACGCGCAGCGTAGCAGCCGGCCTCGGGGCAGCTCGTGTGTTTCGGCAAGGGCTACGTCGATGGCCTCTGGTGCGGGCCGAGCGTCGGCGCAGCGTTCGCGCTCTACGTCGACGCGGTCGTCTCGAAGAAGTGGTCGTGGGAGAAAGGTTGCCTTGCCGCCGAGGCGGGAGAGCGAAGGCGGGGACACCGCTCGTGGAATCGCTACGCCGCGACACAGCTCGCAAGACCCTGAGGGCGACGGGGGACGACTCCTGGTTGGCCATCGAGCGGCGAAGCCGCCCCAGCGTCGCTTGCGACGCGATCAGTTGGCCATCGAACGGCGAAGCCGCTCGATCCGGTACTTCACGCCGTGCTCGTCGCCGATCGCCTCGCCCTCCCACTTCTCGTCGCGGACAAACCCCAGCGTGTCGAGGTCGGGCATCACGACGTCACATCCGAACCGGCCGTCGATGCGGGTCAGGTAGATGTAGCGCAGCCGGGGATCGACGAGCGCGCTCTCGAACAGCCCGGCACCGCCGACCACGAAGAACGTCTCGACGCCGGTGACCGCGAGGGCCGCGTCGAGCGAGCCGACCGCGACCGCGCCCTCGGGGAGCGTCAGCGCCCCGCGCGTGACCACGACGTTGAGGCGCCGCGGCAGCGGCTTGCCCGCGACCTCCTTGCTCTCCCACGTCTTGCGGCCCATCACGATCGCGTTGCGAGCGCCCTCGCGGACCGTCGTCGACGTCACCCGCCGGAAGTGCGCGAGGTCGCCGCGCAGCCGCGGCCACGGCAGGCCCTGCTCCCTGCCGATACCCCAGTCGAGATCTGCGGCGACGACGACGTCGAAGGTCACGCGCGGACGCTAGCACGCCGATCGTGTAGGTTTGCGGCGTGGCGACCGCGAGCTTCACTCCCAACCTCGAGCGACACGTGGCGTGCGCCGTCACGTTCGGGTCGTAGTGCCGACCGTCGCCGTCGTCACCGGAGCCGGCCGCGGGCTCGGTCGCAAGATCGCCGAGCGCCTCGCGCGCCGCGGCGCCCACGTCGTGTGCACCGATGTCGACGAAGGCGCCGCGCGCACGACCGCAGCTGTCGTCGACGGGACCGGGATCGGCCAGGATGTCCGCGATCCGGACAGCCATCGCAGCGTCGCCGCCGCGGCGCAAAAGCTCGGGGACCTCGCGATCTGGATCAACAATGCCGGCGTGCTCGCGGTCGGCGACAGCTGGGAGATGGACGACGCCACGACGCGGCGCCTCGTCGAGGTCAACCTCCTCGGCGTGATCTGGGGCTGCCACGCCGCCGCCGCGGCGATGACCCGCGGCACGATCATCAACATCGCGTCGATGTCGGCGCTGGTTCCCGCACCCGGGCTCGCGGTGTATGGCGCGACCAAGCACGGCGTCCTCGGGTACTCGCTGTCGCTCGCCGGCGAGCTGCGCCGCGCGGGGCGGCCGATCACGGTGAGCTCGCTGTGCCCGGATGCGATCGCGGGCGACATGACGAACGCCGTCGCCCACGACGCCTCGGCGGGCCTGCTGTTCTCGTCCGGCCAGCTGCTCGGTCTCGACGAGGTCGCCGCGGCGGCCGTCGAGCTCGTCGATCAGCCGAAGCTCGTCCGCACGCTGCCGGCGTTTCGCGCGGCGCTGATCCATCTCCTGCGGCCGTTCCCGTCGATCGGGCTGCCGCTGCTCGAGCAGTTCGCGAAGCTCGGTCGCAAGCGCCAGCGTTGACGCGTCAGTGCTGCGAGACGAGCTGGCGGAGCTGCCACGCCTGCAGCTGCAGGTGGTGGTGCGCCTCGCGGGTTCGGCGCCGCATCGTGCCGCCCGCCGCGCACGCGCCGACGATGAGCCCGATCACGTAGAGCACGCCGACCACGATGGTCGCGATCTCGTAGCCGCCGAACCCCGGTGCCGAGAACAGCACGCCGTTGGTGTCGACCGACATCGTCGGCGTCAGCACGCCGAGGTGCTCGAGCGCGAGCGGCCCGAGCACCGCGAGGATCAGCAGCACGCCGATCGTCCACGCCGAGCCGAGGATCGAGAACTTCGGCGTCAACACCATCGCCATCGCGAGCACGGCCGCGACGCCCGGCGCGATCAGCAGCGGCGAGAACGTCAGGGCGATGAACGCCACGACGATCGTGTTCGCGATCACGACGAGCCCGGGGCGCGGGATCGCCGCGAGGTTCGCGTGCATCAGCACGACCAGATTCACGAGCAACAGAGCCGTGAGGATCGCGATGTTCGCCGACGCCGGTGGCGCCATCCACCACATCAGCGGCGTGAACGCGAGCGTGGCCACCAGCGCCCAGATGCCTGCCTGTGCGGTCGTCCGCGCGGTACTGACCTCGGCCGCGGCGATCGCGTCGGCCACGTCACGCGGCGTGTGCTTCGGCGGCTCGAGCATCAACCGGCCGATCAACTCGGGCGGACCGGGGAGCGTCGGTGCCAGGGCCATCGCAGCGGCGGCCTCGCGCATCGCGGTCGCACGCTGGTCGTCGCTGTCGCCGCCCTCGAACGCCGCGGTGGCCTTGTCGAGGTGCTCCTGCGCGAGCTTGAGCCGGAGCGCGAGATCACGGTCGCCGTCGAGGTAGCGCTGCACGCGATCGCCGAGCTCGCGCGCGGTCGCCAGCCGCGCGTCGCGATCCCGCTGGGTCGCCTCGACGCACAGCACGTCGAGCTCGGGCGGGATGTCGCGCGACGGGGCGCGCATTGACGGCCTGGCGTCGCGCCCGACGTTCGCGCTGCTCAGCCCCTCGAACCCGCGCGGATGGAGCGGCTCACCGGCGAGGATCTCGAACAGCAGGCAGCCGAGCGTGTAGACGTCGCAGCGGCCGTCGATGTCCGCCTTGCCCTGCACCTGTTCGGGCGCCATGTACCCGGGCGTACCGATCGCGGTCCCGGCCGCGGTCGCATGCTCGCCGCTGCCGCTGCCGACGTCGGCGAAGTCGCTGTCGTCCTCGTCGCCGATCACCTTGGCGACGCCCCAGTCGAGCACGTAGACCTCGCCGAAGTCGCCGAGCATGATGTTGTCGGGCTTGAGGTCGCGGTGGACGATGCCGCGGACGTGCGCGAACTCGATCGCCAGGCAGACCTCGGCGAACGCGCGTAGCACGCGCTGCAGCGGAAAGCTGCCGCGATCGCCGCCGGGCCTCTCGAGGATCTTCGCGAGCGTCGTGCCGCTGAGCTTCTTCATCACGAAGAACGGCAGCCCCTCGGGGTCTCGCCCGATCTCGTGCACCGGCACGATCGCGGGGTGCTCGAGGCGTCCCTGGATCGAGGCCTCGCGCATGAACCGCTGGATCGCGCGCTCGCTGGGGTTCGCCTTGCGCATCCGCTTGATCGCGACGTCGCGCTGGATCTGCTCGTCGCGGGCGCCCATGACCTCGCCCATGCCGCCCTTGCCGATCCGCCGCGCGATCTTGTAACGACCGCCCAGCGCGCTCGCGACCGGCAGGTCGATCCGATCGCCGACACCCTTGTCGTCGACGGTGACCTCGGCCATGACGGTCAGGTCACCTTGCTCGCTGCTCATGCCTCCACGATACCCGGAGACGGGCATACACGCGGTGCCGCTCCGCAGATCGGGTCCCGCTCGCCAGCGTTCGCTGGCTTCGCTCCAGCTCGGGTCAGCGGGGCGCTTCGAGGATCAGGCGCGGCTTCTGATCGAGGCCCTTGAGCCACGTCGTGCCGGTCGCCGCGATCTCGACGACCACACGGGTGCCGAAGCCATCACCGGGAATCAGCTCGGTCGACTGGATCTTGCAGAGGCCGGTATGGCTGTCGTCCGGCGTCGCGACGACACATGACCAGGTTGCAGCCGGCTTCGCGTCCTTCACGATCGCGGTCGCGGTCCAGCTGCGCTTGTCGAGCCGGACACCGAGCGTGCTGCCGACGGTGGTGTTGTCGCCGACCTTGACGCGGCTCTCGACGAGCCCGCCAGTGGTCGCCTTGACCGTGGCGACATCGACCTGCTTCATCTGCTTGAGCTCGCGGCGCGCGCGCGCGAGTTGCTGCTCGTAGACCGTCGGATCCTCGAGGTTGACCGTGCCGTCCTCGCCGACGACGACCGAGGCTTCGCCAGGTGCTTCCTTGACCTTCGCTTCGAGCTCGGCGATGCGCTTGAGCAGCGCTTCCTTCGAGCCGCCGCCTGCCCTGTAGCGGATCGAGAACAGCGGCTCGCCCCCCGCCACGTCGCGCTTCTTGGCAATCGTGATCGAGGCGACCTGGCCCTGCACCGGCGCCGTGATCTCCTCGAGGATCGGATGCTCGAGAGTGGCGATGTCGGTGGTCGCGCTCGACGCCTTCCCGAGCTCGGCCGGCTTTGGCGGCACGACGACCGGCTGCGGCGGAGTCACGACGGCGACCGTCGCGTCGGGCGGCGGTGCGGTCGCGACCGGTACCGTGACGACGGGCGTCGTCGTCGTCTTCGGGTCGTTGGGCGTCAACGCCGGTTGCTTGTCGCGTGCGAAGAACACCCAGCCGAGCGCGAGCCCACCGCCGAGCATGATCACGAGAGCCACGACGCCGAGGACGAGCTTGAGGCCACCGCGGCTTGATGGCGCGACCGGCATGGGCGCGCGCAGCAGCCCGGATGCCTCGCCCGGCGTACGATAACCAACGGGTGCCCCGGTCGGGCTCGGCATGCCGCGCACCGAATCGCGCTGGTCGTTCCAGGGGCCGGCGGCGAATCCCGGCCCGTCCATCTTCGGCTGATAGCTCTGCGGGACCGTCGGGTCCGGCGTGGGGCGGAACGGCTCCGTCCGCGGATACGGATCGGAATTCGCGCCGTACGGCTCGGACCGGGGATAGGGCTCGGAATCCGCACCGGCGTTGGCCTGATACGGGTCCGCAGCGCGGCCGGATGGTTCGGAGTGCACGGGCGGGACGTAGGGGTAGGGCGCAGGGTCCATCGCGTCATCCGACGCGTAGCCGAAGCTCTGCCGCGACGGTGCCTGCCCGGGTGTCGGCGTGTTCCGGACCGGTGCGTCACCCGGTACGACCGCGTAGCCGGTGCTCGTCGAGCGACCGCCTGGGACCGGTCGCCTGGGGACCGGCGTGGGTCGGGTGGGCACCGGCGTCGGCTGCGCGGTGGGCATCAGTTGCGACGGCGACGGCGTCGGTCGCATGGCGGGCTGGCTCGGGCGCGTGGCAACCGGCGTGGGGCGCGCCGGTGCTCCCATGATCGTTCGCGACTGCACAGGTTGTGATGGTTGCGACGGCCGGGTGGGTGGTTGCGACGGCCGGGTGGGTACCGGAGTGTTGCGTGCTGCCGGCGGGGTGTTGCGTGCCGGCGGCGGGGTGTTGCGCGCCGGCGGCGGGGTGTTGCGCGTCGGCGGCGGGGTGTTGCGCGTCGGTGCGGGCGTCGCTCGCTGCGCGGGAGCAGCAGCGGGAGTCCGCGGCAACGGCGCCTCGAACAGCGACCCGAGCGCACTATCGACGGCCTCGTCATCGAACATGCGGTCCGGGGGCGGTTGCGGCACCGACTCCATGATCGATCCAGCTTGCGGTGCCTGCGACTGCGGACGTGGTGGCGGCTGCGGGATCTCCTGGGCGACCGTCGGTTCGTCGGGCCCGAAGTCCATCGACGGGTTGATCATGGTGCTCTCGTCGTCGTCGAGCGGATCCCCGGGACCATCCGCGCTCTGTGCGGGACCCTTGCCACCGTCAAGGACCTGAAACCTGGCCACCTCGACCCAAGGATATCACGCCTCGCCGCGGCGTCGAGAAGTCAGAGGAGCGGCCACAGACTTGGCGATCGTTCGATGTCAGCTACATGGACGGCAACTTCCCGACGGCGAGAACCGAGGCGGCGACCTCGCGGCGCGGCGGGCGCGCTCGTGCGTGGTGCGCGCCGAGCGGGGAACAAGACGCGGAAACTTCGCGGAGCGCCTTAGTTCAGCAGCGCTTCGTGCTCGTCGGTGCCGGACTTCGGCTTATCCGTCGGCGGCGTCGGCGCGGGATGCGCGGCAGCTTCCTTTGCGGCGAGCGCGGCTGCGTCGGCGAGCCGCTGCGCGTTCTTCTCCATGATGAACTGCGTGATGTACGGGAAGCCGACGTGGATGCCGTTGAGCTTCGGCGCGAGCGTCGCCTGCAGGCCGAACATGATCACGGCGGCTCGCTCGACGTAGAACCAACCCTCGGGGTAGGCGATCGACTTCATCAGCTCGCGCAGCTCGTCCCGCTTCATGTCGGGATCGGCGAGCTGCTGCGCGACCGCGGGATCGATCTTGCCGAAGTCGGTGATGTTGAGGTTGAGCAGCTTCTCGAAGTACTTGCGCACGGTCCGCTCGAGCAGCGCGCGATCGCCGCTCGGCGCGATGAAGCCCATCGTGTTGATGCCCTGGACGACGAGATCGTCCTTGCGCGTCATCAGGCCCGACAGGATGTCGAACATCCCGTCGGCGAGGTTGTCGGTGAGTTGCGTCGCGCTGCCGAGATCGAGCACGACGATGCGGACCTGGCCCTCGGGACCGCGCTGCACGAAGAAGTTTCCGGGGTGCGGATCGGCGTGGAAGAGCCGATCGATGAACAGCTGCTTGTAGAAGACCTTGACGAGCTTGGTCGCGACGTCATAGGGGTCGAGGTTCATCGTCGCGAGCGCATCGCGCTTCGTGATCTTGCAGCCGTCCATGAACGTCATCGTCATGACCGTCGGGCTCGACCACTCGGGATAGACCACCGGAAACAGCACGTCCGGATCGCCGATGAAGTTCTTCGCCATCCGGGTGATGCAGCGCGCCTCGTTGGCGAGGTCGGTCTCGCGAGCGAGCATGTCGGAGAGCTGTTCGTGGACGCGGCTGATCTGCTGGATCGGGACGAACTTCGAGTACACGCTGAGTGCCCAGCCAAGCACGCGAAGGTCGACCTTGATGATCGTCGCGACGTTCGGATAGAGGATCTTGACCGCGAGCCGGTCGCCGGCCGCGTTCGTCGCCTCGTGCACCTGACCGAGCGAGGCCGCGGCGATCGGCTCCTCGTTGAATGTCGTGAACACCTCGTGCGGCTGCTTCTTGAACGACGCGACGAACGTCGCCTTGATCTTCTTGTAGCGCTGCGGCGGGACGTCATCCTGCAGTGCCTCGAGCTCCTCGGTGTATTCGCGCGGGAGGAACGTGCCCATCACCGACAGGATCTGGCCGAGCTTGATGTACACGCCGCGCAGCCGTACGAAGCCCTTGTACATGCGCCGCGCATTGCGCCGGTTGATCTTCTTCCAGCGATCGCGCGAGTCATAGCGAGTCGGCCACAACCGGGCCCACGACACCTGCCACAGATAGCTGAGGAAGATGACGCCGAACAGGTGCGTCGCACGCAGGAGTCGGATCGCGGCGGACATCAGTCAGGGTCGGAAACTACCGACGATGGTAGCATGCGCTCGTGTCGGACCTCTTCGATCGCGCCGCGAAGTTCTTCTCCGAGTTGCAAGGTGAGCTGTGCCGCTCGCTCGCGGACACCGACGGTAGCGCAGAGTTCACGACCGACGCCTGGCAGCGTCCCGGTGGCGGTGGAGGTGTGGCAAGAGTGCTCGAAGGTGGGGCGCTCTTCGAGAAGGCCGGCGTCAACTGGTCCAATGTCGAGGGCGAGCTGCCTGCGGAGATCGCGGACCACATGCCGGGGCAGGGCCGCACGTTCCGGGCGAGCGGGATTTCCCTGGTGTTGCATCCGCGCTCACCGATGGTGCCCACCACGCACGCGAACTTCCGCTGCCTGCTGAAAGGCGATGCGCTCTGGTTTGGCGGCGGCGCCGACCTCACGCCGTACTACTTCTTCCGGGAAGACGCCGAGCACTTTCACCGCACGCTCGCCGAGGCGTGTGATCGCCACCGCCCGGTTGGCGACTACGATCGCTTCAAGGCATGGTGCGACGAGTACTTCTTCCTTCCGCACCGCAGCGAGACCCGCGGGATCGGCGGCGTGTTCTTCGACTACCTCGGCGCCAAGGACGAGCACCCGCCCGAGGCGATCTTCGACTTCGTTCGTGACGTCGGTCGCGCGGTCGCCGGCGCCTACATCCCGATCGCCCAGCGCCGGCAACCGATCCCGTATGGCGACACCGAGCGCGCCTGGCAGCTTCGCCGGCGCGGCCGCTACGTCGAGTTCAACCTGATTTATGATCGCGGCACGCTCTTCGGGCTGAAGACCAATGGCCGGATCGAGTCGATCCTGATGTCACTCCCGCCCCTGGTTCGCTGGGACTACGACGTCATGGCGCAGCCGGGCTCTCCAGAAGCGGAGCTGCTGACCGTGCTGCGACCGAATGACTGGCTCGGTCGGTTGTCGACGTCGACCTGAGGCCTCGCTGCGTCGCGTGATCCGCTTCGATCACGAGTGATCTTCGCCGCTTTCTCGATTGCCACACGCGGTGTGTCGGTCGCCGTGCATCTGGTGTCAGACACCGGTGCTAACTCTCTACGCGTCAGGAACGGGAGTACAGGCCTAGTAGGACTGGCTTGACGATACCCTACCCGTAGCGTACAGAGGAAACATGGCCAAGAAGCAGACTCGACGGAGCATCAGTGTGAGCCGCATGACGTACGAGCGGCTGAAGGCGTTTTGCGAGGCCAACAACATCTCGATGAGCCAGCTCGTCGAGACCCGGGTGAACGACTTCCTGGGTGAGGGCTCCACGACGGTTATCCCGAGCAGACCGCGTCGGGGGTGCGAGCCGGCTGGGGCCTCG
>JBKJUF010000075.1:0-9779 GCA_046590445.1 Kofleriaceae bacterium
GGTGTACTCGACGTCGGCGGTGCGGGTGCGGCCGCAGGCTCGGCGACCGGCGGCCGCGGCGGGTCGGCAACTGGCTCGGCGACCGGCGGCGGCGGTTCAGGAACCTGCGCCAGAGCAACCGCCGGCATGAACGCGATCAGGACCCCCAGTACTCCACGGCGCACCATGCGGCGCATCCTATGCGAGGGCCATCCGCACCGGGTCGGTGTTGCGACCTTTCTTAGCGTCGATCGAGCCCGATCACGCGCATCCCGGTGCGGCCGCGCGCGACATGCACGAACACCGGGGGCATCGGCTTGGTGCCGCGCCGCACCTCGACCTCGACGATCGTGTAGCCGTCGCCCGCGGCGCCGGTCGGCAGGCGGGAGATGCACGAGCGCGGCTCGCGTGGCGGAAGCCAGGCGCTCGCGGCGGCAAGCGGTCGCCCGGCGTCGTCGAAGACCCGCGTGCGGTACGCCGTGGTGGCCGCGCTGCCATACGCGTACTCCAGCCACAGGTCGGTGAAGCACAGCTCGATGGCGCCGTCGCGATCGGTTGCCTCGACCTCGGTCAGCGGCGCGACCCGCGAGAAGGCGTGGTGACCGATCTTGCGCTGGCGCTCGAGCAAGATCTGGACGACGTACGCGGACGTGCGGGGGTCGCTGTATGCGCCGGCGGCGACCCCTGCCTCGATGTGCTCGGGCGCCATCCGCATCAGGATCTCGGCGGCCCACAGATCATCGAACCGATCCGCGGCGTCGGCCGGGCGCCAGTGGTGAGCGGGCGTCCACCGCGCGGGATCGAACAGCTCGCTCTCGAAGTGACCGAGCCCGCGGAGCTCGGGATACGAGATGCGTTTCTCCCACGGCTCGACGCGCAGGCCGAGCGTGAACAGCGAGGTCAGAAAGCCGGTCAGCGAGTAGACGCCTCGGTAGCCGAGGATCGGATACGCCGTGGTACGTGCGGTCACGCCGAGCGAGTCACCGAAGTCGAGCGCGTACCACTCGACGTACTTGCCGTCGGTGTACGTCGCGAGCGAGTTCTGCGACTTGAGATCGACGTGATCGACCCACGCCCAGAGCATGCGCTGGCCGCGCAGATCACGCCGCAGCTCGTGCGGGACGCGATCGTTCGGATCGCCGTCACGCACCCCGCCCGGATCGACACCACCGACGACCTTGCCCGGGACGAACTTGCTCGCGAGCGCGCGATACCGGCCGTCCGCTTCGGGGGTCGCCATGCCGACGTACTTCTCCAGATCGGCCTGCGTCATCGGCCGCTTCGCGCCGGTCCGCAGCTTCACCTCCGCCGACGGATCGAGCACGAGCTGGGGGCGCTCGAAATACACGACCTCGTTGTCGGGGACGTTGTAGCCGAAGGCCCAGGTCAGGCGCTGGACGATCACGTCGGCGGCGGTCTCGGTCTCGGGGAACTCGCGCTCGTCGAACTTCAGCACGTAGCGATCGCCGCGTGCGTCCTTGATCGTGATGCCGATCGCCGCGCCGCCGACCTTGACACCGATCACACGCCACGGCTCGCTGCGATCGGGACCGCCGCCACCCGGGCCGCGGCGAACTTGCTCGGGCGTTGGCTTGCGGTTCGTGAACCACGCCGAGTCCGGCACGTTGCCGATGCTGTTCGCGTTCGCGGCGCGACGCGGCGTCTCGACCGTCAGGGCGCGCCGCGTGGGCTCCATGACGTCCTCGTGGATGTAGTACTCGAAGATGCTCTCGTCGAACGTCTTCGGCGGCGCGATGGGACGGCGGTCGTTGACGAGCGTGACCGGCTCGCGGTTGGCGAACCGCAACGGCCCCGGGGCATGGCGCACGGGCCCAGCACAGGCGCCGAGCATCGCGAACAGTGCGATCGAGGACGTCTTCACAGCGCTCCCAGCGTGACGAAGCCACCGACGTCGCCGGTATCCGAGCCCGCGATCTGGATTCGTGCCCACGCGCCAGCTGCGCCGACAAACTTGATGCCGCCGCCATATCCGGCCCGGAAGCGTGATGCCGCGAGCTCGCGCACGCCGGGATGCACCGCGCCGGTCTCGACGAACAAGAAGCCGGTGCTGCGGGAGTCGAGCGGCCACGCGTACTCGACGTCGGCGTGAGTCGTGGTGCGGTCGCGCAGCTCGTCGCGGGCGAACGCGCGCATGCGGTCGCTGCCACCGAGACCCGGCAGGCGGTCGAACGGTAGCTCGGTCGCGGCCGCGGTGACCGCCTCGACGCTCGCGCCGATCGAAAGCACGCGATCGCCGTGAAACAGATCGAACAGCCGGCGCGCCTCGAGCGTGCCGCGGCTCGTCGCGAAGTCGCCGGTGCGCGACGCAGTCCCGGCGGTATATGCGTAGGCGCCGCGCACGTAGAGCCCGGTCGACGGCGCGCCACGCTTGTTGAACCGGTAGCTCGTTCGCCGCGTGTCGTACGAGACCGCGAGCTCGCCAGTCCCGGCACGCTGCGTCTCGTCGAACCCGACCAGCGCCCTGCCGTCGTAGGCCTCGATGAAGGTGCCATCACCGTCGTCGGATCGAACGACGTCACCGATCCCGCGCACCTGGAGCTTCAGCGCGCCGGTCCGGGCACCGAACCCGGCCGACGTTTCGAACATTCGCGTGTCGTAGGTCGCGCGCGGCCCCCGGCCGTAGGGATCGAGCGCGACCGACGGCGCATCACCGATGCCTGCGAACGCGCGCGTGAGGCTACGACCCACGTCGAGCGTCAGCACCGGCTCGACGTCGATCTCGGTGAACCGACCGAGCGTGGCCCGTAGCCCGCCGCTCTGCCCACGTGGGCCAAATAGCCCACCGTGGGCGTCCACGCTCGCCTCACCGAAGCTGTGCCCGACGCGCAGACCGATGCTGGCGCCGAGCGTGGTTTCCCAGTCGACCACGGCGCCGAACCGCCAGCCGCCCTGCTTCGTGAGATCGCGACCGCCGTAACTCGGGCTCTGACTCTCGCGGTGCCGGTCGAGCCGTATTGCGGCGTGGCGAGGGCCCTCGAGCAGGAACAGAGCGACCACGCGGGGCACTGCGAGCAACGTATTCGCGACGCGATGGCGCGGTCGCGGCGGATCGACGATGACGCCCGACGCGCGATCTCCGGGAGGCGCCGCGGCGAGCCGGTCGGCGATCGGCACGGGCTCGGCGAGGTCCGCAGCGGGCTCGGCGATTTCGGCAGGGACCGATGGAACATCTACCGCGCTCGCGGGTGGGATCGTGGTCGCGACCGGGTCGGCGGCGGCCGGCGCACCGGCGAGCACGAGCAACAAGGAGATCGCGCGGCGTTTCACGGGCGCTCGAGCTTCAACGTCCGTGCCGAGCTAACTCCGGTACCCGGGCGGCGCTACTGTCGCGCCAGCGCACGGTGTCGCGACCTGGCGTCAGCAAATGCCGTAGACGGACGCCCCCAGACAGCACCTGCCGGCACGCACCCTGCAGCTCTCCCCACCGTGCGATCGATCCGGTTCCTGATCCCCCTGATCCCCATGCTCGCGATCTTCGCGAGCTCCTGTCATCTAGTCCCGCTCTGGGAGGGCAAGGTCGAGGTCCGTGCCCTCGAGCGCAAATCGATCGCAGCGTGCGGAACTGGTGCACTGACTCCCGAGGGTGCGAAGCGGGTCACCCGCTCGCCGTACATCCAGAGCACGACGACGACGAGCACGAACGTCGTGTGGGGCTCGATCGACGGCAAGGCGGCGGTCGTGCTGAGCGAGCCCAGCAAGGGCGAGGTCGTGCAGACCGTCCCCGCGGTCTATGCCGCCGACCCGGGTCGCGCGGCGGCGCGGCTCGCGGCGCAGGTCGTCCCTGGCAAGGAGCTCGCGGCCGACAACATCCTCGTCGTCAAGTCGGAGCTCGTCGGGCTCAAGCCCACGCACCTCTACTGCTACCAGATCGTGGCCGACGACGGCCCGTTGACCGAGCTCGCGCCGTTGACCACCGCAGCGGCGCCGGGTCTCGACCAGCCCACGCACTTCGTCATGGTCGGCGATACCGGCACCGGCGGCGCCGCGCAGGTCGCGATCGCGAAACGGATGTCGGAGGTGCCATTCGATCTCATGGTGTTCCTCGGCGACATCGCCTACGAGTCGGGAACACCCACCCAGCTCGAGACCAGGTTCTTCCAGATCTATCGCGACTACCTGCGCTACGTGCCGGCGTATCCGGCGATCGGCAACCACGAGCGGCGGACGCGTCAGGGGCGTCCGTACTTCGAGGCCTTCGTGTTGCCCGAACCGGAGCGGTACTACTCGTTCGACTGGGGCGACGTTCACTTCGTCGCGATCGACACCACGCAGCGTGACACGAAGCAGCTGCAGTGGCTCACCGACGATCTCGGGAAGAACAAGCTGCCGTGGGTGATCGTCTACGGTCACCACCCGATGTACACGAACGCACTACGCGGCCCACAGCGCGGAATCCGCCGCGCGTTCGCCAAGATCCTGACCGACCACAAGGTCGATCTCGTGATCATGGGTCACGAGCACCACTACGAGCGGTTTCGCGTCGGCGGCGTGAACTACATCGTCAGCGGCGGCGGCGGTGGTCAGCTCACGCGGTTCTTCGGCAGCTTCGGCTCGCTGAAGAAGGCGACCGTGCACCACTACCTCGCGTTCGAGGTCACCGCGAAGACGCTCGTGATGAAGGCGATCAACATCGGCGGCAAAGAGATCGAGGAACTGAAGCTCACCAAGGACGGCGAGGGACCGATCAAGGTCAAGGTCGACGACAAGCCGGAGACCAAGTCGACGCCGGTCGCACCCGAAAAGCAGACCACGCCAGACGAGACACTGCACGACAAGCCCGACGACGACGACGAGAAAGAGAAGCTGACACCGCCGACCGGGGTGCCGGAGAAGATGCCGGTGCCCACGCCGACCACCACGCCGCCCAAGAAGGCCCCGTGACCGAGCGAGCGTCACGCGTCGTTGATCTTGGGGTGCTGTGGCCCGCGCTGCCGGTGGTCGCGATCTGTGCGGCCTGCTCGCAGTCCGACGGCGACGTCACGCCCCCGAAGCCTGCCGCGCCGGTTGCGACCGTCGATGATCGCCAGCCGATCCCGAAGCCGTCGTCCGAGCCGGTCAAGACCTCGCTGCCCCCGCCATTCCCGTCGAGCGCGATCGCGCTGCAGCCGGTCGACCCGCACATCGTCAGCGTGAACAGCCTCGACGAGGTGCCGGACTCGACGTGGTTCACCAATCGCAACATGGTGAGCCCGCTGTCTCCGGCCGCGATCCGCAAGGGTCCCGGCCCGCACGCTGCGCCTCGCGATGATGCGCGCTGGACGATCGTCGGCGTCAAGGAGAGCGGCGTCGCGATCGGCCTCCGCGCGGTCGACGAGACCGGTGCGAAGTTCTTCCTCAAGTTCGATCCCGACAAGCACCACGAGGTCGAGACCGGGGCCGACGTCGTCGTCCAGCGGTTGCTGTTCGCGGCCGGCTACAACGTTCCCGAGAACGACGTCGTCTATCTGTCGCGCGACGCGTTGACGATCGCTCCGAGCGCGACCTTCGGCAGCACCAAGCGCGCGCTCCGCGGCGCCGACGTCGATCGCCTGATCGCCCGCGCCGCGCGCGAGCCCGATGGCCGCTACCGCGTGCTCGCGAGCCGCCTGCTCCCAGGATCGCCGCTCGGCGGCACCGAGCCAGCGGGCCGCCGTCCCGGTGATCCGAACGATGCGATCGCGCACGAGCATCGCCGCGATCTGCGCGGCCTCTACACCCTCGCCGCGTGGCTCAACCACACCGACATCAAGCCGGCGAACACGCTCGACGTCTGGATCCCCGACCGCGACGACCCGTCACGCGGCCACGTGGTCCACTACCTGCTCGACTTCGGCAAGGCGCTCGGCGCGATCACGCGGATCGATCCGCGACCCGAGGCGGGCTTCGCGCACGACGGCGAGATCAAGCATCGTGTCAAAGAGATCGCGACGCTCGGGCACGTCAAGCCGCCGTGGGACGGCATCGGCCCGTTCCCCGAGCTCCGCGGTCTCGGCTGGTTCGAGAGCGAGCGGTTTGATCCTGCGAGCTGGAAGCCCCTCCATCCGTGGCTACCGTTCGTGGCCGCCGACCGCTTCGACAAGTTCTGGGGCGCGCGGATCGTCATGAGCTTCACGCCCGAACAGATCCGCGCCGCACTCGCGGCCGCGCGCTACACCGAGCCACGGACGGTCGAGTACCTCGCGCGCGTCCTCGTCGATCGTCAGCGCAAGATCGGCGAGCACTTCTTTGGCCGGGTAGCTCCGCTCGAGCGCTTCCGCGTGCACGGCGGTGCGCTCTGCTTCGATGATCTCCGCGTGCGCTACGGGCTCGGCAGCAATGACGCGACCTACGCGGCAGAGGTCCGCGGCGCTCGCGCGCAGCCATGGCGTCAGACGGCACGCAGCAACGCGCAGGGCACCGTGTGTCTCGCGAATGTCCCGCGTGTCCCCGAGGACGTGACGACGCCGATCGAGGTTCGGGTCGCAGGTCCAGGGCGTGGCGACCCAGCGACGGTCGTCCACGTCACCGGCGGTCGCCCGGCGGTCGTCGCGATCGAACGCCGCTGATCGGACCGAAGACATCCACGCCACGAGCGCGTGACGCCGGGCTACGAGACCGAGACGGCGTGCCGTGCAACGAACACCGACGCGTTGTACAACTGCATCGAGTGCATCTCGCTCTGCGCGAACGGCCGCGTGGCGTGGTTGCTCACTGACATCGTGTTCGACGGCACGTGGGCCGCGCGCGGCGACGAGATCGACGTCGTGATGCGCTCGTTCGAGGATGGCGACGGCAGCTTCGTGTTCGAGCGGGACGGATCGAGCCTGTACTCCGCCGAGGTCTACGGCGATCGCGCGTTCACGGCGACGAGCGACGCACGCCTGTGCCCCTGACGCTCGCGCGAACCAAGGGGTGATACAACTCCGAGGCGTGCGGGCCATCGTCGTCTTGTGGATTGCGCTCGTCGCATGCAGTGGCGAGCGCAAGCAAGAGGACCGCCGCGCCGCGCTGCAACGTTCGCTTCGCGAGTCGGCGGGCGAGGCCTTCGAGACCGCCGCGCGCGAGTACCGCGAGCTGCTCGGCGAACGTCCCGAGGCGCTACGCGACCTCGCTGCGATCCATCGCGATCGCGGCGAGCGTACCGAGGAGCTCGCGCTACTGCGGACGCTGATCCTGCGCGAGCAGGCGACGACCGTCGATCAGCTGCGCGCGGTCGAGCTCCTGTTGCACGAGGAAGCGCGGATCGACGAGCCGACGTATCGGACCGGCCTCGGCTGGTTGACCGAGGCCCTCGCTCGCGAGCCGTCCTGCGAGACCGCAGACTCACTCGTGACGTGGACCGACCAGCGTCCCGAGCGCGCCCAGGCGATCGAACGCGCGCTCGCGAGCTGCCCGATCGACCATTACCGTGCCGGCTGGTTCGCCATGCGCGTCAAGTTCGACCCGCCGAGCGCATGCAACGCCGTGATCCACGGCGACACCTCGGCGGCACGGGGGTGTGTCGACGCATCGGGAGCGCCCTGGAAGATCGCCGTTGCAAAGGCGCTGCTCGGGGAGGCACCGCTCGAGAACCTGCGTGCGGCCAGCCGGGATCCGGGTGCCACAGTGGATGTCCTGGTCCGGCTCGCGGGGACGCCCGGGGTCCCCACCGACGAGGCCTGCCAGGCGATCTCGCGCGCCAGCAAGCTCGAGGCGACCTGGCCGCAACGCGTGCCGGCGGCGGTCGATGCGAAGTATGCCGACCTGCGCAAGCGCGCTGGATGTTTGTGAGATCTTCTAGGCCCTGGATGGAAGCTTCGTCAGGCGTGATACGTAGATCAATGAGCCCCGCGTCGGGCCGAGGTCCATATGGGTGACGAGAAAGACAAGAAGCCGCCTGGCAAGACGGAACCCGCGAAGACGGCCGCTGCCGGTGAGACCAAGGCCAGCGAGACCAGCGCCGGCGCGGTCGATTTCGCGGCGCTCGACGCGGCGTACGAGAAGGCGGAGAACGCGCAGGAGAGCCTGATGGATCGCCGAGCCCTCGGTATCCGCCAGGTGCTCGGAAACCTCCAGGAGGCCGACGAACCATCGCTCGCTGACGAGCTCGTCAAGACGCTCGCGGTCGCTGGGCTCGCGTTCGCCAGCCAGTACGTCACCGCCGCCGTCATCGGCAAGATCTTCGTGGACGCCGGCAGCCGGCTCGCCGGTGCGGTGCAGGAAGGTCTGCACTCCGGTCTGCAGGATGCGGCAGGCAAGATCGGCGGCAAGCTGGCGGCTGTCGATGGCCAGTCGAAGGTGTCGTACTTCGCCGGTCAGGAGGAGGGCATCCTCGACCTCAAGTTGAAGTCCGTCGACAAGATCTCGGAAGACAAGCTCGTCGCCAAGAGCAAGGTCAAGGGTGCTGCGACCGACAAGCAGGCCGACGAGCTCGCCAAGCAGGTGCAGGGCGCGGAGCAGTTCCGCACGTCCGCCCTCGCCCAGCTCGAGACCGCCCGCACGGTGCAGTACCGCGAGAGCCTCGCGAAGTGGATGAACGCGATGTCCCAGAGCGCACTCGGCAACGCTGGCGGCGGGACAGGCCTCGGAAAGGCCGTCGACATGTCGCCGAAGGATCACTACGGCAAGGTTGGCGCGAAGGGCGTCATCTACGTCGCGTTCGCGTCGCATCCGGCATCGCGTCCGTTCGCGGTCTCCGGCAAGCGCGCGACGATCAGGGTGTCCGGTATGACGTCGGCCGCGCGCGATCAGATCAAGAGCGTGCCGATCAAGGACCTCGGCATGCCGATCGTGGCGAGCGGCTTCATCTACGATGGATTCCTCGACGGCCTTTCGGTCGCGGCGGGTGATAACGAGGCTGCATTCGGCAAAAACGAGGCTGGTCACGTGTGGTGGAAAGGCCACGGTGACGCTGAGTCCGCGCTCAAGAAGGCCGCGAACAAGTCCAGCGTCACCGATGCTGCCCGCGTGATCCTCGACGAGGACATCGGCGTCTCGACGCTGGAACACGCGCACATGGGATGAGGCTCGAGCTCGCTAGTGCCCTGGCGCTGGTTCGCGAGGGCCGGGTCGCCGAGGCCGAAGCAGCGCGCAGCGGGCTCGATCCGCTCGAGCAGACCCGGCTCGATGTCGCGCTCGCGTTGCGCGCGGATGATCCAGCACGCGCGCTCGAGCTCGCGGCGGCGCTCTGGTATCGCGTCGAGGTCGACGCGACCGTGCTCGCGACGCTCGTGCGCTACGAGCATCCCGAGCTGCGCGAGATCGCGGCCGACGCCCTCATGCGCACCACCAGCGATGCCGCCTATGACGTGACGGCGGCATGGCGAACACTCGAGGCGTCCCCTGGTGACCTCGACGCCTGGCGAGATGTCGTGATCTCGCTGGTGGCGCAGGGCCGCGACCTCGAGGCGGTCGACGGCGTCGCGCGCGCCCTCTCGGAGCGCCAGGCCGACTTCGGGTTGTGGGCGCTGCTGACGACTACCCTGCTGACCTATCGCCGCGGGACCGCCTTGCGCCACGCGATCCGGCTCGGCCGGAGTGCCTTCGAGGATGCGCCCCAGGCGATCGCGACCAACGCGCTGATCTACGTCGGGCTCGGCGAGCTCGCAGCCGCGCAACGCGAGCTCGATGCGCTCGGCGCCCGGGAAGTCGCGCACCCGCTCGTGGTGGCTGCTCGTGCAGCGGTCACCGAGGCCGTTGCCGGCGCGCGCTGAGTTATGCTCGGCACGGTGCCCGGTCCCACTGGTCATGCCGCACGGATCGCCCGGGAACGGTTACGGCTCCAGGCCGCTGCCGGAAGTGATCCGGCGCCCGATGTCACGGCCCACACCTCGCCGCACGGA
>JBKJUF010000582.1:0-4759 GCA_046590445.1 Kofleriaceae bacterium
TCGATGAGGACGCGAGGGACACGCTTAGCCCCGGCCCTCACGCAGCACGTAGTCGATGAACTCGCTCGACACGTCGTTCATGTCGATCACGTACTGCTCGACGCGCGACGTGAAGAAGTTGAACGCCATGGCCGCGATGATCGCGACGCCGAGGCCGAGCGCGGTCGACACCAGCGCCTCGGAGATCTTCGGGCCGATCTCGTTGATCGACACGGTGCCGCCGCGGAGCAGCTGGAACGTCCCGAGGATGCCGATGACGGTCCCGAGGAGGCCGATGAACGGCGTCGTCGAGGCGGTGGTGCCGAGGAACGACATGCCCTTGCGGAGGTTGCTCGTCTCGCGCTCCTTGACGCGCTCGAGGGCGCGGTTCACGGAGTCGACGAGATCGAAGTTGCCGACGTCGTCGGGTCCCTCGGTCTTCAGCGCCTCGCGTCCCGCGATCAGCGCGACGAGGCCGGACTCCATGACCTTCGCGACCGGGCTCTTCTGCATCGAGCGCGCGGAATTGAGGGCCTCGTTGACCTTGTGCTGCCGCAGGTACTCGCCGAGCGCCTGGACGTACCGGATGCTCTGGTCGCTCGCCGCGCGGAACGTCAGTAGCCGCTCGGCGATGATGTAGAACATGAACACCGACATGGCCATCATCCCGATGGTGATGACCTTCACGATGATGCTCATGTGGTCCCAGATCTCTACGAGGTCGATTCCCATGGCACTTTCCTAGCTGAGGTTTCCTGCGGCGAACACGCGGCGAGTGGCCGCAAGCAGAGCGAAGACTTCCAGACCGTTACTTCTGCGAATAAATGAACGTGACGGCGGTGCAGACCGGGACAGCCCGGCCATTGACCATGTAAGGGCGGTACTTCCAGCTCCGCATCTCGGACTGGATCTTGGCGTCGTACGCCGGGAACGTCGTGCTCTTGAGCTGCGAGATCGAGCTGACCGCGCCGTCGGTCGTGACGCAGAGCTTGAACGAGCCGACGACCTTGTCCTTGCCCGAGCGCTGGATCTCGGTCTTGGTGACGTCGGCGGGGACGATGTTCTTGTTACCCGCGATGCGCGATCCTTCGAGCAGCGTCGGTGGGACGTTCTGCGGCGGCGCCGGGGGCGGTGGTGGTGGCGGCGGCGGCGGCGGTGCGCCCATGACGCCGTTGATGTCGCCGCCGAGCACGCCGCCCTCGACGCCGCCCTCCTCGCCACCCTCGACGCCACCGGTCGAGCCGGTCTCCTCGACGACCTGCTGCTGCTTCTCGATCTTGACCGGCTGGACGATGTCCTTGACCTTGATCTTCTTCGGCGTGATCACCTGGGTCTGCGGCTTCGCACCACCCGGCGGCGGTGGCGGTGGCGGTGGCGGTGGCGGCG
Source organism: Kofleriaceae bacterium (assembly GCA_046590445.1). GTDB lineage: Bacteria > Myxococcota_A > Polyangia > Haliangiales > Haliangiaceae > JABFXX01. The sequence continues at coordinate 1,366 of JBKJUF010000582.1, forward strand.
CGACCGCGAGGTCGACCGACGTCTTCGGGCGATCGAGCTGCTCGATCTCCCAGATCGACTTCGCCCACATCACCACGAACAGCGCGACGTGGAAGACCGCCGCTGCCGTCAGCAGCGGGATCGCCCACTTCGGCATCTTGCGGTTCTTGGCCTCGGAGAACGAATGGAACATCGGCTCGGGCGAGAGCGCCTGCTTCGTCGCCGGGGTCACGACGGGCTTGCCCGGCATGATCGGGTGCGGGTCACCGCCGTCGCGGATGAACGGAGTGGTCTGGTCGTCGTCTTCGTGTGCCATCGGCTGCTCCTTGGAGACGTTCAGCCCCCGGCCTTTTCGGCCGGCCCACCAGACATGGGTGGGGATGCAGGTTTACCGGCACCTGGTGCAGGCGCACCGGGGGCTGGCGTGGATGGATCGGTCCCCTGCAGCTTCTTCGCCTCTTCGGCAATAACGCGCGAGGCCTTCTGGAGATCTTGCGCACTTGCACGGTCGATCGCGGCGGCCCACGACGCGCCATGGACCAGCGACCGGAAGTTCAGGATCGAGGCCTGGAGCCCGAACAGTTTCGGGTTCTTGGGCGCGAGCTCGGCGCCCTTCTGGAGCGCGCCGATCCCGAGGTCTGCGAGCTCGACCGAGTCCTGCGGCGACAGCGTCTTCGAGTTGAGCTTGGACCACGCGACATTGCCGATGAACTGGTAGGCGCCGACCTTGTTCCCCGCGTCGGTCGCGACCTCGGCGACCTTGGTGTACCACTCGATCGACTTGCGCCAGTCGCCGGCCTTGAGGTTGATGCCGGCGAGGTTGCCCATCACCTCGGCATCGTTCGGCTTGGCCGCGAGCTGCTCTTCCCAGTACTTGATCGCGAGGTCGAACTTCGAGGCGTCGAGCCAGACCTGGGTCATCTGCTTGCGGGTGTCGTCGTCCTTGGGGTTCGTCTTCAGCCACTTCTGAAAATGATCGGTCGCGAGCTCGGCGATCGCGCCGGACTCGAGCGCACACAGCTTCGCCTGTTTACAGGTGTAGCTCGACGCGCAGACATTCTTGTCGTCGCACTCGTTGAAGCGGCGGTCGCCGTCCTTCACGCAGACCCGCGAGTCCACCGGCTTGACGCCCGGGATCCGCGCGCAGACCTCGTCACCCTGCTCGCCCAGCAGCACGACCTTGTCGGCGCCCTTGGCGATCTTCGAGTACGCGAGGCCCGCGTTGTAGTGAATGATCGGATCGTCCACCTGCGTGAGGGCCTTCTCGTACTCGCCCGCAGCATCGATGAACTGCATCTCGCGGAACATCCGATTGCCCTGACGGTTGCGATTGCGACCGTCGAGCTCCTTGCATCCCGCGCTGCCGAGACTTGTGACCGCGACGACGAGCGTCGCGATCCACAGCGCCCAGTGCTTCGTGAGGGCGGACGTCGTCCAGTCGGTGAGCCGACTCATAGGGCGCGCGACTATACATAGGCGGGTGGGGGGCATCAACGGCCTTTGCACAACCCATGTACTACGCGAATCCGTGAGCTGCGCGGCGAAACCGTGACACCGACTGTCACCCGAGGAACCGATCACGCAGCTGCGACGCGCGCTCCGCCTCGGCGGACGTCGCTCACGGAAACGCGAACGACAAATTGATCGAGTAGCTCTCGACATCCGCTTCGTCCGGCGCGGGCGCGGTGACCCCGACCGCTTGCTGCTCGATGCACTGCTTCGCCTGGTCAACGCCCGGCCCGGTTGCATCACGCATCACCACCACCGCGCTCGTGACCTGGGCTTGCTGTGCCTTCACCGCGATCACGATCTGGCCCTCGAGCCGCGGCTTGCCGCCGAGCTCCTGCTTCGGCACGCTCGCGCCGCACCCACTCATGATCTTGCGGATCTGATCGGTGAGTACGCCGGTCAACGTCGGCTGGATGCGACGGCTCGTCGGCGGATGCAGGTTCGGCGGCAGATCCATCGGGACGCGATCCTCGGGCTTGCGGTGATCGCGGACGCGGATGCCGTCCGCGGTGACCGACTCGGCCGGTGGGTTCTCGCTCGCGTGCGTCCCGCGCGGCACCGACGAGACGTTGGACAACTCGGGCGGTACGACGTTGCCGCCCCGAACAGGCGTGATCGGCGAGTCACCCGCGCGCGCGGTCGGTCCGGTCGCGGGCACCTGCGTCTCGGGAGCGGCCGGCTCGTCGGTCCGTAGGCCGAGCCATAGCGCGACCACCGCGCCGATGACGACCACCGCGCCGATCGCGAGGAGACCCTTTCGAGGCATCTTTATCCGGCTCTCTCGCCAAGGCGCGCTCCGCGCTCGTGGACTCGCTCGTTCGCCATGACGAGTCTCTAGCACGTGGCGGACGGCGGCTCCGCCGGCTGCGTGTCCCGCATCACTTCGACGTCGCCGGAGCGCACGCGGTGGAGCGTGCCCGCATGATCGCGCAGCAGCAGCGCGCCATCGCCGTCGAGGCCCGCGAGCTCGCCAACGAGCGAGGTCCCGGCGGTCGTCGACGCCCGGGCGACCAGCCGCGGCGCCATGCGCTCCTGCCAGGCAGCGGCGACGGCGGGCATGCCGCCCGCGCTATAGCGATCGAGCCAGTGCTCGAGGTGCTCGAGGAGCGTCGCGACGAAGCGCTCGCGATCGACCGGCCGGCCCGAGGCCTCGGCGAGCGTGGTCGCGCGATCCGCGAGCTCGTCGGGTAGCGTGCCGCCGAGCCCAGGATGGAGGAGCCCGGATTCACTCCGGGCTCCGAGGTTGACCCCGATCCCGATGATCACGGCCTCGAGCCGCGTGCCCTGGCTCTGCGCCTCGACGAGCACGCCCGCGATCTTCTTGCCATCGACGAGCGCGTCGTTCGGCCACTTGAGCCCGGCGTGGGCGCCGTGCGCGCGAAGCGCGTCGCAGAGGCCGACGCCGATCGCGAGCGTCATCGGCGGGACCAGCGCGAGCGGCAGCGGCGGCCGCACGATCGCGGACAGATAGACCCCGACGCCGGGCGGCGAGGCCCACGTCCGGCCGTCGCGGCCACGGCCTGCGCGCTGCGACTCGGCGAGCACGATCGTGCCGTGCCGTGCACCGGCGCGGGCGAGGCGCGCGGCCTCGTCATTCGTCGATCCGCAGTCGAGCAGATCGATGCGGTGGCACCCGAGCCAGCGAGCCGGCGTCATGTCCGCACGTCCAGGCCGATGTCGACTGCAGGCGCCGAGTGGGTGAGCGCGCCGACCGAGATCAGATCGGCGCCGGCCCGTGCGTAGTCGGCGATGGTCGCGAGCGTGATCCCGCCCGAGACCTCGACGAGCACGCCGCGCGAGTGTGCGCGCGCCGCGGCGACCTCGACCTGGGCGGGCGTCATGTTGTCGAGCAGCACGATCTCGGCGCCGGCGGCGAGCGCCTCGTCGGGCTCGCCGAGGTTGGTGA
>JBKJUF010000370.1:0-3696 GCA_046590445.1 Kofleriaceae bacterium
AGGGCCAGTACGCCGAAGGCCACGATCCGGGCCTCACCTACGATCGTGCCCGCGTCGACGTCGCGGTGCGAATCACCGCGCCGAACGACGCGCTCGACGAAGAAGCACGCCTCATCGCGCGGCTTCGCCCACGCGACAACCTGCTCCTCCAACCGGAGGAGGAAGCCGTTCCGTTCTGATCACTCGAGGAGTTGACCATGGAGACAATGATCGAAGCCATCCGCGTTGCCGTGCAGAGCGACGCATCTGACGAGGCGAAGCACCAGGGCGCGCTCGCGTGTCGGGCCATCCTGACGGCGCTCGAAGCGAAGCCAGGCGAGCCGCTCGGTGCGCCGAGTGACGCCTCCACGACGTCGCCGCCAATCGGGCCGCCGCAGGTCGCGGCGATCATCGGTGCATTGCGCGGGATGAGTCCCGAGCAATTGCTCGATCTCGCCATCACACGGCTTCGCGCCGCACTCCCAGCTGACGCTACTGCGCCCACGGTCGCGCCGGTTCGCTTCCAGATCCTCCCGATCGGACCGCTCGCGACGACCGTACGCGTGGAGGGAGGAGGCTCGTGATGCGAGAGATCTACGAGGACGAGGCTCGTAACTGGGAGCTGAATCGGCGCCTCGAACGAGACGAGGAACACCAACCGCGTCCGCAGTTCGCGCTACGCCCGCGCAGGAAGCAGTTCCGATACTGGTCGGGGCTGTCGTTCCAGCCGACGCGGCCTAGCTGCCACACCTCGCCGGGAGGTCGCTCGTGATCGAACTCAAGGCTATCGAAGCCGCAACTCCCCCGTTCGCGATTCCGATGGTGCCGATCGCGGGAGGCAAGCCGTGAGCGGAACGGAAACGCATCTGCAGGTCGTGCGCGCCTCCGAGCCGACGGCGCGAGCGGCCGAGACTCCGAGTGATCTCGTCGACGAGGTGGCGCTCGCCGCGAGGTTGGGGGTGTCGCGGTCGACGCTACAGAGTTGGCGCTACACCGGACGCGGTCCACGCTACGTCAAGGTAGGTCGTCTCATTCGGTACCGGAATGCCGATGTCGAAGCGTACCTGCGAGCGAACGCGTGCGGCGGCGCGACGTGACTCAGACCGCCTTGAGCGTGACCTTCTTCTTCGGCGGATCCATCTTGCCGAGCAGGAATTCGGTGACGCGCTCCTGGCACCCCGCGAGATGATCGGTCGAGAGATCGATGTAGCCGGCCGTAACGGAGCCGCGCGGTGGCCGGTGGTTCGTCAGGACATCGATCACGTAAGGGGAGAGGGGAGGGTCGTTGATCTCGGCCAGGGCACTCGTGTACGTGTCGCGCAGGCGGTGAGGAGCGACGAGTACCTTCGAGTCCTCCTTCGGCTCGGCGATGTGCGTCATGGTGCCCTTCACGTGCTCGGGCATCCCGAGATCCTGGCAGAGGTAGCAGCGTTGCTTCTTGTCACTCCCATCCTTGAGCGCCCGCGTCGGGAACACCCAGCCGCTGTCGTTGCTGTAGAGCGCCGCGTTCTCCTGCCGCCGGCGAGTGAGGATCCTGATCAGCTCGCTCGACAATGGGACCGAGAACGAGCGCTTCGCGCCGCCCTTCGGGGAAGGGCGCAGCACGGTGCGCGCCGGCAGCTGGATCGCTTCCCATGCTTTCTTGTTCGTGTTCCACACACGCGTGTCGAACGCCTCGTCGGTCAGGTTCACGTGCTCCCACCGCATCGAGCCGGCATCGTTGCGGCGCAGGCCGGTGAGCAACACGATCAGGTTGTAGTCGCGACGCACGGGGTTCTCGATCCCGTCCACCTTCGTGCGCCAGCTCGGGAGAGTGCTCCACGCGATCGGCTCGCGACGTCGCTCGACGTACTCGTTCGCCCCGCCTTCCTTGTTCCACACGACCGCGATGGTCGGGTTCGCGGGGAACACCGCACCGGTGGGCATGCCCTCGATCGTTCCGGCAGCCGCTTCCTTGGCGATGTGGTTCCAGATCACGCGCAGCTCGCGCAGCACCCGGTTCGCGATGTGCGGGCCGTTGTCCGCGGTGATCTGCTCGTGCCGGGCGCGGCACTCCTTGCCGGTGATCGACGCGAGCGGACGATCGAGCCACGCCTTGACGTAGCTGCGCTCGCGATCGCCGATCTCGCGATCGACCGTGACGATGCTCGATGGCCGCTTGCCTTCCTTGCGCAGACGCTGGACGTAGAGCGCGCACCCCTCGGCGACCGTGGGCCCTGCTTTGCGCGCGCGTTTCGTGGTGCCCGGTGTCGCGTCCTTGTTCTCGAGCTTGCCGAGACGCACCAGCGCTTCCTTGCGCGCGGAGCGCGCGTCGAGCTCGCCGCCGCGCCCGGTCCAGGCGCCGAGCGCCTCGCGGTGCAGCTTCTTTCCGATCCGTCGGTTGACGATGAAGGTCGTGTGCCGCTGGCCAACCACCACCCCGAAGCCGGTAAGCTTGGTGTCGAACACGACGAGCTGGGGCCTGTCCTCGGGTGCGACGAGAGCCCGGAGGGTGTCGTCGGTGAGGTGCTGCTTCATGGAACTAGTCAACTCGAAAACCGAGGGTCTAGTCAACTAAAACGGGCCCGTTTTAGTCAACAAACTAGTCAACGAGCGCGCTCGCGATGCCTGAGACGAGATCCGAAATCTCCGACGAGGAACGCAGAAGAGATGCGAATTGATGAGAGGGCGAAGTATTCGAAAGCACGAAGCCGTCTGGTTTTGCAAGCCGAGGGTCTGGGGTTCGATCCCCCAAACCTCCACGATAGAAACGAGAGCGGCGGGCATGGGTTCAAGATCGCTGCCGACGCGATGTTTCGGGGTCGGCAGCGCAATGTGTAGCCGCGATTCAAGCAGCGCCGTAGCGCAGTAGTATTGCGGCAGCGGTAGGCCAGAACTGGCGATAGTCGATCCCATGGCGATCTTGAAGCACGAGGTGTGGCGGGACTCTGAAGGGTTGCCGATGTGCTGCCTCGCTGGCCCCGATGGGGACGATACGCGACGCTCGAAGCGGAGTGACCGTTAGCAGCCCGAGCCCATGAAGGTGCCGCCCGGCGTCGTCATCGCGACGCAGTCGCCGTACCCGACCATCGTGCTGCCGCCGCGGCCGTCGTGCATCATCGTGCCGCCACCGCTGTCAGCTTCGCCGCCGCGCGACTGGCGCGCCTTGATGTGTGCTGCGAGGTTCACGCGCTCGCTGCGTCCTTCGAGGCCAAACATGCCGTTGGCTTCGAGCACGTAGCGACCCGACGGCACGGCCTCGCCGATCAGCGACTCGAGCTCGACCCGCTGCGCGGCCGTGAGCTGCTGGCCGTTGATGACGACGGTCGCCGACGTCTGCGACTGGGTGGCGTAGGTGTGGTCGAACGCGCCCGACTGGGGCATGACGCAAGCGGCGAGGGTGGCGGCGAGGACGAGGACAAGTTGCTTCATATCCTCAAGAGGCGGCCCGTTTTCAAAGTCGCATCGGGACCGTAAGTTCGCGTGATTGTTGCGCGGCGCTACGGGCAGTCCGGAGCGACCTGGCCGTCGGAGCCAGTCGACACGAACGCGTCGGGGATGTAGCCAGTGCCGATCTTGTCCCAGAGCGTCGATATTCCATACGTGCCGGTCACCGCCTCGCCCTGGGTCTGGCAGCTGATCACCACCATCGCGCCGTCGGCGATGCTGCCGACCGCGGCGGTCGCGGTGCTCGCGCCTGCGTGGACGACGAGGTTCGCGCCATCGGTGTTGACGCGA
>JBKJUF010000382.1:0-13758 GCA_046590445.1 Kofleriaceae bacterium
CCCGTGCGCTTCTTCACGGCTGGCTACGCCGAGCGCGTGACGCTTCGCGATGGGGCCGAGGCGGATCGAGGCGGATCGATCGAGCGCGGTCGGCCGCGAAGCGACGATGGTGCTGACCCTGCGCCGAGGGTCCCCCTTGTGGGCACGCCGATCGTGCTGCGCCTGTTGACAGCCGAGGACAAGGGGCTGCTGCAGGAGGGCTTCAAGCGGCTGTCCGCGGAGTCGCGCTACGCGCGGTTCTTCTCTCCAAAGCTCGCGCTCACCGCCGACGAGCTGCGCTACCTGTGCGAGATCGATCAGGAGGATCACTTCGCGATCGGCGCGGTGCGCGACGATGGTGACGGTCAGGTCGGCCTCGGGGTCGCGCGCTTCATCAAGCTCGCGGCACCACCGGCGACGGCCGAGGCCGCGATCACCGTCGCCGACGAGGCGCAGGGCCGCGGGCTCGGGAAGCTGCTGTTCCTCCGGCTCTGCGCGGCGGCTCGCGAACGTGGGATCGAGACGTTTCGCTGCGAGGTGCTGGGGTCGAACGCGGGCATGCAGCACCTGCTGGAGCACGTCGCACCCGAGCGCCGTATCGAGGTCGGTGGCGGCGTGATGTCGATCGAGATGGCGGTGCCCGACGTCCCGCCGACCGAGCGGATCGCGGCGCCGCCGCGCCAGGATTCGATGTACCGGCTGTTCCGCGCCGCCGCCGAGAATGCGGTCGAGTGGACCGACGCGATCCGTCGGCTCTGGGGACGTTAGGCGCGATCTCGAAATTGAAAATGAACCTCGATCGCGAGGGCGGCGACCGCGCGGGTTTCGCGAGGGCGGCGATGTCCGCGCTCGCGTGCTACACGCGATCATGGCGAGCACCGACGACGTCCGGCGGTTCCGGTCAAACCGGCAGGACGAGATCGACAGCGCCGCCCAGTACCGCGCGATGGCCTCCGCCGAGCCCGATGAGACCGTCGCGCGGGTGTATCGGGAGCTCGCCGACGTCGAGGAACGCCACGCCACGTTCTGGGAGAGCCAGCTCTCCGCCCGGGGCGTCGCGGTCGGGCCGCGCACGCCGAGCTGGCGCGCGCGCGTGCTGAGCTGGACTGCACGCAGGTTCGGCGCCCGGATGATCCTGCCGACGGTCGCGAACCGCGAGACCGTAGGTCGCAACGACTACGTGGTGCAGACCGAGAGCCGCCACACCCAGATGCCGGCGCAGGAGCGATCGCACGCGCGCGTGTTGAACGCGATGATGAAGCGTCGGGAAGGCGCGCACGGCAGCGAGCTCGCGCGCATCGAGGGCCGGCATCGCAACATCGGTGGCAACGCGCTGCGCGCCGCGGTGCTCGGCGCCAATGACGGATTGTGCTCGAACCTCGCGCTCGTGATGGGTGTCGCCGGGGCCACCGCGAGCGCGCCGGCGATCTTGATCGCGGGAACGGCGGGGCTCGTCGCGGGCGCCTGCTCGATGGCGCTCGGCGAGTGGATCTCGGTGACGAGCTCGCGGGAGCTGGCGGAACGCGAGCTGCGTGTCGAGCGGGACGAGCTCGCGCTGCAGCCCGACGAGGAGCGCAAGGAGCTCCAGCTGATCTACGAGGCCAAGGGCATACCTGTAGAGGAAGCGAAGCAGCTGTCGCAGCGCTTGCTCGACGACCCGACGCACGCGCTCGACGTCCTCGCACGCGAGGAGCTCGGCCTCGATCCTGACGATCTCGGCGGCTCGGCGTGGACCGCGGCGATCACGTCGTTCGTGCTGTTCGCGATCGGCGCACTGTTCCCGGTCTTGCCCTTCGTGTTCGCGACCGGGACTGCGGCCATCGGGATCAGCATCACGGTCTCGGGCCTCGCGCTGTTCGCGATCGGCGCGGCGATCACGATCTTCACCGGTCGGCCTGTCTGGTCCTCGGGCGCGCGCCAGCTCGGGCTCGGGCTCGCGGCCGCTGGAGTTACCTACGGTATCGGCCACGCGCTCGGCGTCGCAATCGGTTGATTGCTCGAATTGTCGCCTTCGCGGGCAGTCGTGACCCTATGGGGGGATCGGCGGACGGCGTCGCTCCGACGGTCACGCGCACACCGAGCGGCCTCGCGCGGCCAGGTGCGGCATGCGACTTGCTGCCACCTGTCGTATGGAAGCCTCGACGCTGGATCATTCCCCCCCCGCGCTGCCCTCATTCTTCGGCCACGTTCCGCCAGCGGCCACCGAGCCCAAGCATGCGGTGAGCCGTCGGAAGCTGGCGTTCTGGAGCAGCATGCTCGCGGTGCCCGCGGCGGCCACCATCGGCACGCTGATCGGGTCGCGTCGCACGGGGATCCTTGCGGGCGCGCTCGCGGCGCTCGGGCTCGGTGCGCTGCGCTGGCAGCTCGCACGCTGGTTCAGCGAAACGCCCGCGTACGAGACGCTCGGCGAGGTCGGTGACGTCGAGCTCCGCCGGTACCCGTTCCGGATCGAGGCGCGGGCCGACATCGAGGCGTCGGATCTCGAAGTTGCGCTCGACCGTGGCTTCGGTCGGCTCGTCTGCTACCTCTACGGCGCTAACGCCGACCGCGAGTCGCTCGCGGTCGGAACGCCGATCCTGACCACGATGAGCGATGGCGTATACACGACCGCGTTCGCGATGCCACCGCATCGCGCCATGTCGACGCTGCCGCGCCCCAAGGACACGCGGGTCGATCTACGCGAGGTCGCCGAGAAGAAGGTCGCCGTGTATCAATTCCGCGGACGCTTCACGCGCGACAACATCGAGCTCCAGCAGCGCCGCTTCCTGCGCGCGCTCGTCGACGCCGGCCTCGCCGCGAAGGGCAGCGTCACGCTCGCGACCTACGACTCGCCGGCCACGCTGCCGATGCTGCGTCGCAACGAGCTGTGGATCGAGATCGTCTGAGCTCAGCCGCGCTTGCGCTTCGGTGCAGCCTTGGCGGGCTTCACGGATCCTGACCTCGATGATGACGCTGGCTTCGCAACCGGCTTCGGGGTCGCGGTCTTCGCGGTGCGCGGCTTCGCGGCCTCGTGCGCGGCAGGTCGTGTCGCGACCTGCGCGGCGGGCGTCGCGCTGGCCGGTTTCGCGCTGGCCGGTTTCGCGCTGACTGGCTGGCGGGCCGGCTGGCTGGTCGGTGTGCTGGCCGGTCCCTCTTGCGCAACGATCGCGGGCGTCGCTGGCTTCGGGGGACCCTTGGCGGCCTCGTAGCCAGCGAGGAACATGTCGACGGGCACCTTCGCGATCGTCTCGCCGATCACCGCGAGCGGCAGCGCGTCGAGCGACTTGAAGCGCACGCACGACTTGCCCATGTCGAGCTTCTTGCCTGCCGCGGCAAATGCGTTGCGAAACCAGGTCGCGAGCACGGGGTCCGCGTAGACGCTCGGCAGGTACAGCGCCATGTGGTTCTTCTGCGAGCCGAGCGAGGCGATCGCGAGCGGGTGGCCGTTGTAGGTCTCGGGATACCGCGCGAGCGGGACGTACCAGCCGATCATTCCGTACTGGATGCCCTCCTCGTACCCGGCCGGCAGGTTCGCGTTGACGACGTCGCGCACTGCCTCGATCGCGGCGCGGCGATCCGGGGCGAGCGAGGCGAGGTACTCGGAGACGGTGGTGGCAGCGCTGTCCATGGCGCCGCCACTCTACCGCAGCGTCATGACGGTCGAGTCATGTCCGCGAGGTCTGCTTGTCATCGCGGTCGAACGGATGCATGAATCGCGCAGCCAGGCTTCGGATCGGACTTCGGATCAGGATGCGCGGCCACGGATGGCGCGAGCGCGAGCCCGGCCGCGATCAGCAAGAGTTGTGACGTCGCGTGACGGCGCCAATTGCCGACGCGGCGATCGCGCAAACATGTCGGTTTCTGGGGTGCAATCGCCACAATGCGATCGAGCGGCCGCGCACGATCGACCGTTCGCTCGGACCTGTTTTGCTCGGATCGTCGACGGTTAGCGTCCTGGCACGCGACATGCTGGATAGGGGCCTGGAGGAATCATCCATGCGCCGAATCATCTATACGGCTCTCCTCGTCGCTGCCGTCGCCACGGGTTGCGCCGGCAGCGGGACCGTGGGCTATCACGCGACGTACGCCGCGCCAGCGCCGGACCTCGTGTACGTGAGCCCGGGCGTCCAGGTCATCGCCGACTACGACGAACCGATCTTCTACTCGGACAGCTACTACTGGCGATTCTACGGCGGTACCTGGTACCGCTCGCACTCGTACACCGGCGGATGGGTCTACGCGCGGCCGCCTCGTGCGGTCGTCAGCATCGACCGACCGTACGCGTACGCGCGCTATCGCCCGAACGGCTACGTCTCGCGGCGCTACAGCAACGATCGCGGCTACCGTCAGGGCCCGGTCGTCCGCGACCACCGCTACGATCAGCGGCCGTACGTTCGCCCAACACAGCAGCCGCAGCCGGGAACGCCGGTCTATGATCGGTTCCGCGACCGCGAGCAGCCCCAGCCGCGGCCGCAGGGCGTACAGGGTCCGGTGCCGGTCTACGACCGGTTCCGCGACCACCGCGAGCAGCCGCGACGTCCGGGGGTGCGTGGCAACCAGCACAACCGCGCCGACGATCGTGATCGGACCCGCGAGCGTCCCCGCGACCACCGCTGATCGCTGACGCGCCATCCCCGTGATGGCTCGTGGTAACGAGGCCCATGCGCCATGCGCTCGTGGGCCTCGTCGTCGTTTTGACAGTCGTTTCGGCATGTGGCGGCCCGCGATCGCAGCGGCCCTCGCTGGTGTCCACCGCGGAGCAGTCGCGGTACCTGCGCACCGGTCGCTACGACGAGGCGGTCCGGCTCTGCCACGACTTCGCGCGCACCTACGATCACGTGCGCTGCGACGAGATCGGTCGCACCATCGAAGACCGTCCGCTGCTCGCCCTGCGGATCGCGCGCCGACCGAACTTGCCGGTGATCTACATCCAGGCCGGGATCCACGCGGGCGAGATCGAAGGCAAGGACGCCGGGTTCCGGTTCCTCCGCGATCTCCTCGATGGCAAGGTCGCGCGCGGCGCGCTCGACGCGGTGTCGATCGTGTTCGTGCCGGTCGTCAACCCCGACGGTCACGAGCGGTTCGGACCGAACCACCGCCCGAACCAGCGCGGGCCGATCGAGATGGGGTTCCGGACGAACGCCGCACGGCTCAACCTCAACCGCGACTTCGTCAAGGCCGACGCGCCCGAGACCCAGGCCGTGATCGGTGTGCTGCGGACCGCCGACCCCGTGCTGCTGATCGATCTGCACTCGACCGACGGCGCGAAGTTCGAACACGACATCAGCGCGGTGGTCTCGCCGTTCGCCCCCCGTACGGACGGGCTCGACGAGGCGGCGCACGCGCTGTCGGCGCATCTCCAAAAGCGGCTCGCCGCGCTCGGTCACCTGCCGCTGCCGTTCTATCCGTCGTTCAACGACGAGAACGACCCAGCCTCCGGTTTTTCAGACGGCGACTCACCACCGCGGTTCGGCAACTACTACATGGCGTCGCGCGGCCGGCTCGGGCTGCTCGTCGAGACCCATAGCTGGCGGACGTACCCCGAGCGCGCGAAGAGCACGTACCACGCGCTGCAGGCCGTCCTCGAGCACGCGATCGCGAACGCGCGCGGCTGGCGCGAGCTCTCCGACGCCGTGTCGCGAGCCGATGCCGCGCTCGCCGGCAAGCCCGTCACGTTGCTGTGGAAGACCACGACGCGCTCCCGCGAGCTCGCGTTTCGCGGCTACGCCTACGAGAAGCGCACCTCGGAGCTGACGACCGGGACCTGGCTCGTCTACGACGAGCAGACGCCCGAGATCTGGAAGGTGCCGTACTTCGACGAAGTCGAACCGAGCGTCACGGTGACCGCGCCAAGGGCCGGCTACATCGTCGACGGAGGCTTCGCGCCGCTGGTCGCGCGCCTGCTCGCGCAGCACGGCATCACGTTCACCGCGATCCGTGGCGAGGCGCTCATCGGCGTCGGCGTCGAGGCGTATCGCGCCACGAAGGCGACGTTCGGCGCACCGTACGAGGGCCGCCACCGCGCGACGATCACCGGCGCGTGGGCTGCCGAGACCCGGACGCTCGAGCGTGGCGCGATCTTCGTGCCGATCGGACAGCCGACCGCGCGCCTCGTCATGCACCTGTTCGAGCCCGCGCTACCGGATTCGCTCGCGCAGTGGGGACACTTCAACGCGGTGTTCGAGCGCAAGGAATACATGGAGCCGTACGTCGTCGAGGAGGTCGCGCGCGCGATGCTCGCGGCCGATCCGACGCTGCGCGCTGCGTTCGACGCCGCGCTCGCGGCCGATCCGGAGCTAGCGAAGAGCGCGGGGATGCGCCGCGATTTCTTCTATCGCCGGCATCCGGCATGGGACGAGCGCGTCGAGCTGCTGCCGGTCTACCGGACCGCGACGCCGCCGTAGCGACCTTGAAACGACCTCATACGCGGTTAGAACTGCGGAACCGGCGCGCGCGTGTAGAACTGGTTCGCCTCGCGGCCCTTCGCGTTGCGCGCCGGGTAGTAGCGATAGCCGAAGACGAGGACGCCCTCGTCTGCGAGCTGGCTCGACGCGAGCTCGAGGGTGCGATCGTCGGCGCCTGAGGCGGCGAGATCGAGGTCGGTGATCTGCGCGGACAGGTTCGAGTTGAGCTTCTGCTCGGTCAGGCTCGCGCACGGCGTGGTGATGCAACGGATGCCGTTGTCCTTCACGAGGACGGCGACGCCGACGTTCGTGCCGGTCGAGCTGCCGGGGACCCACACCTCGGTGACGGCGAGTGACGAGCCGCGGTCATCGGGTGCCGGGGCGATGTCGCCCTTGAGGATGAGGGTTTCGCCGGCGCGGAGGCGATCCTCGTAGGACTTCGCGACCGACGCGGGCATCGCGGTGCCCGACCAGTCGATCGAGTCGACGTAGCAGCGCGCGGCCGTCGAGCCGCGGCCGCAGATCGTCGAGGCGCGGTTGGGACGCGACACGAAGAAGCCGCCACAGCGGGCGTCGAAGCTGCACGCGCGGAGGTCTGGCTGCACGCTGAAGAACGTGAAGGCCTCCGCCGAGAAGTCGGTCTTGCCGGTCTCGCCGTCGGCGCTGGACTCACCGTCGAGCTCGTCGGCGGGCGTATCGGTGGCACAGCCGGGAAGCAGGCCGATGGCGAGGAGGGCCGCGAGGCCAGTCGAGAACATGGAGACGCGCATGAGATAACTCCGAAAGGCTAGGCAAGAGCGTGATTGGATGCCCACGCCGGTGTGCAACGGCGGTGCCCGGACGCGGCCGTGGAGTTCTAACGAGATGCGTCATTCAGGTGCTGGCGACGCCGCTGGCCATGGCTACTCGACGCGCAGGACGATCTTGCCGAACCCGACGTTGCTCGCCATCCGCGCGTGCGCCGCCGCCGCCTCCGCGAGCGGCATCACGGTGTCGATCACCGGCACGAGCTTGCCGCGCGCGACGAGCGGAACGACCTGATCCTCGAACACGCGCATCGCCGCGAGCTTCTCCTCGAGCGGCCGCGAGCGCAGCACGGTGCCGGTCACGCGGATCCGCTTGCGCAGCAGGAGCCCGAGATCGAGCTCGCTCCGCGCACCGGCCATGAGCCCGACGAGCACGATCCGGCCGCGCGTCGCGATGCAGCGCAGATCCTCGTCGACGTAGCCGCCGCCGACGAGCTCGAGCACGACGGCAGGCGCGCCGATCCGCTTCACCGCGTCCGCGAACTTGCCGGCTTCTGCGACCACGCCGGCGTCGAGGCCGAGGGCCTTCGCGCGCGCGAGCTTGTCGGGCGTGCGCGCGGTGCCGATCGAGAACGCGCCGAGCGCGCGCGCGAGCTGGACCGCCGCGGTGCCAACGCCGGATCCGACCGCGTGCACGAGCAAGATCTCGCCAGCGGTCAGCCCGGCCTGGCCCACGATCGCGTCGTGGGCGGTGATGAACGCCTCGGGGATCGCGGCCGCGTCCTCGAAGGACAGGCCATCGGGGATCTTCGCGAGCGCGCGCTCGTGCGTGACGATCGCCTCCGCATAGCTGCCGCCGCCGACGAGTCCGAACACGCGATCGCCGATCGCGAGCCGCTCGACGCCGGGGCCGAGTGCGTCGACCTCGCCGGCAAGCTCGAGGCCCGGGATGTCGGCGGGCGCATCCGCCGGCGCCGGGTACGCGCCCATCCGCTGCAGGAGATCGGCGCGGTTGACCGCGGTCGCGCGGACGCGGACGCGAACCTCGCCGCGCGACGGTTCGGGACGTGGACGGTCGACGACGGCGAGCACCTCGGGCCCACCAGGCTTCGTGATCACGATCGCGCGCATGAGCCGCGAGCTTACAGATGCGCGACCTGCGACGATAGCTCCGCGGTCTCGGCGAGCACGCGCCGCAGATCGGCGACGCTGACCGGCTTGGTCAGGTGGAGATCGCAGCCGGCCGCGAGGGCGCGCTCGCGGTCCTCGGCCTGGCCGTAGCCCGACATCGCGACCAGCCGGATCCGGCCATCGACGAGCGCGCGCGCGCGACGCACGAGCTCGTAGCCATCGAGTCCCGGTAGCCCGACGTCGATCAGCGCGAGCGCAAACCGTTCGCTCGAGAGCTGAGCGAGGCCGCTCGGTCCGTCGATCGTCGAGCAGGAGCACGGTGGTGTCCTTGCCGGCGAAGTACTGCTTGAGGCTGAGGATCTGGCGGCGGTAGCGCAGCGCGCTCTGCGCGAGCAGGCGCAGCTCCGAGAGCGAGTCGAACACGACGCGTTGCGGCTTGACGCGCTCGACGTGGCCGAGCACGCGCGTGGTCTCGTGAAGCTCGACCTCGGCGGGCTCGAACAGCGTGTTGTCCTCGAGACCCGAGCTCTGCTCGAGCGCGGAGAGATCCCAGCCGTGCGAGTCCGCGACCGCGCGGATCTCCGCGATGGTCTCCGACAACGAGATGTACAGACAACGCTCGCCCTCGCGGGCACCTGACAGCAGAAACTGCAGCCCGAGCGTCGTCTTGCCAGCACCCGGATCGCCCTGTACGAGATAGATTCGATCGACGGGTTCTGTGGCGACACGGTAATTCTCACCTATACCGGAACTTTGGCGTTCCGCTTGTGAGGTATCGGTGATGCACGGCGCGGTCGCGAGTCACGCTCAGCGATTGACGTGGAAGCGCTGCTCGAAGCTCGAGCGGATCGGCCGGCCCGCATCGTCGAGCGCGGCCGCGTAGCGAAATCGGAAGATCAGGTCGGCGGCCTCGTCGTCGCGTGGTCCCCCGAAACCTCGCACGAGCCGGGCGCCGATCACGTAGCCGTCGTGATCGACGGTAACCCGCGCGACGAACAGCCGGCCCTCCTCGATGGCGCGCTGGCGCGAAGGATAGATCAGCCTCGCCGACCGCGCGCGCGACGGTGGCGGCACGTCTGCGACGGGGGCCGGTGGCGGCGTCGGGAGATCACGCACGAGCTCGATGCGCCCGCCGTCGCCAAACCCGATGCCCGGTCCGCGATATCCGCCGAGCCCCGTGCCCTCGCCACCATCGCCGGCTCGATCGACGCCACCGGGCGACGCGGCGGCTCCCGGCTGGCTCGCGTCGATCGCGTACGTCCCGAGCTCGTGCCGTTCGGGTCGCGGCGCGATGCGGCGCGCTCGACCGGCCGCACGCACGGGCGCGACGCTCGGGACTGGCGCGCTCGCGGTGGTCGCGAACGATCCACCGCCGGCCACGTCACGCGGTGGCGCCGGCCGCGCGGCAACGATCTCGATCGCGATCACGTCGCGCGTCCCGTCGTGTGACCGCGCGTGAGCATCACCGGCGCGGTCTCGAGCCAGCACGAGCGCGCCGAGCGCACCGAGCACGAGGTGCAGCGCGAGCGAACCGACGAGAGCCTTCGCGCCGACCCGTTCCGTCATCGGTCCAGTCTCGCGGAATGCCGGCGCGCGCGCCGCTCACGCCTGCTGTTGTGGTGTCACGTCGAGGACGCGCTGCGACGTGCGGATGATTCACAGGTGTTGTTCATGACTTGGTTCACGCGTCCTTCACGCTGGCGTCATGTCGCGTTCACGAGGCCACCCGGCACAAGGGGATCATGATGAACAGGACGACCCAGCTGGCCTCCCTCCTCTGCCTCGTGCTCGCCGGCGCCGGCTGCACCGACACCTCCGAGCCGACGCCCGATGCGGACGCTCCCGACAAGCTCGCACCGGCGCCGCAGCCCGGCGTCGATGCGCTCGCGAAGAAGCCGTGCGCACCGTCCGCGCTGCGCACCGATCTGCCGTGGCACGGCACGAACCGCGAGACCGTCACCGCCTGGATGGACGAAGCGGGCTGCCAGAGCCCCGGCTACAAGCACAACAAGAAGCCGATCGCGCTGTTTGACTGGGACAACACCGTCCTCAAGAACGACGTCGGCGACGCGATCACGTTCCGGCTGATCTCCCACGACAAGGTCCTCCAGCCGCCGGCGCAGGACTGGAAGCGCACGAGCCGCTACCTGACCGACGCCGGTGCGGCGGCGCTGACCGCGGCGTGCGGCACCGACGTCCCTGCGGGCCAGCCGCTACCGACCAGCACGAACCTCGGCTGCGCCGACGAGATCCTGTCGATGTACATCGACAACAAGACGCGGGGCGGGGCGACCGCGTTCACCGGCCACAACTACCGCCGGATGGAGCCGACGTACGCGTGGACCGCGCAGCTCGCCGCCGGCTACACGCCCGCCGAGATCTCGCAGATGACGCTCGACGCGGTCACGCCGATGCTCGCCGCGCCGATCGGCAGGACGCAGGTCGTCGGCACCAGGACGGTGAACGGCTGGCTGCGGATCTACGAGCAGACCGCCGACGTCATCAGGGGCTTTCAGACGCGTGGCTACGATGTCTGGGTGATCACCGCGTCGCCGCAGCCAGTCGTCGAGGCGATGGTGCCGCTCGTCGGTGTCTCGCCGGACCGCGTGATCGGTATCCGGCAGGTCCCCGATGCCGCGGGGCGCGTGACCTACGACTTCCAGGGCTGCGGCCCGGTCCCCGCCGGTGACAACTCGATGATCTCGTACATCGAGGGCAAGCGCTGCTGGGTCAACAAGGTGATCTTCGGCGACACCACCGCGACGGCGATCGAGCGACGCCCGGTGACCGACCGCCAGTTCTTTGGCGCCGGCGACTCCGACACCGACATCGACTTCATGCGTGACGCCAAGTACAAGCTCGCGCTCAACCGCCAGAAGAAGGAGTTGATGTGCTTCGCGTATCACAACGAGAACAACGCCTGGCTCGTCAACCCGATGTTCATCGAGCCGAAGACCAAGCTCGCGACGCCCTACCCGTGCTCGACGAGCGCGTGCAAGGACGCGTCCGGGGCGGGTACCGCCTGCCGCGATGAGGCCGGAAACGTGATCCCCGACCAGGAAGACACCGTCTTCGCACAGTAGCGATATGATGGCTCCGCGATGGAGTCGTTCGTTCAGGGCTGGGGGCTGACGATCGCGATGTGCGCGTTCATCGTGTTCGTGTTCCTCGCCGGCTGGTTGCACGTCCGTCGCGAGCTGTCGTGGGTGCGCGCGCTCACCGACCATCTCGGTGACGAGCTGGTGGCGGAGGTGCCGGGTTCGAAGACTTCGGCGTCGCTGCAGGCGCACGAGATCCGCGACGAGTCGCACGCGGTCCTTCACGCGAGCGATGCGGCGTGGGCGCAGAAGCAGGTGCGGAGCTGGCAGATGCGCGCGCACCGCCTCGAGCCCGCGCTCGCGTTCTGGACGGATCTGCTGCGCCAGCTCGGGCTCCTCGGCACGGTCGTCGGGATCGGGCTGTCGCTCGCGTACGCCGGCACCGACGTCGAGCAGCTCCTCGCGCCGCTCGCGCTCGCGGTGTGGACGACGATCGCGGGCCTGGCGTGCAGCATCGCGCTGTCGGCGAGCTTCGCGATGCGGCTCACCGCCTGGGTCGACGCCTGCGAGAAGAACCTCGAGGCGTGGGATGCGCGGCGGATGACGAAGCGAATCCCCGCGGGCGCCGAGACGGTGCCGGCATGAGGCCACGCAGCCGGCGGGGCACGCGCTACACGCCTGACCTGACCTCGCTGCTCGACGTGCTGTTCATCATCGTGTTCCTCGCGCTGATCCGCGCGGCGGCCACGAGCCAGCAGCTCGCCGCGCAGGCCGCCCCGGCCCCGCCGCCGCCGTCCGAGCCGGTGGCGCCCCCCGTGATCACGCCCGACGTCGCCGCGCTGCGTGCCCGCGCGCTCGCGAACGTCAAGGCCGACCTCGACGGCCGGAGCGCGCTCGTCGTGCGGGTCGCCGCGGACGGCACCCTCGAGGCGATCGAGGTCGACGGCGCGCGCCGCGCGCTCGATGTCCCGCTACTCGAGCACAGCCCCGATCCCGATGCCGCGCTCGCGTATCTCGGAGACCGCTCGGCGGAGCTGCGGGCCTGCCGGATCGTCGCCGTCCACCTCGGTCTGCCCGACCTCACCAAGCACCTCGTGATCATCGCGCCGACCGTCGCGCTTGCCGAGCTGCCGCGGGCATTGCATCGTGGACTCCACGACGATCTGCTGCGCTGCCTCGCCGACCAGCACGGCCTCGCCACGATCGTCGACCCTGCAACGCTGGTACCCTCACCTGCGCCGGTTCCAGCATCGCCGCCGGTGGTGCTGCCGCCCACCCCATGACCGATCTCGAAAAACGCAGGCTCGCGAGGGACGTCGCGAGAGAGCTCGACCGCCGGCGGACACGGCGCCGGCTCGCCGTGCTCGTGCTGCTCCTGGCAGCGGCGATCGCGGCCGTGATGTTCCTCCGCTGCGGCAGCGGCTTTGGCCTCGGCGGCAGCGGCAAGGAGACCGGCAAACGGATCGGCAGCGCGATCACCGCCGACCCGAGACCGACCCGCTGCGCGATCCGGCTCGCGCGCAAGGAGCTGACCGTCGACGGCAAGCGGGCAACCCGCGCCGAGGCGATCAAGGCGTGCAAGCTCACCTCGGGCGCGGAGGTCCTGATCACCGGCGATGCGCGACAAGGCGACTGGGACGACCTGCGCGCCGCGCTCGAGGCCGCGAACATCCCATACCTCACCCGCGAACCGCGCGGGGTCACGCCGACCGGCCCGCCCGCCGACGCCGGGCCCTCGCCCACCGACCACTGACGACGATCACCGCGCGCTGGCGCGCGGGCTGCGCTCGTCGGCGCCCACCGTGGCGCGCCGGCACGGATCGCGCACGGTCAGACGGTCACCTGGGGCTGCGCGCGATCTTGCAATGACCGTTCGCGCATGTCGCCCGGTCTCGTCACCACCATCGAGCGCGATGGGCGTGCGGCTAAGGTGCGGCTGACCGGCGACCTCGTCGTCGCTTCCGCCAACGCGCTCTACGGCCGGCTGCGGACGGTGAGCCGCCGCCGCGACATCAAGCAGATCGTCCTCGACTTCAAGGACGTCGGCCGCCTCGACTCGTCCGGCGTCGCCGTGATCTCGCTGGTAGGCAAGCAGCTCAAGCGGTCGGGCAAGACGCTCGAGATGACCGAGCTGGCGGACCACCACCGCGCGGCCTTCGACATCGTCCCCGAGCACGTCGGCAAGCCCGCTGCCTCCGAGCAGGAAGCCGGCATCGTCGAGCGGATGGGCGGCGGCATGATCAAGGCCGTCGTCAGCGCGCGTGGCCTGTGGGGCCTGATCTACGAGACCGGCCGGCAGACCGTGCTGGTCGCGCGCCGCAAGAAGCGGCTGCCCGAGGGTGCGCTGTTGATCCAGTGCGCCCGGATGGGCGTCGAGGGGGTGTTCATCGTCGGGCTGCTGTCGTTCCTGATGGGCATGACGATGGCGTTCCAGGGCGCCGTCCAGCTCCAGCGCTTCGGCGCCGGCGTGTTCGTCGCCGA
>JBKJUF010000390.1:0-7561 GCA_046590445.1 Kofleriaceae bacterium
CCGAGGTCGTCTGCATGCACCTGTCGTCGGAGCCCGAGCCGCTCGCGCGCAAGTGCAACGCGCCCCCCGAGCTCTGCGCCCTCGTTCACCAGATGCTCGACAAGGAGCCCTCGGCCCGCCCAGGCGCTCTCGAGGTCCGTCAGATCGGCCGCGCCATCGCGATCGAGCTCGCGTCGGCCTACGAGGAGTTCGAGCTGACCGGCGTCGAACCGCGAGCCCCCAAGGCAGCGCGTGCCCGGCCGATGGCCGCGATGATCATCCCGTCCGACGAGGTCGTGGTGATCGACCCCGACGCGCTCGAGTTTGGCACCACCGAGCTCCTGCCCGTGGTTCGCAAGCCGCGGTGGACCCCGGACATCGCTCCTGTCCCCGACACCATGGCCGCGCAGCACAACAACGACCGCACGGTCGCGCCACGCGCGCCACGAGACTCGATTGCCGGCGAGATCATCGCCGATCCCAAGCGTCGCTGAATCGGCTGCGCTGTGCGCAGACGACACGCGCCGACATCGAAACTCCGTTCAACGTGAGTCATTGGTGAGGTTTGGGTGAGTTTGTGACGTTGGCGCCCGTCGTGCGCTTGCGCCACGCGCCATGTGCTCGGAAACGCTCGCACGGTGAGCGCGCACGACGAGGCGATGGCGCACGGAGTCGGTCCTCCACATCCCCTGTTAGCTAACCAGTCGTGAGGCACGCCGCGTGCTCCGTTGACCGTCGATAACCCGTTTCCCATCCAACATCTTCAGGAGCGCTCCAGATGAACACTCGTAACGGCGGCAGTGGAATCCCGGCGACCGGCGTGACCGGCTCTGGCCTCGACCAGCGGATCGACTCGATCAAGGAGAGCGTGAAGGGCCTCGTCGATCAGGGGCACGAGAAGGTCGACCAGATCAAGAACAAGGTCGTCGACGCCAAGACCCAGGTGGTCTCGCGCGGCAACGTCTACGCCGATCGTGCGACCGACTTTATTCGCGCCAACCCGCTGAAGGCGGTCGGCATCGCGTTCGCCGCCGGATACGTCGGCATGCGTCTGTTCCGCCGCTAACGAAAGGCGTAAGTCATGGACCCCACAACCGAGAGTCAGGCAGATCGCCGCGTCGAGGACGCCAAGGCCTCGATGTTCGCTCGCATGGAAGAGGTCGCTCGTCGCATCGAGGATGCACGCCGCAAGTTCGACGTGAAGGCCCACATCGCCGCGCATCCGCGTGCGGCAGTCGGCATCGCGTTCGCGATCGGTGCGCTCCTCGCGATCCCCGGCAGCGGTCGCCGTCGGCGCTCTTCGGTGCCCGTCGGTCAGGCCGAGGTCAAGAGCGGCTTGATCGGTGCGCTGACTGCCACGATCGGGACCCTCGCTTTCGGATTTATCAAGAACGCCGCGATGCGCGAGCTTGGTGACGTTGCGAGGGAGTGGTGGGTTCGGCGCCAGGGCGAAGCCACGGTCGCTGGCGTCGGTGCGAACGAGGCGAATGCCTCACGGACGCGCGACGGCGAGTCGTTTGTCGAGCACTAGCTCGAGCCGATCGCGAAGCCGACGCTGACCTGCCCAACGTGCGTGGAGATCTCCGCGGCGTCGGGCTTTTCGCGTCCGGATCTCCGCTGACGACGCCGCGAATGGCGCCTCAGATGCCAGGATATCCGGGCCGGTACGGGCTCCTGTGAGATCGCTGTCAGGTTCGGGCAGCAGGAAAGCTGCGACCGCTTCGGGGATCGGTCCACTATGTTCGAGCTGGGGAAAAGGAGCATCGATGTACGCTCGTCATGTCTGCTGTGTGCTCGCGATGGCCATCTTCGGCTGCGGCGGTGATGACTCCAGCGAGGAACCGCTCGGCGGCTCGCTCACCGTCACCGGCGAGGTCGTCGACTTCCAGGGCGGTGCGGCGGTCGACACGAGCGTGAGCGTGACCGCGTCTGGCATCACGCCAGCGCCGATGATCAGCTCGCAGGGTTCGACGTTCACGATCACCGAGATCCCCGAGAACTCGATCTTTCAGATCCTCGCATCCGCCCCGCCGACCTATCGCGCAACGTTCAGCCAGGTCGTCGAGGTCACGACCTCCAACGTCTCGGGCGTCAAGGCTCCGGTCGTCAAGGAGACCTATCTCGCGAGCCTCGCCAGCGCATTCGCGGTGACACCAGCGGCCGCACGCGGCGTGCTGATCGTGCGGCTGACCGACACCGCCGGCGCGCCAAAATCCGGTGTCGCTGCCAGCAACCTCGTGATGACCGGGGGCCCCGATCTCAAGGGTCCGTTCTTCCTCGACGCCAACGGCATGCCGGCGCCCGGCGTGACCACGAGCTCGGCATCGGGGCTCGTGGTGTTCTTCGAGCTGGCGCCCGGCGTCGTGTCCGCGGGCATCGCCGCGAACGCGACCGCGACGCTCGACATGGCGACCTCGCCGGTCGCCGCAGGCTCGGTGACGCTCGCGGTCGCCCAGGTGATCGACGGCATGGGCCCGGTGCTACCGACCAACGTCTCGTTCGCGAACACGGTGTTTCCGATCTTCACCGGCCGCGGGTGCGTCGCCTGTCACTCGGGTGGTGGCGCCGGTCGCGACCTCGGTGGGCTCACGCTCGATGGCAGCGCGAACCTCGTCTACAAGGAGCTGACCGTCGAGTCGACGACGCGCGTCAAGGTCGCGACGCCCGAGGCGAGCTTGCTCCTCACGAAGCCGCTCCGCGAGGAGCCGCCGAACCATCAGACCGCGACCTTCGCGAACCCGCAGGATCCCGACTACCTGAAGATCTTGGTCTGGATCAGGGAAGGCGCGAAGGACAATTGATCGTAGGGGAGCGAGGCCGTCTGACCGAGCGACGGCGAAGGTGACGATTGATTGGAAGCGCAGCGGAGGAACGCTTCAGGCCTGCTTGCCGCCGAGCGGATAGCGGTCAGCGTCGGCGTCGGCGCAGCGTCACGAGACCGAGCAGTCCAAGCGCGAGCGCGAAACCGTTTCCACTCAGCCCGCCGACGGCACAGCCGCCGGTCGTATCAGCAGGGCCGCCACCGCCGCCGCCGGGCGCCGCATCGGGACCCGCGGTGGGACCCGCGTCGACCATCGGTGCGTTGTTTGCCAGCGTGATGTCGGCGCAGTTGAAGTAGATGTCATCGCTCGCCGCGTCGAGCGTGTATGGCGGCTTGTCGGTCATGACCTGGATGAACTGCAGCGTGCAGTTGGCGCACTCCATGGTGGGCAACGTGATCTGCGTGCTGAGCATCGCGTCGGGGATCAGATCCTTGAGCACGATCGTGCCGGTCGCGGCGTCGGTGCCTTCCTCGTTCGTGTTGGGAAAGCCACCACCAGCCGCCGCCTTCGGGATCGAGAACACCGAGCCGTTCGGCTGGAATGCGATCCGGTAGTGGCCGGGATGGTTGATCGTCTCCATCCACGTGACCGTGATCGTCTCGCCGGGGCGGAACGTCGTGACGCGCGCCGGGTTGCGGGTCTGGCCGGCAACGCCGCAATGCTGTTCCTTCTGGTCCGTCGTCAGCCCGTCGGTCCGCGCGAGCGGGCTCGTCAGGTGGATGTGAGCGTCCGCGACGAGCGGGCAGACCGCGAGGGCAAGGACAGCAGCGAGGCCAGAGGAAAGGACAGACGATGCGCGCATGGCGAGCATCCTCGCATGTCACTCACCGAGCGGTCCGCTGGTATCTGCTCACGTGACCTCACGCGCTCGACCACACCGGTGAGGACCGAGTTCGCGAACAAGGTCAAGAGGTTGCGGGCTGGGTACCGCAGAGAGCGACGTGGCATAGTCGGTCTCGGGTGAAGGCGTACGCGCTCGCGGTCGGAATCGGGGTCATCGTTGGTGGCGGTAGTCGTACCAGGCGCCGTTGTACGGCGCGGCGACGTGGCAGCGGTTCCAGCAGAAGTCGAAGGTCGTCTCGGGCTCGCCCGCGCGGTCGGTCTCGGTGAACAGCCAGCCGCCCTCGTCCTCGAGCGCCTTGCTGACCGGGCCGATCCGTCGCATCAGCGCGAGGTACTTGAGCTCGCCGGGGCCGCCATCGTCGGCGAGGTCGTAGATCTCCTTCACGATCGTCGAGCCCTCGGGGTAGCCGATGACGAACTCCGCCGGATCGCTCGCGGTCGCGTCGGCGTAGATGATGCGGTAGCTGTTGGAGTGACCGGGTGCGTTGCCGGTGACGACCACCCGCTTGCCCGGCGCGGTGACGCCCCAGCTCTCGTACTCGGTCGGAAAGGTCACATCCACGACCTCGCCACAGGCGGCGAGCAGCACGAACGCGATGCACGGGATGCGGGTCATGGGTTCACCTCGAGCGAGCCGAGCGCGACCGTGACCATGACGCCGCCATCGTCGAGGACCGCGTCGAGCGTGAATTCGCCGGGCGCGATCGCGGTCGTCTCCCAGCGGATGCGGTTGATGCCCGAGTGGATCATGCCGATCGGGAACACGGTCTCGCCGAGCCGGGCCCGCAGCACGCCGCCGACGACATCGGGATCCAGATCGTCGACGCGCACGGTGATGGTGACGAACCGGCGGATCCCGGGGGTCTCTTCGAGGACCTCGTCGACGATCGCCTCGACGGTCGCGGTCGGCGCTCGGTTGTCGGCTCGCGTGCCGCGCACCGGATTCAGCTCCCAGTTTGCGAGCATCTCGATCTGCCAGTCGTCGAGCGGGAACCGCGGCGGCATCTCGCCGGCAGCCGCCCGCGCCGCGATCCGCGAGGCCTGCGACTTCGCGCCCGCGATCGTGATCAGGCCGACGCCGTTGGCATCGATCACCTCGACGTCCTCGAACATGTCGAGCCGGAAGTAGCTCGGTGCGCCCTTCACCGGGGTGCCGTGGCAGCGGATGCAGTTCGCCGCGAGGATCGGCTGGATGTCTTGCTGGAAGCTCGGCTCGGCGGGCACGTCGGGCGCACACGCGGCGAGCAAGAGGACGAGGAGCCCGAAGAGCCCGAAGATCGTGATGCGGTTCATAGGTAGTAGTGGAGCTGGAGGAGGGTGAGCAGGCCCGGATCGTCGAAGTCGCCCGAGCCGGCGACCCGCGTCAACAGGTGCAGCTCGAGGTGGGCCCGCGGGAAGTACTGGATGTTGACCTCGTACGCATCGCGCGCCGAGTGGACACGTAGATCCGGTTGCCAGCGATGGATCGCGGCGCCGACCATCACGCCGCGCGCGACGAACCGACTCGCGGCGAAGTAGCCGGCGAGCTGGTAGCGCGTCGGACCCGCGTTGTCGGCGAACGCCTGGCGCTGCAGGTCGAGCTCGCCGAGCAGCATCACCTCGGCCTCCTCGAACCACCGCTTGCCGACGATCCCGGCGGTGACCCGCGAGTCGGTCGACGATGTCGCGACCCGTGCCTGGCCGGCGATCGCCGCGGTCTCGTCGAACAGCCGGCGCTCGTAGTACGCGGTGACACCCGTCGCCTTGAGGCCCGCACCGAGGAACTCGACGGGGCGCGGCACGAACGCCGAGACGTGGGCCTCCCAGTTGGTCCCGTAGGTTCCCGCGCCGAGGCCATACGGCTCCTCGAGCGTGTGGAAGCCGAGGTAGCGCCGCACGTACGCGGTGTGATCCTGCGAGCGGATGCCGAAGATCGGGAAGAACCGACCGGCGCGGACATAGGTCCCGCTGTCGCGCTCGTACATCGCGTAATGCTCGCGCGAGACCAGGCGCTCGACGAGCGGCGGCTGCGGATCGCGCGCGCCGCCACGCAGCCCCGCGGTGATGGTGACCGAGATGTGCTCGCCACCCGCGCGGATGTAGAGATCGGTCTGCATCGGAAACGCGAGCGTCTCGGTCTTCGGCTCGCGCAGCTTGAGGCCCGCCGCGCCGCGCAGATCGAGGCCGAGCTGGAACCACGACGGTGGCGTCCACGCGCCGTGTGCGAACCGGCCGTCACCGCCGCGGCTGATCGTGCTGCCGGCCTCGTCGCGGCCGTAGTCGTTGATCAACCCGCCGCCGGCCGGCGAGAAGTGACAGGTGATGCAGCGGTCCGTCCCCATCGACAGCTGGAACTGCGGATACGCGTGCGCGGTGGCCGACAGCGCGAGCGCGCAGGCGACGGTGCCGACGGTGATGATCGCTAATCGCATGCGGCCCCCACGTCGATCCAGCGCTCGACGAGGTCGATCTCGGCGGCGGGCAGCGGCATGTCCGGTGGCATCACGTCGCGGTTCTCACCGCGCAGCTGGTGGACAAGCGTCGAGTACTCGGCGCTGCCCGGTATGATGTAGTTGCCGAGCGGATCTTGCAGGCGGATCGGCTCGCCGCAGACGTGACCGGTCAGCACGTTGTACGCGTGATCGGCGTTCGACAGGTTGAGCCCGGCGATCGCGGTGAGACCGGAGTGACAGCCCGCGGTCGTGCACGACGGCTGCAAGATCGCGGCGTGGATATAGCTCCAGCGAGCCGGGCGCTCCTCTGAAGCGAGGCAACCCCCGAGCAGCACGACGCTCGTGAGCGAGAGACAGAACCTGGAGATCACGACGGTAGCCTTGCACGATTCACGGACGTCCCGGGCGTCGAGATCCGCGAAATGTCTCGAACGGGTCGTTGCCTGAAACGTGATGTCTCGAACGCAATGTCTTCACCTCCATGACCTTGCAGCAATGATCCGCGAATGCGTGCACTGCCGTCAGTTTGTCTTACGCTGCCGCTGCAATGAACACGGCAACACTCGGTGTGATCTTCGTCGTCGTCGGGCTCGCGGCGATGTTCCTCATGTATCACCTGTGGGGGTACCCGTTCGACAAGGTGACGAAGACGAGCACCGCACCACGCTGGGCGATGTGGACGCATCGGCTGCTCGGTTACCTGTTCGCGCTGATCTACATCGTGATGATGTGGGAGATGGTGCCGCGGCTCTGGGAGTACCAGGTCGAGTTCCCGGCGCGCACGACGGCGCATATCGTCCTCGGTTTCACGATCGGCTTCTTGCTGCTGATCAAGATCGCGATCATCCGGTTCTTCCGTCACTTCGAGGAGTGGATGCCGTACCTCGGCACCGCGATCATGCTCGGCACGATCGTGCTGACCGGGCTGTCGCTGCCGTACGTGTTCCAGGAGCGCGCGCTGCGGGCGGCCGCGCCGGGTGGTGACGTGCTGTCGGCGTCAAGCCTCGCGCGTGTTGCGCAGCTCCTGCCAACGGCCGGACTGCCGGCGGAGGCTGCGCTCGCGAAGCTCGCGACCGCCAAGGCCCTGACGAACGGCCGCGACGTGCTGCTCGGCAACTGCGTGAAATGCCATGACCTCAAGACGATCCTCGCGAAGCCGCGCTCGCCGTCGGGGTGGTGGAGCACCGTCGAGCGGATGTCGGAGAAGCCCGCGCTGTTCCGGCCGCTGACCGAGCACGAGATGCACGAGGTCACCGCGTACCTGATCGCGATCACGCCGGACCTCCAGCGCGCGAGCAAGCGGCAGCGCAGGCTCGAGGTCGCGCGCGAGGAAGCGATGGAGGAAGCGATGCCGGAGATGCCGCAGGTCGTCGGCACCACCACCGACGGCGCGACGATCGTGGCGGTCACGACCCCGACACCTGCGCCATCTCCGGCATCTCTTCCTCCATCCCTTCCTCGCGCGCGACCTCGAGCCTGCGCTGC
>JBKJUF010000475.1:0-19846 GCA_046590445.1 Kofleriaceae bacterium
CTTCTGCGAGCCGATCGGCGAGCGCCTTCGTCATGATCGCCGTGTAGTCGTCGTTGTCCTGTTCGAAGGTCGCGGCGAGCTCGTCGGTGCCGAGGCCCGCGGTGACGATGAACGCGCCGAGGTGGTCGCGCGGTGTCGCGCCGAGGGGCGTAATGCCACCGCGAGCGGGAGCGAGCGGAGCAATCAAGTCAGCGAGCGACAGGCAGACGTCCTTGTCCTCCTGCTGGCGCGGCATCGGGAACCGCGCGATCTCGCCCTTGCGAGCGGGGTCGAACACCACGATCTCGTCGTCGGCGTTGGTGCCGGCCGGGTAGAACCCGTAGGTCGCCTTCGCGCGCAGCAGCTTGCCGTCGACGATCTGCTTCAGTAGCGCCTGGCCATCGGCGAAGACCTTGCGCGCGGCGTCGCCCTTCTTGGGGTCCTGGAGGATCGCGGGATAGCGACCGCTGAGCTCCCAGGTGTGGAAGAACGGGGACCAATCGATCCACGGGACGAGCTCGGCGAGCTCGAGGTCGAGGTTCTTCGCGCCGAGGAACCCGGGGGTCGGGATCGTGGTCTCGTCGAACACGAGCTGCTGCTTGCGCGCGCGCGCCTGCTCGATCGAGAGGAGCGGCCGCTTCTGCGCCGAGTGATGCGCGGAGCGGACCGAGTCCTGCTTGATCTTGATCTCGCCGATGTAGCCATCGCGATCGGTGGAGAGCAGCTTGCCCATGACGCCGACCGCGAGCGAGGCGTCGGGGACGTGCACGGTAGGGCCCGAGTACGCGGGCGCGACCTTGACCGCGGTGTGCTTGCCGGAGGTGGTCGCGCCGCCGATCAGCAGCGGCATCGTCATCCCGCGGCGGGTCATCTCGGTGGCGACCGAGATCATCTCGTCGAGCGACGGCGTGAACAGGCCCGAGAGGCCGACCATGTCGACGCCGAGCGCGGTGGCGGTGTCGAGGATCTTGTGGCCCGGCACCATGACGCCGAGATCGGTGACCTCGTAGCCGTTGCAGCGCAGCACGACGGCGACGATGTTCTTGCCGATGTCGTGGACGTCACCCTTGACGGTCGCGATGACCATCTTGCCCTTCGCGGTGGTGATTCCCGCCGCCTTCTTCTCGGCGTCCATCAGCGGCTCGAGGATCGCGACCGCCTTCTTCATCACGCGCGCGGACTTGACGACCTGCGGCAGGAACATCTTCCCGGCGCCGAACAGCTCGCCGACGATGTTCATGCCATCCATCAGCGGGCCCTCGATGATGTCGAGCGGCTTGGGATAGGTCGCGAGGGCCTCGGCGACGTCGGGATCGATGAAGTCGGTGATGCCGTTGACGAGCGCGTGGGCCATCCGCTCCTTGAGCGGGAGCTTGCGCCACAGTAGCTCGTCTTCCTTGCGGACCGATTCGCCGGAGAAGCTCGCCGCGAGCACGAGCATGCGCTCGGTCGCGTCGGGGCGGCGGTTGAGGACGAGATCCTCGACGTGCTCGCGCAGCACGGGATCGATGTCGTCGTAGACCGCGAGCTGACCGGCGTTGACGATCGCCATGTCGAGGCCGGCCTTGATCGCGTGATAGAGGAAGACCGCGTGCATCGCTTCGCGGACGCGCGGCGAGGTACGGAACGAGAACGACAGGTTCGACACGCCGCCCGAGACCTTGGTCCCGGGGAGCTCCTGCTTGATGCGGCGTACCGCGTCGATGAAGTGGACCGCGTAGGGGTCGTGCTCCTCGATGCCGGTGCCGATCGTGAGGATGTTCGGGTCGAAGATGATGTCCTCGGCGGGGAACCCGACTTGCTCGGTCAGGATCTTGTACGCGCGGTGGGCGATCACGAGGCGGTGATCGACGGTGGTCGCCTGACCGGTCTCGTCGAACGCCATCACGACGACGGCCGCGCCGAACCGGCGGACGACCTGCGCCTGGCGGATGAACGACTCCTCGCCCTCCTTGAGCGAGATCGAGTTGACGACGCCCTTGCCCTGCAGACACTCGAGGCCGGCCTCGATCACCGAGAACTTCGACGAATCGACCATCACCGGGATCCGCGCGATGTCGGGCTCGGCGGCGATCAGGTTGACGAACCGGCGCATCGCCGCGACGCCGTCGAGCATGCCCTCGTCCATGCAGACATCGAGGATGTTCGCGCCGCCCTCGACTTGCTGGCGCGCGACCGCGACGGCCTCGTCGTACTTGTCGTCCTTGATCAGCCGGCGGAACGCGGCGGAGCCGGTGACGTTCGTGCGCTCGCCGACGACGACGAAGTTCGTCTCCGGTGTGATCGTGAGCGGCTCGAGGCCCGAGAGGCGCATGTACTTCGCGGGCGTCGCGATCGTGCGGCGGGTGACGCCGTCGACGGCGGCGCGGATCGCGGCGATGTGCTCGGGGCGCGTGCCACAGCAGCCGCCGACGAGGTTCAGCATGCCCTCGCGCGCGAAGTCGCCGAGCACCTTCGCCATGTGCTCGGGGGTGTCGTCGTAGCCTCCGAACTCGTTCGGCAGGCCGGCGTTGGGGTAGCAAGCGGTGCGGAGCCCGGCGATCCGCGCGAGCTCGGCGACGTGCGGCCGCATGTCGTCGGCACCGAGCGCGCAGTTGATCGAGATCGCGAAGAGGTTCGCGTGCGAGACGGAGTTGAAGAACGCCTCGATCGTCTGCCCCGAGAGCGTGCGGCCCGAGCGATCGGGGATCGTGACGCTCGCGATCACCGGCACGCGGCGGACACCCTCCGCGAACAGCTCCTCGAAGGCGTACAGCGCCGCCTTGCAGTTGAGCGTGTCGATGTGGGTCTCGGTGAGGATCAGATCGATGCCGCCCTCGATCAGCGCGCGCGCCTGTTCGGCGAACGCGTCGACGAGCTGGCGAAACGTGATCGCGCGCGCGCCGGGATCATTGACGTCGGGCGATAGCGAGGAGGTCTTGGTCGTCGGGCCGATCGAGCCGGCGACCCAGCGTGGCCGGCCGTCTTCCTGCGCGGCGCGGTCGGCAGCACGGCGAGCGGCCGCGGCGGCGGCGAGGTTGATGTCGCGAACGTGATCCTGCAGGTCGTAGTCGGCGAGCGAGACCGAGGTACCGGTGAACGTGTTGGTCTCGATGATGTCGGCGCCGGCCTTGAGGAAGCGGTAGTGGATGTCCTCGATCGCGGTGGGCTGGGTCAGCGCGAGCAGATCGCTGCAGCCCTTGAGCGAGACCGCGTGGTTCGCGAACCGCTCGCCGCGCCAGGTCGCCTCGTCGGCGAGCCCGAGATCCTGGATCATCGTGCCCATCGCTCCGTCGAGGACGACGATGCGGCGGTCGAGGAGTTCGAGGAGTTGGTCCACGGACGACATCTGGGCCTGATTACCATCGTTTGGACGCGTTCGCTATGCGGCCGGAGGCTGCGCGATCACGTGCTCAACGGAACACGGGCGAGCGCAGCTCGGCTGGCAGATCCGGGCGGACCTGGAAGTAGGCGATGCGGATCGGATCGATCGTCACCTCCATCGCGCGATCATGCAGCGGAAGTTCTGCGTGCGCGAGGCCGTAATTGTGCCGGCGCGTCGAGACGTCATGCCGACCAGGCGCGGTACCATCGCGTTGTGCTGAAGCATGTGGGTTGCATGTGCTTCGTGCTGGTCGCGGGGTGCCGGATCGGCTTCGAGCCGATCCGCGGCGGCGACGCCATGCCGGCCGACGGCTCGATCACCGGCGACGTCACCAGCGACGGTATCACCGACGGCCTGCGCCCGGACGGCTTCCTCGCGCCGTGCCCGGCGAGCTACCAGATCGTGGTCGCTACGACCTCGAAGTACCTCGCGGTCGACAACTCGGCCACCTGGGATCAGGCGCAGGCCGCGTGCGCCGCGGACGGCCAGCACCTCGCGATCTTCGAGGACCAGAACGAGCGCGACCTCGTGGTGACGCTGTTGCCGACGCGCGACCTCTGGATCGGCGTGACCGATCGCGTGACGCTCGGGACCTGGCTGACCGTCACCGGCGTGCCGGCGACCTACTTGCCGTGGACGGCGGGCGAGCCGGACCTGATCACGAGCGAACGCTGCGTCGAGACGGAGAGCCCAGCGTACAACTACATCGATCAGCTGTGCTCGGCGACGCAACGCTACGTCTGCGAGTGTGATGGGATCGCGAGCGATCCCGCGAGCTATTAGGTGAGGCGACCGGGAGGAGAGCTGCGCCACGAGATGCTGTGCGTAGCGAGAGTGAGAATTTTCGCGCTCTTGAGGCAGCCGCGACGACTCGTGGACGACGCTGTGGGCGCTCGCCGCACATTGTCGCGAGTTGCAACTCATCCACCGCGCAATGACACTGGAACAACACCTTTCGATGACGACGCTTCGCAAACCCACCGCGCACGGCCCGCAGCGATCACCCGAGGTTGCCGCTGTCGACGACGTGGAGCCGGCGGTGCCGAATATCGCCAAGGGCACGCGCGATAACCTGTCGCAACGCGCACACGAGGCACAGACCGTCGACGAGCGCACGACACTGATCGCCCATGACGTGCGGACGCCGCTCTCGATCATCATGCTCGAGGCGGAGTTACTCGAGCAACACCGGGCGATCGCCGAGCAGCCCGAGGTCCGGCGCAGCCTCGAGCGCATCATCCAAAACGCCGCGTATGTCGATCGGCTGGTCGGAGATCTGCTCGACCTCGCCGCGGTCGACTCCGGAGCGTTTCACCTCCGACTCGAGCGCATCGACCTCGGCCGCTTGGTCGCGAGCACGATCGAGCGCGCGGTGTCGTCGGTCGATCGTGGCCGGGTGATCGTACAGCTCGAGGATGCTGCCCTGGTCAACGCGGACGCCAATCGCCTCGAACGCGTGCTCGCGAACTTCATCAGCAACGCGCTGAAGTACAGCACCACGCCGGTCACGATCGTCCTCGATCGTGTGCAGCAGCGCGCCCGGGTCTCGGTCGCCGATCGCGGCGCCGGGCTGACACCCGAGCAAGCACGCAACGTGTTCGATCGCTACCGGCGCCTGCCGGGCGCCGAGGGCCAGGATGGGCACGGTCTCGGGCTGTTCATCAGCCGGCGGATCGTCGACGCACACCGCGGCCGGATCGGCGTGATCAGCAGCCCGGGCCAGGGCTCGCGGTTCTTCTTCGAATTGCCGATCGTCGGCTAGCGGCCGCGGCGCGCGCGATGCAGTAAGCTCCGCGCGATGGCGACGGAGCACATTCTCGATTCGATCCTGGACACCACCGGCCACACCCCGCTGGTGCGGCTGTCGCGCATCTCGAAGGGCCTGCCCTGCGAGCTGCTCGGCAAGTGCGAGTTCATGAACCCCGGCGGCTCCGTCAAGGACCGCATCGGCGTCCGCATGCTCCTCGACGCCGAGCGCGAGGGCCGCATCAAGCCCGGCGACACGCTGATCGAACCGACCAGCGGCAACACCGGCATTGGCATCGCGATGGCGGCGGCGGTGCGCGGATACCGCGTGATCATCACGCTGCCCGAGAAGATGTCGCAGGAGAAGCAGGTCGTCCTCGAGGCGCTCGGTGCGGAGATCATCCGCACCCCGACCGAGGCCGCGTGGGACTCGCCGGAGAGCCACATCGGCGTCGCGAAGCGGCTCAAGGAAGTCATCCCGAACTCGCACATCCTCGATCAGTACGCGAACCCGTCGAACCCGATGGCGCACGAGGAGGGCACGGGGCGCGAGATCATCGATCAGTGCGGCGGCAAGCTCGACGCGGTCGTGATGACGGCGGGCACCGGCGGCACGATCACGGGCGTCGCGCGGGTCATCAAGCGCGAGGTGCCCGGCTGCAAGATCGTCGGCGTCGATCCCGAGGGTTCGATCCTCGCGGGGCCCGGCGAGATCAAGAGCTACAAGGTCGAGGGCATCGGCTACGACTTCATTCCCGACGTGCTCGATCGCCGGCTCGTCGATCAGTGGATCAAGTCGACCGATCGCGACTCCTTCCTGATGGCGCGCCAGCTGATCCGTCAGGAGGGGCTCCTCGTCGGTGGCTCGGCGGGGTCGGCGGTGTGGGCGGCGCTCCAGGTCTGCCGCGAGCTCGGGCCTGGCAAGCGCGTCGTCGTGATCCTGGCCGATTCGATCCGTAACTACCTGACGAAGTTCGTCGACGACCGCTGGATGCGCCAGCAGGGCTTCGTCAAGGGCGACTGGGAGGTCGGCACGGTCGGCGACGTCGTGCGTGCGCTCGGCCGCCGCGACGTGATCGCGCTCGACCTGAACGACAAGCTCGGCCGCGCGACCGAGCTCTTCAAGGAGCACGGCATCTCGCAGATGCCCGTGCTCGATGAGGGCAAGCTCGTCGGCATCCTGACCGAGAGCGATCTGCTGCATCACCTCGTGGCAGGTCGGGTGACCAAGGACACGATCGCGGCGGAGATCATGGAGCGCAAGGTCTCGACAGTCGCGCTCAACGCGAGCTCGAGCGAGCTGCCGCGGATCTTCGAGCGCGGCGAAGTGGCAATCGTCGTCGACGATCAGCGCACCGTGACCGGCATCCTGACGAAGATGGATCTGATCGAGATGCTCGCGGCTCGCAAGAACCAGATGCCGTGATGGCCCGCGCGACGCCAACGCGGTAGCACCCGCGCCAGCACTCGTAACGAAGCTGACGCGTCGCCGGCGTGCTGCGCACGTTCGGTCGATCGACGACGCGAACCTGGACACCAAGCGTTAGGGCAGCAGCTCGAACAGCTCGTCGAGCAACTCGGCCGCCGACGCCGGCGTGCCGGCGAGGCCCGAGCCGCATGCGGTGATCGCGCCCCGCGTGCCGTCCTCGAGCACGGTGATCACGCACGCGCCCATCGAGTCGTGAGGTGTTGCCAGGCGCGCCGGCGACGACACCGCGCAGATCGGCGGGGTCGCGAGGTCGAACCGCATCCGCGACAGGCAGGCGCGACCGCCGATCGCGTCGGCGAACCGATCGAGCCAGCGCGGGCGCTGGGCGCTGATCCCCTTGCGCTTCCAGGCGACCGGCGCCGGCGCCGCCTTGGCCGCCGCGAGCAGCCGCGAGCACAGCCCGACCCCTTGCGCCGTGCGCGCGAGCGCCTCGCGCGCACGGACCTCGAACGCCGCGAACGGCTCGGGCATGCCGTCCGCAAACCGCACGCTCACGATCGCGGGGACCACGCGTCGCCGCCGGCGCATCGGATCGTCGCGGTGGCCGGGTGCGATCGGAATCTGAAACGTCGGCGAGAACCGAGCGTCCCGGCGGCCCACGCGGGCATGCAACAAGCGGCCGAGCGCGTACGCGAGCGGGATAGCGCGTGGCACCGGCGCTGCGAGCTCGCGCCACGCCACCCCGAGCGGCACCCCGCCGGCAACCGGGGACGGTGTCAACCTTGTCAACCTTTCGACCGGGGACGGTGTCAACCTTGTCAACCTTTCGGGTGCAGGCGGACCCGCAAGGTTGACAAGGTTGACACCGTCCCCGATGCGGGCGGCGAGGCAAGCGTGGGCGTAGCCGTCGATGATCATGTGGCAGGTCGAGATCGTGGTGAGCTCGCTGCTGCGGCCGAGGCCGAGCCACGGGCCACCCTGATCGGTCCAAGCACGACGGTGGGCGTGGCGAGCGACCGCCAGTGGATCATCGCCGAGGGTCAGGCAGACGAAGGGGGTCGCGCCGTGCCACGGGCGGGGTGCCTCGCCGCGCGCAGCGGCTGCAAGCTGCGCGGGAAGCGACGGATCGTCGAGCGCGGCGACGAGACAGTGCGCGCCGATCGCGAAGGCCGCGACATCGAGGGTGCTCGGCTCGGTGGTCGTGCCGGCGCCACGGCGTACGGTGACCGCGAGTGGCTGACCTGGGAACTCGCCGTCGAGTGCGCGGACCGCGCTGCGCGCAGCACGGGCACGGGCGATCGCGTCGGTGAGCGGATCGGCGGGCGGCGGTGCGCGGTACGCGAGCAGCGTGTCTTCGACAGGATCGCCGTCGGACTGCACATACGACGCGCGGGCGGGCCACGGCTCGGCGGCGGCGACGCCACCGGCGAGCAGCCACCACCGCGGATCGGGGTCGGCGATCGACGCGAGCTCGTCGTGCAGCTCGGTGGTGCGGCGCATCCAGCCTCTCACGCGAGCTCCAGGAAGTAGACCGGCTGGATCGGATCGGAGCGTCGCGCGTGGCAGGTCCAGCCCGCGGCCTCCGCGAGCTCGACGATCGTATCGGCGGGCGGTGCGGTCTTGACGACGAGCGGACCGAACACGTGCTGCAGGATCACGGAGCCGAGCTGTTCGGCGTGGTTTGCGATTCGCGTGCGGTCGGCCGCGGGGTCGAGCTCGACGATCACCAGGCGACCGTGGACGACGCGGCGGAGCTCGGCCAGCGTGGCCGCGCGGTCACGAACGTGCCGGAGCGAGGAGACACACGCGGCGACGTCGATCGATCGGTCGGCGAGTGGCAGCGCCTCGCCGGCGGCGCGCACGAACCCGGGACGGCTCGCGAAGTCGCGGCTCGGATCGATCGCGATCACGTGGAGGGACGGATGGTTGGCGCGCGCGGCGCGGGCCAGCGTGCCGGGGCCGCACCCCAGATCGAGGAATCTCCGCGCGCCCGCGAGGTCGAGCGTGACGAGGATCCGCGCATCGAGGTCCCCGAACGCGCGTTGCTCCAGTCGGGCATAACGCCGTGCGCTACCACCCTCGAACGGGTGGCGATAGAGGAGCTTGTCGAGGAGCCGGACGTACACGGGGCGCCGGAGAGTCGCGAAAACCAGCGGCCGCAGCAAGTTGTGACCTCCGCCGTCGCTCGGCCAGCCGAGCTCGCTGCCGTCCGGTCAGCGTGAGGTGTGCCACAGAGAAGTGGCTTGCCTGTCGACGCCGCACCGGTGTTAGGGTCCGTCGCAATGGGGAACCGCGCCGTCCGTGCTCTTGCACTCGGGTTGCTTGTCTCGGCCGCCGCGTGCGGCGACGACGGCAACACCAGCGGCATCGCCGACGACTGCAATCCGCTCGGTGGCCAGGGCTGCATGTTGCCGTGGCCGTCGATGATCTATGCGAAGGCCGATACCAGCTCGCCGACCGGCTTTCGGATCGCGATCCCGCGCGGCGCGATGCCGATCAACGTCGACGGTGTCGTCGTCGAGCCCGATGGCTTCAACCGGTGGGACGGGTTCTCGGCGGTCGCGCCGATGCTCGCGATGTTCCCGACCGGCGTGTCCGCGCAGGGCCTGCCGACGTTCAAGGATCCCGACGCGTCGCTCGCAGCAGACTCGCCCATCGTCTTCGTCGAGATCTCGACCGGCGCGCGCATCCCCTTCTTCGCCGAGGTCGACCAGAACACGGTCGAGGTCGCGAAGCGCGCGCTGATCATCCGCCCGCTCGCGCGGCTCAACCCGAAGTCGCGTTACGTGGTCGGCGTCCGCAGCGCCGTGAAGGCTGCCGACGGCGGTGAGCTTCCGGTCTCGCCGGGCTTCGCGGCGCTCCGCGACGGTCGCGGCTTCAGCCACCCGCTATTCGCCACGCTGCAGGAAGGCGCACCGGCGATGTTCGCGGCGCTCGAGGCCGCCGGCGTGCCGCGCGCCGAGCTCGTGCTCGCCTGGGACTTCGTGACGGTCTCTGACGACCTCCTGCGCGCCGATCTCACGGCGATGCGCGCCGCGGCGCTGCCCGCGATCGGCACGAACGGTGCGAACCTGGCGTTCACCGCGACCGCGCAGTCGAACACCGCGTCGACGTATCGGCGCTACCTCGGCACCTTCAAGTCGCCGAACTTCCTGACCAACGGAGAGGCCGACTCGTCGGTGCTGCAGCGCGACGCGAGCCACGCGCCGATTGCCAGCGGGTTCCGCGACGCGAAGTTCGCCGCCGTGGTCCCGACGTGCGTGCAGACCATGCCGCTGCCGCGCCCGACGATCATCTTCGGCCACGGCCTGTTCGGCTCGTCGGCGGAGTACCTCGAGGACGACTTCGTCATCCAGCTCGCCCAGGATCACTGCCTGATCGTGATCGCCGGCGACTTCATCGGCCTGACCTCGCGCCAGGTCGCGCTCGCAGCGCTCGCGGTCAACGATCTCAACCGCGGCCCGCAGATCACCGAGAAGCTCGCGCAGTCGGTGATCGACTTCATCGCGCTCGAGTCGGTCGCGCGCGGACCGATGGCTGCCGCGCCGGAGTTCCAGTTCAACGGCGCGCCGGTGATCGATCCCGCGCGCACGTACTACGTCGGTGGCTCGCTCGGCGGGATCATGGGTAACACCTTCATGGCGTACGACCCGAACATCACGAAGGCCGTGCTCGCGGTGCCCGGCGGCAACTGGTCGATGCTGTTCGAGCGGTCGACCGCGTGGTCGCTGCTCCTCGGCGCAGCACAGGGCGCCTATGTCGACCCCGAGTACTACCAGCTGAACCTCGCGATGAGCCTCGGCATGGGCTTCGAGCTGTACGATCCGATCACGACCGCCGCGCACGTCATCAAGGACCCGCTGTTCGGCAACCCGGTGAAGAACATCCTGATGTGGTACGCGATCGGCGATAGCCTGGTGACCAACATCGCCACGGAGATGGTCGCGCGCGAGATGGGGCTGCCGATGCTCGCACCGTCGGTCAAGCCGGCGTGGGGGCTGCCGCTCGCGGCCGGGCCGCTACCGAACGGCGTGACGCTCTACGACGAGCACCCGTTGCCGCTGCCGCCGGACACCAACGTGCCGCCGAAGGAAGACAACGGCACGCACTCGGGCGTCAACCGCAACCCGGCGGCGCTCCGCCAGGTCGAGCAGTTCTTGCTGCAAAACGTCGTCGTCGACGAGTGCAAGCTCGCGGACGCGCCGGCACCGTGTGACTGCGCCACCGGCGCCTGCAACTGATCGGAGACCTCATGCGCCTCGTCACTTGCCTCGCGCTGCTGTTCGGCCTGGCTCTCGGATGCGGACCGTCAAACCGCGGCAATTCCGGCGACGACACCGAGTCCGATGCGACCGCGCCGGACTGCACCGACGGCACGCATCGCTGCGCCGCGAGCACGTACCAGGTCTGCAACCAGGGGATGTGGGCGACCCAGGAGGACTGTCCGATCACCTGCGTCGACGCGATCGGCTGCGCGCAATGCAACCCCGGCGTCAACGTCTGCAAGGACGGCAACGTGTTCGCCTGCGATCCGAGCGGCAACGTCGGCGGCCGGGTCGAGGCGTGCACCGGGCAGAACATCTGCCAGAACGGTCAGTGCGTGAACGCCTGCGCCGACGCCGCGATGAACAAGAGCTACGTCGGCTGCGAGTACTGGGCCGCCGATCTCGATAACGCCGTCGAGGTGATCGGCACCCAGGGCTCGCTCAACTGCGCCGGCACACCCGGCGTGAAGAACGTGACGATCCAGGCCTGTGGCAACGCGAACAACTCCCAGGTCGCGGGCCTCTGCGACCCGCCGGGCAACACGTGTCCCGCAAACTTCACCTGCAAGAGCATGAACGTCTGCGTCCTCGACGCCCAGAAGTCGCCGTTCGCGATGGTCGTGTCGAACCCGCAGTCGCGCACCGTCAACGTCACGGTGACCGCCGCGAACGGCACGACGTTCATGCGCAGCGTGCCGGCCGGCCAGGTCGCCGCGCTCCTGCCGCAGGCGACGCCGCAGTCGATTCCGGACCAGTCCGTCGACGGTACGGGCACCGAGAACAAGGCCTACAAGATCACGTCGGACCTGCCGATCGTCGCGTATCAGTTCAACCCGCTCGACAACGTCAACGTGTTCTCGAACGACGCGTCGCTCCTGATCCCGCGCACCGCGTACGACGTCGAATACTTCACGATGAGCTGGCCCACCGAGGATCGCCGGATGCCAGCGCCGGGCAACCACAGCTATCACGGGTACCTCGCGATCGTGGCGTGGGAGGACAACACCGTCATCGAGGTCACGCCGACCGCGACGGTGCGCGCGAGCGCGACGCAGGTCTCGATCGCGGCGAACGCGCCGACCATGTTCACGCTCAACGCGCACGACATCCTGACCCTGCAGGCCTCGCCGGGCGGCGATCTCACCGGTACCAAGGTCCGCTCGGTCAACGGCACGTCGACGTTCGGCGTGTTCGGCGGTCACGAGGCCATGGGCTTTGGCGAGATGACGCCGCCGAACCAGACCAACGTCGTCGGCCCGTGCTGCGCCGATCACATCGAGGACATGATGTTCCCGACGTCGACGTGGGGGAAGACGTTCGCGATCGCGCGCAGCCAGCCGCGCGGCACCAAGGAGCTCGACGTCCTCCGGATCATGGCGCAGAAGCCGAACACGACGCTGACATTCGACCCGCCGCCGACCGGCACGTGCCCGACGCTGCAGCCCGGCCAGCACTGTCAGGTCAAGATCGCCGCGGACACCGCGATCACGGCGTCCGAGCCGGTGCTCGTCGGCCACTACCTGCAGTCCGCGATCTGGCAGGACCCGTTCTTCGGCGGCGCGGTGGGCGAGGGCGATCCTTCGATGGCGATCGCGGTACCGACCGAGCAGTTCCGCACCGACTACACGATCCTGACGCCGTCGCAGTACAGCAAGAACTTCCTGTCGATCGCGGCGCCCACGAACGGCGCGGTGCTCGTCGACGGCTTGCCGATCCAGATGACGGCGTTCGCGAACGGCATGTATCGCGCGACCCGCCACGTCGTGAACGCCGGCCAGCACAAGGTCTCGTGCCCGGGCACGTGCGGCGTGCTCGTGTACGGCTACTCGAACGCGGTCTCGTACATGTTCGCCGGCGGCCTCGATCTCAAGCAGATCGTCATCAATTGATCCCTGTCGGAACGAAGTTCGCGATCAAGGGAAGACGGCGAAACCGGCGGTAACAAACAGCCGACCGTCGCGAGCGAGCAAAAGGGTAATAATGGCCACGTGGATCCTCTCGACGCGTTGCTCCGGCTGATCGAACGCATGCGCGAACCGCAGCCGCTCGAGGGTCTGATGCAACTGATCGCGGACAGCACGGCAGAGATCGTCGGAGCAAAACGGGTGAGCGTACGGCTCCTGGATCCGACTCGCACATCGCTGATATCGGTGGGGCGCGCTGGTCAGCCGCTGCACCAGCGCCCCGCAGGCTTTCGAACCGGCGAAGGCTTGATTGGCTGGATCGTGGAGCACGGTCAAGCGATTCGCGTCGGCGAGGCTGAACTGGATCCGCGGTTTGCTTCGCGGCCCGGCATGGAGAAGATGGGCGCGTTCCTTGGTGCGCCAATCTGTGCAGGCGCCGAGTGTACAGGCGTGATCAGCGTCGTTGATCCAAACGCGACATTCGACGAGCGTCAGGAGAAACTCGTCGTTCTAGTTGCAGCCTTGTGTGGCCCCTACCTCGAGATCGCACGGCTGTCTCGACTATCGCGGGTCGATCCGCTCACTGGCGCCCTCAACCGCCGCGGCCTCGACCTCGCGTTCCCCCAACTCGGCGACGATGACGTGGTCTCCCCACTATCTGCCGTGATGATCGACGTCGACCACTTCAAGCGCTTCAACGACACGTACGGTCATGCGACCGGTGATCTCGTCCTCCGCGAAGTGGCGGCCGTATGTGGCGATACGGTGCGCGAAGGCGATGCGGTCGTTCGCTACGGGGGCGAAGAGTTCGTGCTGCTGTTACCTCATGTCGATCGTGCCCAAGCGGCGCGGATCGCCGAGCGCGTACGATCGGCCGTCGCCATGGGGACAACGATCGACGGCCAACGGGTCACGGTCACGATCTCGGCGGGCGTTGCCGAGCGCGTCGCTGGTGAGTCGCGCGACGCGCTCCTCGCACGCGCCGACGCTGCACTCTATCGCGCGAAGCAAGCGGGCCGCGATCGGGTCGAGGTCGCCGACTGATCGGCATCGCTGATCGTCTCTGGTACGAAATGAGAACGCCCGCGCACTCACGTGGGTCGCGACCAGCCGCTTCACGTGTTGTTCACGTGTACGCTCGGGCAGCATGGAGGCAAGACACGGCATCTCCGTGGCGTTGCTACGGCCGCTCGCCGAGCTGCTCGGGCAGCTCGATGTCGAGCCGGCGCGGTTTCTCGAAGCGCTCGGCGTCGAGGATGCGATGCCGCCGAACAGTTACGTCGACCCCGTACGCGTCGACGCGTTGCTCGCCGCGATCGCGGTGCGCCGCGACGATCCTGTGTTCGCGCTGACGATGGCAAGGCGTGCATTGGCTCGGCCGCTCGGCCTGTTCGGCCACATGGTCTGGCTGAGCGGCACCGTGCGCGATGCACTCACGCGCGCCGTGAAGTTCTGGGCGATGGTCACGCGCCGCACGACGCTCTCGCTCGACGAAGGTGACGTCGCGATCGTGCGGCAGCATCCCGTCGTCGTGGGCGAACCGCGCGGTCGCATCCTGATCGAGTATCCGTTCGCGTCACTCGCGCTGCGTGCGCGCGAGGCAACGCACGGTGCGTTCACGTTGCGCGCGGTTCGGTTCGCGCATCACGGCGAGCCACATCCCGCGTACGCCGACGTGTTTCGCGCGCCGGTCACGTTCGGCGCCGAGTACGACGAGCTCGAGATCGAACCATCGCAGCTGGAGCTGCCGCTCGCGGGTGCCGATCCGATCACGTCGGGCGCGCTCGAGGCGACGGTCGCGCAGCTGATCGCGGGCACGCGCAATCCGTTTATCGTTCGCGTGCGCACCGCGGCCGCGGAAAACTTCGAGGGCGCGACCTCGCCCGATGTCATCGCGAAGCGCCTCGGCATCAGTGCGCGCACGCTGCGCCGTCATCTCCAGCACAACCGGCAGACCCTGCGCGGAATCGTCGACGAGGTCCGTCGCGAGCGCGCTGACCAGCTGCTCGAGAGCGGTGTCGCGGTAAAAGAGATCGCGTTCGCCCTCGGGTTCTCCGAGCCGAGCGCGTTTAGCCGCGCCTACAAGCGCTGGACGGGCAGGGCGCCGAAGGGGTCATAGCGGTCATGTCTTTGGCCGGGCCCGGTCATGGTCGAAACCCCGCCGCATGTTGTCAGGTACCGCGCGATGCGTACCCTGCCTGTCCTTGTCCTCATCCCCGTCCTCGTAGCGTGTGGTGAATCGGCCGGCAGACCGGAGGTTGGCCCCGATGCCACGACCGCGGTCGATGCGCCGGTGTCGATGGTGCAGCCCACGATTCCTGCTCCGACGGGAACGTGCCCGACGCTCGCGAACGGCGATGTCACGTTCGCGCCCGCGGGCATCCCAGCGCGCAAGGTCAAGCTCGCGCTCGATGCCGCCGCGACGCAGCGAGGC
The DNA here is from genome assembly GCA_046590445.1 of Kofleriaceae bacterium. Classification (GTDB taxonomy): domain Bacteria; phylum Myxococcota_A; class Polyangia; order Haliangiales; family Haliangiaceae; genus JABFXX01. Next base: position 15,122 of record JBKJUF010000475.1, read on the forward strand.
GAGCTCGTCATCTACTGGCACGCGACCGGTAGCTCGCCCGTCGAGGCCGTGTACTCGCTCGGCTCCACGCAGGCCGCGATCACGGCCGCCGGCGGCGTCGTTGCCACGCCGTACTCCGACGACAGCGCTGGTCAGTTCGAGTGGTTCGTCGTCAACGGAAGCCCCAAGCTCGACGACTTCATCCTCGCCGACGAAATCGTTGCTTGCCTCGCCGCCGCGAACCGCATCGATCCGCTCCACGTGCACAGCATGGGCATGAGCGCAGGTGGCCTCCAGACCACCGCCATGAGCTTTCTGCGCTCGGCCTACGTCGCGAGCGTCGCCACGTTCTCCGGCGGCATGCCCGACGGCTTCAACCCCGCGATGCAGAACCCGATCAACAAGTTCGCCGCGCTGATCTTCGCTGGCGGCGCGAGCGACAACGTGTTCGGTCTCGACTTCAAAGCCGCGAGCGAGCGCTACCAGCAAACGCTCACGTCCGCAGGCCACTTCGCCGCGATCTGCGATCACGGCATGGGCCACAAGATCCCGCTCGACGCCGCCCCGAGCATCGCCGCGTTCTTCACCGCTAACGCCTTCGGCGCGTGGCCATCGCCGTATGCGAGCGGCCTCCCGGCGAGCTTCCCTGCGTACTGCCGAGACTGAGCTACCGTCGGGCTCGTGCGTTGGGCCCTCACCTTCCGGCCGCGGTTACGTCGGGCAGACGAACCCGCTGATCGTGACTTTTCCGGGTGCGCCGCAGAAGTCGACGGTGTCAACACCCGTCACCGTGCCCGCGTAGCCCGCGTACACGCCGCTGCCCTCGACGATGTAGATCTCCGACGAGACGTCGAAGACGCACGGATCGCTCGTGGGGATCAGCGCGAGCTTGTCGTTCTGCGTGCGGAAGCCTGCGTCGGCGAACAGCCAGTCGTGGTTGCCGAGCGGCGCCCCCGACGCGTCGACACCGACGATCGTCGCGATGCTGGTGCCCGTGCGGACGCCGGAGTCGCCGAGCCGCAGCGTCAGCTTGCCCGCGGTCTGTTGCAGCTTGTCGTCGTGGAAGTGCGGCGCGGCGATCGGCCGTGCGATGGCGACGAGCGGCTCGCAGGCCTCCGGTGCCGCGACGTCCTGCGCGGTCACGGCCGCGATGTCGTCGTCTGCCGCGGTGCTGCACCGAGGTCGGCTCTCGCTATCACGAGGCGTGCGCCGCGATCGTCGCCCACGTCGAACAGGCCGATCGAGAGGCACGCTCGGCGCAAGTGCACGCCTCGGGCACCGTGCGCGTGACGGCGCCGTTTGGCCTTGGACCGTCGCTGCTGGTCCCGACGATCGCCGAGGTTCAGCGGGCGCATCCAGCCGTGCGCTTCGACCTCGTTCTCGACGAAGCCCTCGTCGACCTCGTCCGCGGTGGCGTCGACCTCGCGATCCGCGCGGGCTCGGTCGACAGCACGCCCACGTTCGTCGCACGCCCGCTGTTCGCGACGCCCCAGCTCGTCGTCGCGAGCCCTGAGCTCTTGCAACGCCACGAGCGGCCCGCCGAGGTTGCCGCCCTCGAACGACTTCCGTGCATCGCGCGGCGCAAGGACGAGACGTGGACCGTCGACGGTCAGAGCGTGCAGGTGTCGGGGCCCGTCACCGTCAACACGTTCGAGACCGCGCGCGATGCCGCGCTCGCCGGGCTCGGCTTCGCGCTGATTCCGGCGCCGATCGTCTACGTCGACCTGCAAGCCGGCCGGCTCGTCCACGTGCTGCGCCCCGGCCGCAGCACTCGCTTCACCATCGTGTGGCCGACGCGCCGCCTGCCGACCCGCGTTCGCCTGGTCCACGACGCGCTCGTCGCGCAAGCGGCGCGGCTCGCGGCCTCGATCGAGTCGCTCGTCAGCTCGCGCGCAGATGGCGAATAACGCTGGTGTGTTAGTGATGGGTCGCCGCGTGGAGAACGCCCCCGACGATCGCCGCCGCCGAGAAAACGTAGAACGCAGTCGCCCGATGCCGTGCCTCGCGCCAGAACCCGACGCCGGCGAGGAGGCTCCCGATGGCCCAGAGCAAGAACGCTCTCGCGGCGAGGTGCCGGTCGATCGCGTCTTGAAACTCGCCGTTTCCGAACGAGAACGGCGCGAATGTCACGATGCCGATAACACCACCGAGGCGGTGCGATTCCGCGGGCGACGATGGCAGCGCGCCGGCTGGTGCTGCTCGCCGAAGATCCACGAAATTTCGAGGATCGTGATGACGCTGGTTCCGAAAACCTGCCGGTCGGGTCCGCGAAAGTCTAGAACATCGCCGGCTTCAGAAGGGTTGGCGAGCGGGGTGGTTGGCATGGATGCCGCACGAGCTGAGTGGGTGCAACTCACCAAGGAACGCACCATGCAGCCCACCACGTCAGTTTCACGTCCCTTGTTCGCAGCGTGCGTGATGACGCTCGCGTTATTTGGACCTGGATGTTCGAGCGACGGCGTCACCCGCGAAACGCGAACCCAGCTGCTCTCGGACCTCGATCGTGACGGGTACTTTGTCTCGACCGAGTGCGCCGGCGCCGAAGTGACGCCGGACGACGCTGGCGGGGGCGGGACCAACGGCTGCGTGATCGTGCCCGGCCCTGCGCAATGCTATTTTCTATCGATCAGCGAGTCTGGCACCGTGGATCCCGACGCTCCTGTTGGCAATGGCGACGGCAGCACTGGCGGTGGCGGCGGTGGGTGGAATCCCGACGAGCAGTGCGTGCAGTGTTACGACGCCGACGCGCAACCGATTGGCGACCCCGAGTGCGGCGTCGTATCGTCCGATCCGGTCGTCTGCGAAGTGACCTCGCAACAACCCGACGGGACCATCTGCTGGGAGTGTTCGGCACCGAACGCAGAAGTTTTGTACACGGAATGCTTCCTGCCGCCCGTGTTCTGCGCAACCGATGCGGAGTGCAAGACAGGCGAGCACTGCGCGGTGTTCGAAACGCCGGAGTGCGACGACAGCAGCGGTCCATGTCCGCTGTCGCCGGCCGGCGGCGGTACGTGTGTCGCGGACTGACCCTACATCACGCACCCTGATACGTAGATTGGACCGGAAGAAACGGATCTTGAAGCTGCGCACACGCACGGCAGGCGCAGCGCTTGCCGAGCTGCTGTGGACCCTCGCCAAGCGTCGCTGACTCGTCGGCGCTACCGTCGCGATAGCGTCAGAGCCGCGGCTTGATACCCATCTCCTCGAGGAGATGATCGGCGCCGTCGACCTTGTCCATCACCCACAGCATGTAGCGCACGTCGACGTGGATCTTCCGCGTCGTTGCGCCGTCGAACACGACATCGGATGCGACGCCCTGGATCGTGCTGTCGAAGTTGAGACCGACGAGCTCACCCGTGTCGTTGAGGACGGCGGAGCCAGAGTTGCCGCCGGTGGTGTCGAGGTCGCTGAGGAAGTTGACGGGGAGGTCGCCGTCCGCGCCGGCGTACGGTCCGAACTGCCTGGCCTCGATCGCGGCGAGCATCGCCGGCGGCGTATCAAACGGCTCCGTGCCCGTGTTCTTGCGCAAGATCTGTGAGGCAGTGGTGAACGGCGAGTCGTTCGGTGCGAACGCCTTGACCGTGCCGTACGTGATCCGCAGCGTGGAGTTCGCGTCCGGCGCGAGCAGGCCGCCGAGGACCTCGCGCATCGCGTCGGCGTAGACAGGTGCCACGAGCAGCAGCTCGCCGGTACGTGCATCGCTGCGCTTCTCCTCGGCCTTGTAGATCTTCCAGAGCCTGTGCGCGGCACGGATGAACGGATCCTTCGATGCGGCGAGCTTTGCTTTCGTGCCGTTACGTAGCAGGTCGAGGCGGAGCTTCTCGTCGACGAGCTTGGTTGTCTTGAACCAGGTGTCGAGGGTCTTGTCGATCAGCGCCTCATCGAGCTTCTGCTTCGCATCGAGGAGGAGCGGGAGCCATGGACGCTCGGCGGCGGGGAGCTGGAGCGCGCGGACGAGCGCGAGCCGGAGCTGTGCGCGATCGAGCGTGGCATCGTACTGCTTGGTGAGCTGCTGCTGTGCAGACGTCGCCGGTCGCACGTCGCGCTCCTGATATCCGGCCTTGCGCTCGGTATCGGGCTTCGCGCGCTCCTCGGCCCAGCGCGTGAGCTCGAACCCGGAGGCGAGCAGCGGCGAGCTGGTGAACGCGGTGACGCGATCGAAGTCGGCGCGCGCCGTGCGCTGCTCGTCGAAGATGAGCTGCTCGAGGCGGTCGATCGCGGCCTTGTGTTGCTCTCGGCCGGGCGCGGCGGCCCATGCCTTCGTCTGCTGATCGAGGGTGGCCTTGCGCTGGAGGAGGTCACCCGAGGTCAGGCCCTTCAGCACGCCGCCGATCTTCTCGAGGCCGTTCTGGACACGCTGCTTGAGGACGCCCGCCTTGATCGCGGTGTCGCCCGGGGTCTTGAGGTGAGCCTCGGCGATCGCGTAGCGCTGCTTCGCGAGCTCGAGGTAGTACGGGTAGTACCACTCGACATCGTGCTTCACCTCGAGCGCCGTCTTGGTGCGCGTGGTGCGCCCCGGGAAGCCGGTGATCATCACGAAGTCACTCGGGCGCAGGCCCTGCTCGGAGACCTTGAGCACGTGCGCGGGCCGGTAGGGGATGTTTGCCGCTGCGGGATCGGCCGGCTTGCCGTCGGGACCGACGTACGCGCGAAAGAACGCGAAGTCGCCCGTGTGCCGCGGCCACTGCCAGTTGTCGATCTCGCCGCCGTAGTTGCCGATCGAGCGCGCGGGCACGTAGACGAGCC
>JBKJUF010000613.1:0-22407 GCA_046590445.1 Kofleriaceae bacterium
GCCGGGCGACGCGCCAGCGATAGCTCATCTCCTCGAGCTCCGCGGGCGGCTCCGAGCGCGCCGCCATGATCGTGTGCCGTGCGACGTCGGGATCGGCACGATAGAGATCCTCGACGACCCGCTGGATCAGCTTCTGCGTCTCCTCGTCGCCCGACAGCTCGAGCAGGAAGAACCGATCCGGTGTTGGCATGATCGGCTCGTCGTTGTCGTCGGCGGGGGCCTCGTCGAGCGACGTGTCGTAGACCTTGATGTGGCGCTGGAAGATCAGCGCGCGCAGCTCGATGTCGAGCTTGCTCCACACCTGGCCGAGCTTCTCGAACCCCGCCTCGACGAGCGCGGTGAGCCACGGCGTCAGCGGTGCGATCTCGAGCTGATCGCGGTTCCAGCCATCGAGGTCGAAGCAGCCCTGGATCTGCGACGGGGTCGCGAGCGCGATGAGGTCCTGGGCATCCTCGAAGCCGACCTCGTGCACGAGCTCGAACACCTCGTTCGGAGACAGCGCGGCGATCGCGCCCTCGGCATCGTCCTGGGACAGCAGCGCGTCGATCCGCTTGTAGCCGCGCAGCCCGGCGAGCTGCGCGCGCAACCGAGCCAGCGGGCCCGTCGGCTCGCCCTCATCCGGATTCCCTGGAGGATCGTCGTGGTCGGCCATCCGGTGCCCTATAGCACCGAAGTCAGCGCGGAATCCGCGCTATCACGTCGCCATGGCGCACGCCATCGAACATGCGGTGGGCTCGGTGATCGCGACGATCGGACCGGGGCTCTACGCCGTCGCATGCTCGGGCGGGGCGGACTCGATGGCGCTCGCCGCCGCAACGATCCGGGTCGCGGGAGCGCCTCACGTCGTGGTCCTGACGATCGATCACGGGCTGGCGGCGGGGAGCGCGGTCGTGTGCGAGGGAGTCGCGGCCTGGGCACGCGGGCAGGGCGCAGCGGCGGTGATTCGCCGTGTCGTCGTGGAGCGCCGGGCTTCGGTCGAGGCGGCGGCCCGCGACGCTCGCTATGCGGCGCTTCACGCACTCGTGGAGGAGCTCGGCGTGATCGCGGTGCTCGTCGGCCACACCGCGCGCGATCAGGCCGAGACCGTGCTGCTGCGGATCGTGCGAGGCACCGGTCCGGCGGGGCTCGTCGCGATCCCGCGCCGGCGCGGCCACGTCTGGCGACCGCTGCTCGCGCTCGAGCATGCCGAGGTCGAGGACTACGTCGCTGCCCATGCGCTGCCGACGTGGCACGATCCGATGAACGACGATTCCGCGATCGCGCGGGTCCGCGCACGCCGCGAGCTGCTCCCGCTGTTACGGCGCGAGAACCCGCAGGTCGATGCGGCGCTGATCCGGCTCGCGGCCAGTGCCGCGGAGTGGCTCGAGATCGTCGATGCCGCGGCGCGGCCGTTCGCACGGCTCCCGGTGGCGTGCGGCGCGCTCGCGAAGCAACCCGTGGCGATTCGCAAGCGCGCGATCTCGCTGGCTCTCGAGGCGGCCGGGCTGGACTGCGAGGCCGTCCATCTCGAGGCGATCGACCGCCTGGTGACGGCGCCGGAGCGGGGCGAGATCGCGGTCGACGTGCCGGGCGCGCGCCTCGTGCGATCGTACGGCGAGCTCAGCGCGATCCGGAACCTGGGAACCCCGGCACGGACAGCAGTGTCCGAAGCTCGGACAGTCAGGACGCCCGCTGGCGAGTACGTGATGCGCACGTGGCAACCGGGCGATCGGATGCGGCCGGCACGGCTGAAGGGCCGGTCGCGCAAGCTGTCCGACCTCTACATCGACGCGAAGATCCCACGTGCCACGCGGGCCGCGGCGCGGGTCCTGGTGAGCACGCCGGCTCACGTCATCGTGTGGGCGGAACACATCGGGATCGCGCACGGCGTACACGAGTCCGCCCTACCTGAACCCGGCCAAATGGGCGGGAGCTTTTGGGGATAATCGGCTTTGCAAGCAAGGGGAAAGGCCCCATGCTGAAGGCCAACAACGTCGTCACGACGAGCGGGATCTGCCGGTGCGCCAATCTCACAAGACCATACTGATCTGGGCCATCCTGATCCTCATGTTCGTGAGCATCTACTCGATGTTCACGGACTCCTCGTCCAAGGAAAAGGAGATCGACGCTACCGCCTTCCACAAGATGCTGGCGAACCCAGCCGAGGCCGGGAACATCGAGTCCATCAAGGCGGAGGAGCGCGGTCAACACAGCGCTCGGTACGTCATCACGATGAAGTCGGGCGACGCTGCGAACATCAAGAAGATCGTCTACGCCGACTACCCTGGCACGTGGCCAAAGGAGATCACCGAGGCCGGTATCCAGTTCTCCTCCAAGCCGAAGGACGACTCGAGCATCTGGCCGCAGGTCCTCGTGTGGTGGCTGCCGATGCTGTTGCTCGTCGGCATCTTCTTCCTCTTCATGCGCCAGCTGCAGTCTGGTGGCGGCAAGGCGATGTCGTTCGGTAAGTCGAAGGCGAAGCTGCTCTCCGACCACCAGAACCGCGTCACGTTCAAGGACGTCGCCGGGATCGAAGAGGCCAAGGACGAGGTCGAGGAGATCATCGCCTTCCTGAAGGACCCGAAGAAGTTCACGCGCCTCGGCGGTCGGATCCCGAAGGGTGTGCTGATGATGGGCTCGCCCGGAACCGGCAAGACGCTGCTGGCACGCGCGATCGCCGGTGAGGCGGGCGTTCCGTTCTTCTCGATCAGCGGCTCGGACTTCGTCGAGATGTTCGTCGGCGTCGGCGCGAGCCGCGTCCGCGACCTGTTCGAGCAGGGCAAGAAGAACGCCCCGTGCATCATCTTCATCGACGAGATCGACGCAGTCGGCCGCCACCGTGGCGCCGGGCTCGGCGGCGGTCACGACGAGCGCGAGCAGACACTGAACCAGCTGCTCGTCGAGATGGATGGCTTCGAGTCCAACGACGGCGTGATCATCATCGCCGCCACCAACCGCCCCGACGTCCTCGATCCCGCGCTGCTACGCCCGGGTCGCTTCGATCGCCGGATCGTCGTCCCGCGCCCGGATCTGCGTGGTCGCATGGGCATCCTCGCCGTCCACACCCGCAAGGTCCCGATCAGCGGCGTCGATCTCGAGATCCTCGCCCGCGGCACGCCCGGGTTCTCCGGCGCCGATCTCGAGTTCCTCGTCAACGAGGCAGCGCTGATCGCTGCCCGCCGCGACAAGGACAAGGTCGAGATGGAGGACTTCGAGGAGGCCAAGGACAAGGTCCTGATGGGCGCCGAACGCCGCTCGATGATCATCTCCGACAAGGAGAAGCGCACGACCGCGGTCCACGAGGCCGGTCACGCGCTGGTCGCTCGCTTCGTCGCCGGTCCCGGCGGCGACTCCGCCGATCCGGTCCACAAGGTCACGATCATCCCGCGCGGCCGCGCGCTCGGCGTCACCCAGCAGCTCCCGCACGAAGACCGCCTCAACATGACCGCCGAGTTCGCGACGAACCAGATCGCGATCCTGATGGGCGGCCGGGTCGCCGAGGAGATCGTGTTCGCGCACAAGACCACGGGCGCCGGCAACGACATCGAGCGGGCCACCGAGCTCGCGCGGTCGATGGTGACCGAGTGGGGCATGTCCGAGGAGTTCGGCCCGCTGAACTTCTCGAGCGGCAAGCAGGAGGTGTTCCTCGGCCGTGACTTCTCGAGCGGGACGTCGCTGTCCGAGGACACCGCGAAGCGCATCGACGCCGAGATCCGCCGGATCGTGGTCCAGGAGTACGAGCGAGCGATGAAGATCCTGCGCGAGCACCGCAAGGAGCTCGAGATGATCTCCGAGGCCCTGCTCGAGTACGAGACGATCGATGGCGACGACATCGACACGCTCCTCCGGGGCGGCAAGCTCGAGCGCCCGATCTCCGCGGCCGCGAAGAAGCGCGCCGAGGCCGCTGCCGGCCCCGCCGAGAGCGAGGAAGCCCGCAAGCGCCCGATCCTTCCGCCGCTCGGCAAGAAGGATCCGTCGCCCGAGCCGGCCTAGCGTGCGGCTGGGGCGCGACGCGTACGGCGTCCTCGTCATGGGCGTCGTCAACGTGACGCCCGACTCGTTCTCCGACGGCGGCGCCTTCCTCGATCCGGCGCGCGCTGTCGCCCACGGGCTGCAGCTCGCGCGTGACGGCGCCGACATCCTCGACGTCGGCGGCGAGGCCACCAACCCGCGGGCGACCGCGATCGACGCGGACGAGGAGCTGCGGCGCGTCCTGCCGGTGATCGAGCAGCTCGCCGCAACCGGGGCCACGGTCTCGGTCGACACCACGAAGGCGGCCGTCGCGCGCGCGGCGGTGGCGGCCGGCGCCCGCATCATCAACGACGTCTCGGGTGGGCTGTTCGATCCGGCGATGGCGGCGGCCGTCACCGACCTCGACGTGACCTACGTCGCCGGTCACCTGCGTGGCAGCTCGCTCGACCAGGTGTTCGCGCGCGAGGCAGGCCAGCCGCCGATCACGTGGCGCGAGGTCGCCGCCGAGCTCGCGGACCGGCTCGCCGCGCTCCCGGCCGCGGCACGCGCGCGGACCTGGATCGATCCGGGTATCGGCTTCGGCAAGGGCGCGGACCCCTCGGTCAACCTCGCGCTGCTGCGCCACGCCGGTGATCTCGGCCGCGCCCTCGGGTGCCGGGTCGTCGTCGGACCGAGCCGCAAGCGATTCCTCCGTATGCTGATCGGCGATGACAGCGGGCCGGCGCTGGACGTGGCATCGGTCGCGGCATGTCTGGCGGCGGTCCAGCACGGCGCGCAGGTGCTTCGCATCCACAACGTTGCGTTGCTCCGGGCAGCGCTCGCGGTGTACACCAAAGTATAGGGCGCAGCGCGTGTCAGTCGTGCGGGCTGCGCGCCCCACGGTCATGAACGCGGCGCTTCAACAGTTCTTCGACGGGATGACCGTCGCCACCGTCGCCACGACGGTGTTCGACATCGCGCTCGTCTATTACCTGGTCTACCGGCTGCTGCTGACGATCCGCGGGACGCGCGCGGCGCAGATGATCGTCGGCATCGTGCTGGTCGGCGCCGCGTTCTTCGTCGCCGAGCGCCTCGAGCTGGCAACGGTGTCGTGGCTGCTCGATAACTTCATCTCGTACTTCATCATCCTGATCATCGTGGTGTTCCAGCAGGACATCCGCCGCGCGCTCGGCCGGCTCGGTCAGAACGTGCTGCCGTTCGGCCGCAAGCAGGAGACCACGCACATCGTCGACGAGGTCGTCGCCGCCACCGCGCAGCTCGCGCGTACCCGCATGGGCGCGATCATCGTGTTCGAGCGCGAGGCGGCGCTCGAGGAGTTCGTCGACGACGCGACCCGGATCGATGCGGCGCTCTCGCGCCAGCTGCTGGTCTCGCTGTTCGTGCCGGCCAAGGACAACGAGCTGCACGATGGTGCCGTCGTGATCGGCAAGAGCCATCGCATCGAGCTCGCGCGAGCGCTACTGCCGCTGTCTCGCGCGACCGACCTCGGCCCGGAGTTCGGGACCCGCCACCGCGCTGCGCTCGGGATCACCGAGGACACCGACGCGGTCGCGGTCGTGGTCTCCGAGGAGCGCGGCGAGATCTCGCTGTGCTTCAAGGGCTCGATCGCGCGTGACCTCGAGCCGGTGATGCTGCGGCGTGCGCTCGTCGGCCTGTTCGCGGGGGGCCGCGCGACCGAGGAGATGACCGAGGAGGCCGCGGCGGCGGCCGAGGTCGGCAAGGCGCTCGCGAGCGTCGCCGAGCCACGACCGATCGTCGAACCTGTCCAGGCCGAGGCCAGGGTGACCCGACGATGAGGCCGCGCTCGCAAACCATCGGACCGCTTGGCCGGACCCCCGCGCGCGCGAGCCGCCAGATTCCGATCGTGACGCCGTCATCTGGGCCACCGCCGCCCGAACGTGGCCGCTTGCGACGCTGGCTCCACGGCGCGTTCTTCGAGAACGTCGGGCTCAAGTTCCTGTCGATGGTGCTCGCGGTCACGGTGTTCCTGCTCGTCAACACCGACAAGGAGCGCGAGATCACGGTGCGGATCGGCGTCAAGTACGAGTACCCGGCCAACAAGGTGCTGGTCTCCGAGCAACTCGACGAGGTCCGCGTGACGATCAAGGGCGAGTGGCGCCGGCTGCGGGCGTTCGACGAGCGCGAGCTCGGCCGGATTCGCCTCGATCTCACGAACGCACCGACCGGCGAGGTCGCGATCACGAGCGACATGATCGCGAATCTCCCGCCGGGCCTCACGGTGACCTCGGTGACCCCACGGTCCGTCCGCGTCGCGTTCGACAAGGTAGCCGAGAAGTCGGTCGAGGTGGTCGCGGTGACAACCGGGCGCCCGCAACACGGCTACGTGGTCGCCGAGATCAAGCCGGCCCCGGCCACCGTCAAGGCGCGCGGCGGCGAGCGGTTGCTCGGCGCGCTCAGCGCGATCCGCACCAGCGAGGTCAGCCTCGAGGGCCGCACCGAGAGCTTCGAGGCACTGACCGAGCTGCAGTCGCCCGCCGGCGTGACCGTCGATCCGACGCTGCGCGTCGCCGTCCACGTGAGGATCGACGAGGAGCTGGTCACTCGCAAGACGCCAAACCTCGCGGTCAGCGTGCGCGGTGATGGCGTCGATCCTGCGCGCTGGAAGATCACCCCCGGCCAGGTCGACGTCACGCTGACCGGCGCGCTGCTCGCGGTCGAGAAAGCCCGCACCACCATCACGCCTATCGTGAAGCTCACGAACGTCGACAAGGGCACCCGCGAGGCGAGCGTGCTGCTCGAGGGGCTGCCGCCCGGCGTCGGGGTCCGGATCTCACCCGAGCGCGTGCAGGTCGTTCCGGTGCGGTAGCCCGTCCGTTAGGCCGCCTGACGGCGCCGCGCGGCGACGTGGTTTAGTGCTACGAACCAATTGATGAGTAACGGTCGTACCTTGTTTGGCACCGACGGCATGCGCGGCGTCGCGAACCTCGAGCCGATGACGAGCGGCACGGTCATGCGGCTCGGCATGGCGATCGCTGCCCGGTTGCGGCAGCCCGGTCGTCACACCCGCATCGCGATCGGCAAGGACACGCGGCTCTCGGGCTACATGTTCGAGAGCGCGCTCGCCTCGGGCATCGTCGCGATGGGCGCCGACGTCTGGCTGACTGGTCCGCTGCCGACCCCGGGCATCGCGTTCATCACGTCGTCGATGCGCTGCGATGCGGGTGTCGTGATCTCCGCGTCGCATAACCCGTTCGAGGACAACGGCATCAAGGTCTTCGCGCGCGATGGCTACAAGCTACCCGATAACGTCGAGTACGAGATCGAGCAGCTGATGCAGTCGCCCGAGCTCGATGGCCTCCGCGCGGCGCCGGCCGACGTCGGCTATAGCCGCAAGATCGAGGACGCCCGTGGCCGCTACGTCGTCTATTGCAAGAGCACGTTCCCGAGCGAGCTGACGCTCGACGGCCTGCGGGTCGTTGTTGATGGCGCGAACGGCGCGGCGTACCGCGTCGGCCCGGCCGTGTTCGAGGAGCTGGGCGCGAAGGTCGTCGCGATTCACACCAAGCCCGACGGCAAGAACATCAACGCGCGCGCCGGTGCGCTCTACCCGCAGTCGATGTGCGAGACCGTGAAGCTGCACGATGCACACATCGGGATCGCGTTCGACGGCGACGCTGATCGCCTCGTGCTCTGCGACGAGCATGGCAACGTGATCGACGGTGACGCCGTCATGGCGCTGTGCGCGACCCGGATGATCAAGGAGAACCGGCTCGCGAAGCAGACGCTCGTCACGACGGTGATGTCCAACATCGGCCTCGAGCGCGCGATCCGTAACGCCGGTGGCACGCTGGTGCGCACCCAGGTCGGCGATCGCTATGTCGTCGAGGAGATGCGCAAGAACGGCTACAATCTCGGCGGCGAGCAGTCGGGGCACCTCGTGTTCCTCGATCACGCGACCACCGGCGACGGCATCGTCGCGGCGCTCCGCGTGCTCGCGATCATGGCGCGCGAGCAGGTCCCGTTGTCCGAGCTCGCGAAGGTGATGACGCGGACCCCGCAGGTGCTGATCAACACCGCCGTCGAGAAGAAGGTCCCGCTCGATCAGCTCCCCGACCTCCAGCGGATGATCCGTGACATCGAGCGCGAGCTCGGTGATGACGGCCGCGTGCTGGTCCGCTACTCGGGCACCGAGAGCAAGGTGCGCGTGATGATCGAGGGTACGGACGAGACGCGGATCCAGGGCTGGGCCGAGGAGCTCGCCGGCGCGCTCAAGAAGTACTGCCGCGCAGCGACCTGAAGCCGTCAGCACGGGGCGAAATGCCACAAACGCTTGGATCGACCCGGCGTTGCGTGCACGAAAAGCGGTTCCGATCCCCTTGCGAGGTGGCCGCATGCCTTAGATTCGCGGCAACTCAACAAGGAATCACGCATGCACCACCTTCGTACGTTGCTACCAATCTGCCTCGCGGTCACCGCGTTGGGCGCCTGCAGTAAAGAGAAGAAGGAGACGACCACGGTCACGACTGACTCCAAGGTCACCGAGACGACGACGACGACGACGACGCCCGACACGACGACCACCACGACGACTACCGCCGAGCCCGCGAAGCCGGCCGAGCCCGCGAAGCCGGCCGAGCCGCCCAAGCCGCCCACGAACACCAGCGACGTCGAGTTGACGGGGGCGATGCTGAACCTCGCCGAGCACAAGGACTGGAAGCCCGTGGCGGCGCTGCCGAAGGGCGCGATGATTACAATTCTTGAAGGCGCCCCGCCGTTTCCCGAGGGCAAGTCCTTCGCGTTCCTGCTGAAGTTGCCGAAGAACTGGACGCTTCCAGCGCACAGCCACCTCGTCAACGAGCGCGTCACCGTGCTCAAGGGTGCGTTCTTCTTCGGCCACGGCGACAAGCTCGACAAGACCAAGGGTACGGAGTACAAGCCCGGCGCGCTGCTGCAGGTGCCCGCCGGTCACACCCACTTCGCGTGGACCAAGGCCGAGACGATCCTCCAGCTCCAGGGCGTCGGTCCGTGGGGCATCTACTACGTCAACCCGAAGGACGACCCGCGCCAGCCGCCGCCCGAGAAGCCGGCGTCCGTCGATCACTCGACCGACAGCGACGTCGAGATGACCGGCCGCAACATGGCCGACATCAAGTGGAGCCCGGCCCCGCCGGTGCTCCCGCCGGGCGCCGAGATCTCGATCCTCGAGGGCGCGCCGCCGTTCCCGGCTGGCAAGTCGTTCGTGTTCCGCCTCAAGTTTCCCGACGGCTACAAGATCCCGGTCCACAGCCACCCCGTCAGCGAGCGCGTCGTGGTGCTCCAGGGCACGTTCCGGTTCGGGATGGGGGACGCGTGGGACGACAAGGCGCTCAAGGATCTGAAGCCGGGCGCGACGGTCTACATGCCGCGCGGCCACAAGCACTTCGCGGCGACCAAGGGCGAGACGATCGTGCAGCTCCAGGGCGTCGGTCCGTGGGGGCTCACCTACGCGAACCCCGACGAAGATCCGCGTAACAAGAAGAAGTAGCGGCGTTCGAGCACCACCGGTTTCGGCGCATACTGGCGCCGATGCAACCGGTGGTGACGGCAGCGGAGATGCGAGAGCTCGATCGGGTGACGATCGAGGACATCGGACTGCCCGCACTGACGTTGATGGAGACGGCAGGGCGGGCGGTCGCTCACACCGCGCTGGAGATGCTCGACGGCGCACGCGGACCGGTTGCGGTCGTGTGTGGCTGGGGCAACAACGGCGGTGACGGCTTCGTCGCGGCGCGCGTCCTGCGCAGTCACGGCGTGGACGCCATCGTCTATCTTGCGGCGAGCCGCGACGAGGTCAAGGGGGCCGCGGCCCAGCATCTCGCGATCCTCGAGAAGGCCGGTGGCGTCGTGCTGTCGATCGAGACGCCCGAGGAGCTCGACAGTCTCGAGGCCGAGATCATCGACGCGCTGCTCGTGATCGATGCGCTGTTCGGCGTTGGTCTCTCGCGTCCGATCGAGGGTCACCTTGCCGACGTCGTGCACGCGATGCTGCTGTCGCCACGCACGCTCGCGGTCGATATCCCGTCGGGCCTCGACGCCGATACCGGCAAGGCCCTCGGAGCCTGCGTGATCGCGACCCGCACGGTCACCATGGCGGCACTGAAGATCGCGCTCGTCAGCGCGCCGGGGTTCGCGCGGTGCGGCGAGGTCGATATCGTCGATATCGGCATCCCGCACCAGCTGATCGGTAGCGCGGTCAGTGCCGGCCTCGTCGAGCGGAGCGATGTCGCCGAGTGGCTCCCGCGGCCGCAGCTGCTCGATCACAAGGGCCGGCGCGGCCACGTCCTCGTGATCGGCGGCGCGCCCGAGATGCGTGGGGCCGGCCGGCTCGCGGCGATGGCGGCGTTGCGCGCGGGTGCCGGGCTCGTGACGCTCGCGGCGGATGGCGACTTCGAGGCGCCGGACTCGGTGATGACGCGCCGGCTCGACGGAGGCATCGGCTCGCGTGGTTCCGGGGCCGGAAGTGAATCGCAGCCCCTCGATCTCGCGCGGATCGACGCGATCGTGATCGGTCCGGGGCTCGGCACCAGTGCTGATGCGCGGCGGTGGCTGCACGAGGTGCTCGCATCGGGTGTCAGCGCGGTGCTCGATGCCGATGCGCTGAACCTGATCGGCACCGAGCTCGCCACGCTCGCGAACGCGGCGGGACCCGTCGTGATCACGCCACACCCTGGCGAAGCGGCGCGCTTACTCGGGACGACGGTCGAAGCGATCGAGGCGGACCGGCTGGCGGCGGTGCGTACACTCGCCGCGAAGACGCGCGCGGTCGTCGTGCTCAAGGGCGCGCGGACCGTGGTCTGCGACGGCACGCTCGATGACGCGTACTGCTCGATCAACCCGACGGGCGGACCCGCACTCGCGACCGCCGGCAGTGGCGACGTGCTCGCCGGTGCACTTGGCGGGCTCCTCGCGCAGGGTGTGGCGGCCGGCGATGCCGCGCGGGCCGCGGTGTACCTCCACGGGGTCGCCGGCGACTCGCTCGCCGAGAGTCATGGTCGCGGTGTCGTGTCGTCCGAGCTCCCACTGGCGCTCGCCATGGCGATCCAGGCGATCGCGGGCTGAGATCGGGCGCGACCGGCGATCCCGAGCGGCGTCCGGATCGTGATGGACGACCGAACGTGGAGCTGCGGGAGTGGAGATCTTTTGGCGCGCGACGCACCTGGCGATCCCGCGTCCGGCTTGAGACGCGGTCTGTGTCCCTGCAGCCTCGCGCTGCAAAATGTCGCGCGAAACCAACTGGTTGGGTGTGGCATATGGGGTGCTTTTACCGGTGGCATGTCGCGTACTCAGGGGATCACGAGCAAGTCCAACGTTCCGAGCAGCTCTCGCATTGCGCGTACCGCCACGGTGGCGCCGCGCCGGGCGCTGCGGGTGATCACCACGGCCGAGCGGCCGCACCAGGTCTTCGAGGTCGCGTGCATTCCGCACCAGTCCGAGCTGTTCGGCGTCGCGATGCGAATCTGCCGCGACCCGGACACCGCGAAGGATCTGGTCCAGGAGACGCTGCTCCGCGCGATGGTCGCGTGGGACAGCTTCCAGCAGGGCTCCAATCTGCGCGCGTGGCTGTTCCGGATCCTGACCAACGCGTTCATCAATGGCTATCGCAAGCGTCGCCGCCACCAGCGGTTCGCGACCGAGCGCCCCGGCGATGCGCTGTGCGCGCTCTACGGTCGCGACCAGGACCACACGGATGATCTCGAGGACGAGCTGTTCGGCGAGCAACTCTGCGACGAGGTCAAGCAGGCGCTCGATCGCCTCGGCCCCGAGTATCGCGACGTCGTCGAGCGCGCGGATCTCCGCGGCGAGAAGTACAAGGACATCGCCGACGCGTTGCACGTCCCGATCGGCACCGTGATGTCTCGCCTGTTCCGGGCCCGCCGCGTCCTCGAGACCGAGCTCGCCGGGTTCGCGGCTCGTGACTACGGCATCAAGCGCGCGGCGTAGCTGATCAGTACTCGGACTCGCGGCTCGACGGCCATACGACAATCGCGCCGGGTGGGACGTGCTCGCTCGTGAGCTCGCCGCGCGCATCGGTGTAGCTCGCCCACACCACGCCATCGGAGGTGTGCACGAAGTACTGCTCCTGGCGGACCGCGGCGTCGTCCGCGCTCGGATCGACGACGTAGAACACGCGCCATTCGGTGCGTGCCGGTGGTGGTGGCGGCGGCGCTGCGGTGACGGCGAGCGCGGCGGCGCGGACCTCGGGATCCGCATCGCTGCTCGCCAGCTTGAGAGCGGCAGCGGCCTTCGCGCCGCCGACGCGGGCGAGCGCGTGAACCGCGGCGACGCGAACGTGCGGGCTGACGTCGTCGCGGACGAGCCTGTCGAGCGCCTTGAGCACGTCGTCGTCGGCCGCCAGCGCGGCGAGCGCGTGCGCCGCGTTGATCCGCACGAGCCGCGACTTGTGGAACACCAGGCCGAGCAAGGTGGCGCGCCGCTCTTTGTGGGTGATGGCGCTGGTGATCGCGGCACGGCCCTCGCGCGGCGTGGCCCACAGCAGGCGGGCGAGGGCGGCCGTGCTGTTGATCGAGGTCGCCCATGCGCCGTGCTTTCCGGCGTGCAGCCAGCGATCGACGAGCTGGTTCGCGCGGTGATGCGTCGGGGTCGCCGCGATGATCTCGCCGAGCGCCCATGCGGCATCACCCGCGAGCCGGTCCTCGCGCGACGACAGTGCCGACGCGAGCACCTCGAGCGATCCGGTATCACGCATCTCGCCGAGCGCCCAGGCGGCAGCGCGCCGGCGATCCGAGGGCGCATGCTCGACGAGGCCGCGTAGCAGCGGCGCGTCCGCCGGATCCTTGGCCGCAGCGAGCCCGGCGATCGCGGCCAGGCCCACGCGCACCGACGCATCCTGCGCGAGATCGCGGAGCAGCTTGCGCGCCGTCGGATCGGGCCGCACGCGAAGCGTCGCGCCGAGCGCCCGGACTACCTCGTGGCGCGACGGCCGCCGATCGGTCTGGACCTGAATGACGAGCAGCGGGATCGCGGCGGGATCGGCAATATACGAGAGCGCGGTTGCCGCCGACTTGTGAAACTCGACGGGGCCGTCGCGCAGAACGTCGAGCAAGGCCTTCGTCGCCTCGGGGCGGCCGATCTCGCCGAGCGCGTCGATCGCGGCACGGCGCAGGCGCGGCGGGTTCCCGGGACCCGCGAGCACCGCGAGCTTCGGCGCCGCGTGGCGCAGCTTGACGATGCCGAGGTACTCGGCGGCGAGCACCCGGATCTCGAGATCTTCATCGGCGAGGTGCTCGAGGAGCACGTCGCCGGCACGCGCGTCAGCGACGACGAGTGGCCGCAGCGACTCCATCGCGGCCAGCCGGATCGAGCTGTCCTTGCTGGCGAGCGCGCGCAACACCGGGACCAGCGCCTGCGGATCGCCGGTCGCGCCGAGCGCGCGTAGCACCTTGGGCATCGCGACCCGCCCGCGCTCGAGCTCGGCGGCCAGCGTCGCGGTCGCACGCGCATCGGCAGCTTCACCGAGCAGCTCGACGGCAGTCGCCGGTTCGCCGCCGATCCGACCCTGCAGATGCAAGA
The DNA here is from genome assembly GCA_046590445.1 of Kofleriaceae bacterium. GTDB lineage: Bacteria > Myxococcota_A > Polyangia > Haliangiales > Haliangiaceae > JABFXX01. Next base: position 13,483 of record JBKJUF010000613.1, read on the forward strand.
CCAGCGCGGGCACCGCGGCCTTGCCGGCAACGCGGAGCGCTTCCTTGGCACCCTGCCGGTACTCGGGCTTCTCGAGCTGGATGACGAGCGTGCGCATCGCCTCTTCACCGGCCTTGCCTGCGCCGGGCCGGCCCGCGATCTGGCCGAGTGCATAGGCGACCTTCTGCCGGAACGCCTGGCTGCCGGACGTCAGCTGCTCGGTCAGTGCGTCGATCGCGTCGATCGCGCCGAGGTTGCCGAGCGATCCGACCGCCGCGGTCCGGACGTCCTCGGTCGGATCGTTCATCAACCGGATCAGCGCGGGTACCGCCGAGCGATCGCCCAGCTTGCCGACGGCGCTGACGGCCTGCTTGCGCACGTTCGGCGTGGTGTCAGCGAACCGCGCGACCAGCGGGATCACGGCCCGGCGATCGCCGAGCTCCTCGAGCTGCTGGATGGTCGCGAGTCGGACCTCGCTCTTCGCGTCTTCGAGCCGCGGAATCAGCGCGAGCACGACGCTCGTGTTGCCTTTACGGCCGATCGTGCCGAGGGCCTTGACGGTCTGCTGGCGGACACCATCGTCGACATCGCCGAGCGAGCGGGTCAGGGCGGTCGCGGCTTCGCTGCCGCCGATCTCGCCGAGTGCGCGCGCGGCCTCTTGCCGGATCTTCGGATCGCTGTCGGAGAGCCACTCGATCATCACCGGTACCGCTGCCGCCGAGCCACCCTGGCCGAGCGCCTTCGCGGCGGCGACCTTGACCTTGTCGTCGGTGTCCGCGAGCGCGCGCATCAGGTGCTGCTCGGTCAGCGCGATGTCGTACTTGCCAAGCTCGCTCACGGCCTCGAGCCGCTTCTGCGGATCGTCGGAGCTCAGGTTCTCGGCGTCGACCTCGACGTGGCCGGCCCAGTCGAACGTCCACGCGGACGCGGCGTCTGGCGCCGACGCGCTCAGCACGAGACCTGCGAGACCAGCGAGGAACCGCCTCATCGGGTGGAGTATGGCGCCGTGGTCGGGGCTTCGCCAGCGGGTCGAGCGCCGGCGGCCCGCCCCGGAGGCTGCACGGGCTTCGCGAGCTCGCCGAGCGCCCAGTCGACCTTGGCGCGCTGGCGTGCGGGCAGGTCCAGCTCGAGCATCGCGCGATACTCCGCGGCGGCGCCCGCGCGGTCGCCGAGCTTCCAGCGCAGCGCCGCGAGCGAGGTCCGCGGTCGCGGATCGGTGGGGGCCAGCGTTCGCGCGCGCTCGAGCGCCGCGATCGCACCAGGGTGATCGGCGAGCTGGTGGCGCAGCAGCCCGAGGTCGTGCCACGCAGCCGGATCGCGCCCGTCGGCGGCGACCGCGACCTCGAGGTGCGTCCGCGCCTCGGCGTAGGCGCCCCATGTCACGAGCGTCTCGGCGAAGTCGCGCCGCGCGTGCGCGATGCTCGCCGGATCGGCGGCGATCGCGATCGCGCGCTCGTAATGCACGCGCGCCTCGTCGTGGCGGCGTGCGCGCTCCGCGGCCTCGGCCTGATCGAGTGCGACGCGAACCTCCGGAGCCGGCGTCGCGGGCCCCAGGCCCCGTCCACCACACGCGGCGAGGACGACGAGCACGAGCACGCGACGCATCGCTACGGCGTCGGCTTCTTCGGCTTCGCGACCCCGATCGCACGCCGCGCGGGCGGCGCGATCTCGATCGCGGACTCGATGTCGTCCGGATCGACCTCCGCGGTCGTGTGGGGCACGCCGCGGCGCCGCAGGAAATCGGGATCCGAAGGCTCGTCGTCGGTGGCGGCTCGATGCAGCCGCTCGAGCTCCGCGAGCGATTGCTTGCGTGTCGGATCGGGCACGCCGAGCAGCGCGCGGAGCTCGGCCTTCGTCGGCGCGATCACCGGCGTCTCGGCACTCCACTCGTCGCGATCCCGCGCGGCATCGATGCGCGACGCGAGATCAACAGCTCGCTTCAGCGGGTCACCCGACAGCGTGGCGCCGGCATCGACGTCGTCCGGTGCCGGCAGCGCGATTCCTGGCACGGACGCCGGGGCGCGCAGCGGCAGCGGCAACCGCATCGATGGCTCGGTCGAACCAGCATCGTGGGGCTCGGTCGAACCGGCGTCGTGTGGATCGGCCTCGGCGGCGCGTCGTGCGGTCACCCGATGTTCGTCGTCGACGATCATCGCGGGTAGCCGAGTGGCGACCGGCGGCAACAGCGTGCGGCGCATCGGCGGTGGATTCGTCGTCGCGTTCTCGAGATCAGCTATCGCGGGCGGACCCGCCGTGCGCGCGGACGTCGCAGCGGCCACGGGCGTCACCACACCGTGCGATCGATCCGCGAGCGGCTGCACGGACGGCGCTCGCGAACGCGGGACCGGCGGCAGCGTGGCAGCGCGCTTGCGGGCGGCGGGTGGGGGTTCGCCGAACGTTGCGGGCGTGATCAGCTCCGGGGGGGGGCCGAGCACCATCGCGGCGTGCGTGGCAGGCCCCATCTCCGACGGTCTCCTGAATCTCGCGAAGCTCTGCGACTCGGTTCGCGATAGCGCGAAGTCCTCCGACATCGCCCGCGACAGCGCGAGATCATCGGCGGCGCTCTGCTCCTCCGACGCGGCCGCGGGTGCGGTCCCGGCGCGCGACAGCGCGAGGTCCTCGGATTCGGTGCCTAGCCGGATGTTCGCCGACGCGCTGTCGTGCGCGATCCCCACTTCGAGCTCCTGCAAGTCGGTCAGCGGCCGTGGCCGGGTCACATCGTCCTGCGAGTCGCGCGGCGGCTGCGAGTCGCGCGGCGGCTGCGAGTCGCGCGCCGCGGCCCCGCGCTGCATCGCCGGCGCGGTCTCGAGGATCCCGAGGTCTGGATCGGGCTTCTTGAGGTCTGCAGTCGCGAGCGCCTCCTCCGACACCTGGATGTGGAGCCGCTTCGCCGAGGTCGTCCGTGGCCGGCGCGGTGTTGCTGCGTCGTCACCGCTCTGCGCGGATCGCACCGACGTCTCGCGGACCGGCTTGCGATCGAGCGAGTCGAGACGCGGCTGGGTACCGGTGACCTCGCGGCTCGCGCTCGCATCCTGCTGCGCTTTCTGCCACGGGTATTCGATGCGGCCGTGGTTCGCGTGGCGGATGGTCTCGCGCAGCGAGTCGCTGATCCGCCGGAGGTCGCTCATGGACAGCCCGCTCTCGTCGAGCTGACCGAGGTGCAGCTTGCCGTAGACGATGCGCTGGACGAGCGAATCGATCGCTGCGGGCTCCGGCTTCTTGAGCGTGCGCGACGCGGCCTCGACGGCATCGCAGATCGCAAGAATCGCGGTCTCGCGGCTCTGCGGCGGATGCCCGGGATACCGGAAGTTCTCGATCGCGAACCCGCGCGGATTGCCCTGCTCGCGGCAGCGTGACCAGAAGTACTCGAGCACCCCGTTGCCGTGGTGCATGTGCATGAAGTCGACGATGCGCTCGTGCAGCCCGGCCCGGCGCGCGGTGACGATGCCCTCGGTGACGTGCGCGAAGATCGCGTCGCACGAGACCTCTGGCGGCAGCTGATCGTGCGGCGACGTCTCGCCCGGCTCGAGGTTCTCGATGAAGTACTTCGGCTGCAGCGACTTGCCGAGGTCGTGGTAGTAGGCGCCGACGCGGACGAACCGGCCACTCGCGCCGATCGCGTTCGCCGCGATCTCCGCCATGTTCGCCATCATCAGCGAGTGCTGCCACGTGCCGGGCGCCTTGTCCGCGATCTGGCGGAGCAACGGGTTCGACAGGTCCTCGAGCTCGATCAGCTTGCCTTGCGTGATCTCACCGACGAGCAGCTGGTAGAGCGGGAGCAGCGGGACGACGAGGACCGTCGCGAGCAACGGCCCCAGGGCCGTGGCCACGAGCGGCGAGCTCCATGCGTCATCGATCGTCGGAAACGCGCCGGTCGTCAGATACGTCAGCAGTACGTACGTGCCGGCCGTGAACAGCGTCGTCATCGCGCCGGCAGTGATCGCCGCGCGCCAGCGAGCCTTGGGGCGCTCGGTGATGACGAGACCCGCCGCCGCGGCCTGCACGAGCAGCAGGATCGCGACGCTGACGTCGAACGGAATCATCATGCTCGTGACGAGCGCGGCGAGGATGCCGGTCGCAAGCCCGACGACGCGATCGAGCACCATCGTCGGAAGCATCGCTAGCAGCGCGACCGGCACGACGAGGATCGACATCGCGGTCGTCAGCATCAGCACCTTGACGGCGATCGCGACTGCCGCGACGGTGACCAGGCTGACAACCTGGACGCGGACGAGGCGGCCCTTCGTCGAGCGCTGCATGTGGTGCGTGAAGATCGCGGCGAACACGAACGCCAGCACGAAGAATGCGAGGAACGGTACGGCGCCCGCCGGGGTCGCCGCCATCACCGCGTGCGCGTTGTCGACCTGGGCGCGATCGGCGACCGTGCCGCGCGCGATCACGATGCCGCCGCCGCCGATGTGGGCCTCGCGGGTGTTCTGGCCGGCGAACGGCGCGACCCGCACGGTCATGCCGGCAGGCTTGCCGTAGACGACTTCGCCGGCGCCGAACGACGCCATCCAGCGTTCGGCGGTGACGGCGGGCGTGATCAGCAGTGCGAACGCGACGGCGAACACGAGGCCAAGCCACGGCGCCACGCGTGGCCGCCGCGGGATCACCTTCGCGAGCTCGGCACGCGGGTTGCGGCCATTGTTGCGGCTGTCACCCGACCGGTCGGCCCCGGATCCGGGAATGAATCCCGACCGGTCGGCCCCGGATCCGGGAATGAATCCCGGCCCGCCCATCCCGGCCCCAGCCCCGGCTCCGGCCCCGGCCCCGGCGGCGCGTGCCGGCAGCGTGATCGCAGGCCGCTCGGACGCGGTCGTGGAGGTACTGCTTGGCGAAGGCTGCTCCGGGTCCGTCACAGGTGCATCACATCGCGATGTCGAACTCGGCGCGCGTACGTGGTCCCTTGATCGCCGGAAACTTCATCTTGCGCAGCACGCCGTTCAGACATCCATAGAGCGGACCGGCCTGCTTGCCGTTGATCCTCACGAACGCCACGCGACCGGTTGGCCCGTCGATGTTGATGTAGATGTTCGCCGAGCCTTCGCCCGTCGAGCGCAGACAGCTGCCGAGCTGGCCGCCGAACTTCGAATACACCTGGAACACGGTTCCCATGTCGAGCGTCTCGCTGCCCTCGTCGCCATCGTCGGACATGTCGAGCGCGAGGTTCTCGTTGCCACGCGTGAAGTCACCGCCCCCGCCACCGCCACCGGCGCGACGGTTGCCGGAGCGCGCGGCCGGCGGCGGCTTCTTCGGCTCCGAGACCTTCACCTTGAGCGAGGCGCCGTCGAGCTTGCTGATGCCGGCGACCTGCGTCGTCTCCTCTTTGCGTGCCGACTGGATGATGAAGTAGGCGCCGATCGCGACGCCGGCGACGCCGAGCCCGATCATCGCGTACAGCATCGCGCCGCGCGTCTTCTCGCGGCTCTGGACGACGACCTCGGCCTGGGCACGTCGCGCGTCGTCGCGCTTCTGGCGTGACGCCTGGACCATCGGACCGAGCAGCGTGTGCTCCCCGACATCGACGCGCGCGCCGGTGTCCTTGTCCATGATCATGTTGCCGGCCACGATCGTGCCGGCCTCGATCTGCGCCACGATATCGGCGAGCGTGAACGGGCCGTAGTCGAGCTTGCCCTTGCTGACGAGCCACTTCTCGGTGGAGTCCGAGAGCGCCGACGCGAGCACCCGATCGACGCCGATGCCGCCGGAGCCCGCTGCCGGCATGCCGGTCAGCGACGCCGCGAGCGAGACCTGATCGAAGGCCGGCGTCTTGTCGTTGATCGGGGGCGCGTTGGTCGGCCGTGCGCTGCCCTGGTTCAGCGCCTCGGCGACGACTTCGCCAAGCACGTCGGCGCGGCCGAACCGCTTCTCGGGGTCGCGGTGACAGGCGCGCGCGACGATCTCGTCGACCTGCGCGTTGACGTCGCTGACCACATCGCTCGGACGCGGGCCGCCACGCTCGAGCGGCTTGCCGACGAGGGCCTCGTAGAGCAGCGCGCCGACACCGTAGACATCGGCAGGTCCGTTCGGCGCTCCGCCGGCAATGACCTCGGGCGCGACGCAGCTCTGCGGCGCGATCAGCTTGCGCGCCATCGCCGCCGCGGTGCCAGGTCCGAGGGCGAGATCGATCACACGCACGCGGCCCGTGCGGTTGACGATCACCGACTCGTCCGCGATCGCACCGTGATGGATCTCCGAGAGCGCCGTGGCGACCGCCGTCACGAGGTTGCCGGCTGCGCGCGAGCCGAGACCGGCCTGGCCGGCCAGCCGCTTCTTCGCGAGCAGGTCACGGACGAGCGAGCCGTCGACCTCCTCGGTCGCGATCCACAGGATGTCGCCGGTGAGGCCAGCGGCGAGCGTGCGCACCAGGTGCTTGTGCTCGGGCAGCGCCGCCGCGGCGCGCGTGCCGGCCACGATCTGATCGCGCACCTCGGGCACGGCGGCGATCTTCGCGTGGACGACATAGACCGTCGCCGGACCCTGCGGTCCCTCCGCGCGATACGCGTCGGCGATCCGCATCGGCCACAGAGGCTGGCCGAGTCGGTACTCCCCGAGCTGAAACCCAGGCGCGAGGCGCGCCGCATGACTGCCGGATGTGGTCCCGACCGTCGCCGTCATCGACGAGATGCCCCCATGGCGTGCCCGCTAGAATAGGGGCTGCGCGTGATCTGGGTCAATCGGTCGGGCAGGCACTGTGCTTCCGTTTGACCGATCGTAAGTACGCGCAACCACGGGTGGTGTCGCCGGAGCGGATCAGCGCATCCCCCAGGAGGAACTTCGCACGTGGGTGGCGAGGGTCCTTGCGGAGGGCGAGATCGGCCTCGGACAGCTGGCGCAGCAGGTTACCGCTGCGCTGAGCCGCCTCGGCCTGACGGACGTGCTCCTCCGCGGGCGACTTGCGTGCGATCGGTGTCGGCGTCCCGGCATCAGCGCCGACCGCCGCAACCGCCGCATCCCCCGTGGCCTCGACGGCCGTCGCATCGGTTGGAACCTGCGCGACCGCCGCGTCGCGTGGCATGACCGCGCCGGCTAGCGAAGCGCTTCGCGATGCGCTTCGCGAACCGCGCGACATCGCGACGCCGACCGCGGTGCCGATCGTGCCGACGACCGCGAGCGCGACGACCCCGATCACCAAGCCGCGCTTGCGGTCCGGGAGCGCCTTCACCATCCCCGTCATCGGCTCGGGCTCGTCGCGGGACACACGCAAGTTTGCGGTCTCGATGCTGCCGCCAGCTGCCGGGGGCGCGGTGTCCGACGCCAGCGCGTGGAAGTAGCTCGACGCCGAGAACGCCGGTCGCGGAAGCTGGGTGCGCACGAGCGCGTTCGAGGTCAGCGCGGCACCCGGCGTGCGGTCGAGCGTCGGCGCGACGGCGGCGAGCAGGCTCGCGAGCTCGTCCGCGCTCTGTGGGCGGTGATCGGGGTGCTTCGCGAGGCAGCGCTGGAGGACGTCATCGAGCTCGGGATACGCCGCGAGCTCGGGGCGCACCATCGCGAGGTTCGGCGGCGGCGTCCGCACGTGGTGCATCAGCCACTCGATCGCGCTGCGCGCCTCGAACAGGCCGTGACCGGTCAGCATCACGAACAGGGTCGCGGCGAGCGAGTACAGATCGCTGCGGCCGTCGAGCGGATGCCCGCATGCCTGCTCGGGCGACATGAACTCGGGCGTGCCGAACACCATCCCAACCTGGGTCAGCGCGAGCTGGGAGGGATCTTCCGCCGCCGCGCCCTGCATCAGCTTGGCGACGCCGAAGTCGAGCATCTTCGTGTAGTCGGGATCGGCTCCTACGCGCATCAGCAGCACGTTGTCGGGCTTGATGTCGCGGTGCACGAGGCCGCTTCGATGGGCGGCGCCGATCGCCTGCAGCGCCTGACGCGCGACGTGGACCGCGCGCTTCGGAGTGAACGGCCCATCGACGTCGAGCTCGCGCTGCACGGTCCTGCCATCGAGGTACTCGAGCACGATGTAGTAGTCGCGGTGCGGCGTGACGCCGAAGTCGAGGACCTTCACCGCGTGCGGCGAGTCGACCTTCAGCGTGCTCCGCGCTTCGCGGGCGAACCGCTCGAGCTGGTTCGGATCGCTCGTCAGGTGCGGTTTGAGCAGCTTGACGGCGACCTTGCGCTCCATGGCGAGGTGCGTCGCGCGGAACACCGCGCCCATGCCGCCTTCACCGAGGACCGCGTCGAGCCGATAGCGGTTGTCGAGGGTGATCCCGACGAGCCCGTGCGCGAAGCTCTCCATCACCGGGTCAGGAGCACTCAGGAGGATGGCGCGGCTAGAACCGCATGCCGTTCTTGAGCCGGAACGAGAACCAGTCCCAGCCGAGGTACGCGGCACCTGCGAGGCCGAGCACCGCGATGATCGGCGCGCCCGCGACGGCTGCCACGGCGGCGCCTCCGGCGGTAGCGGCGGCGATCATGCCTTTGCGCTTCGAGACCACCTTGTTGCGTTGCACGAGGGAGCCGGCCACCTCCGCAGGCTGCACCATGGGATGCCACCTGTCAAACCACGTGGTCGTGCGGACACATGCTGCGCGTGTGTCGAGACACACATGCCGCAACCGCCGAGCTTCGCTGACGCGCGCCCTGGCCCTCGCTCTGCAAACTCCAGGATCTGCGGTATCTCGTGATAAAAAGGTGACGATGTCTCACGTCGGTGGAACACGAACGAAACAGCATGGCGCGGTCCTCCTCGGGCTCGCCGGAGGCATGCTGGTCGTCGCAGGCGGCCTCCTCGGTGGCTACTACATTGTCGGCACCCGCAGCGTCGCCAGCGCCGCGACGTCGGCCGCGAGTCCCAGGGCAGCGGAGCCCGCTGTCGCACCGGTTGTCATGGCGCCGGCCAAGAGCCTCACCGAGGTTCTCGCACGCCAGGTCGAGCTCAAGACCGCGGGCGGCTCCACGAAGCTGACGTGGGCCGAGCTCGGCGTCGAGATCGATCCCGAG
>JBKJUF010000615.1:0-20389 GCA_046590445.1 Kofleriaceae bacterium
GGTCCGGATGGCCCGCCGCCGTGGTCGCAAGCGCGGTCTCGGCGAGCACGGCCTGCTCGAGCAGCAGCCAGCCGATCGTGGTCTCGGACATCATCTCGAGGAAGCGGTTCGCGACGGTCGGCACCATCTCCATCTTGCCGCCGCCGAACCACTGCATGAACGTGCCGCCGCTCGCGGTCAGCGCCTCCATGGCACCGGCGAGCACGGCGACCGCGTCCGCAAGCGTCGCGTGATCCTTGTTGGCCGCCACGAACGTGCCGACGTCCTTGCCGAACTGCTGGACGTTCGCACCGCCGCGCTGCATCAGCTTGCGGCCGACGAGGTCCATCGCCTGGATGTGGTTCGTGCCCTCGTAGATCGAGAAGATCTTCGAGTCGCGCGCGTACTGCTCGACGGGCCAGTCCTTGAGGTAGCCGGCGCCGCCGTAGACCTGGATCGCGGTCGCGCAGATCGAGAATGCCTGGTCGCTGCCATAGGCCTTGATCAGCGGGACGAGCAGATCGACCTGGCCCTGGTGGTACTCGATCTGAGTCTTGTCGCCGCCCGTCTTCTCGAGTGCGGCCTGGCGGTCGATGTGCATCGTGAGCTTCACGGCGAGGGCGCGGATGCCCTCGACGCGTGCCTTCATGTCGAGCAGCATGCGACGGACGTCGGGGTGCTCGATGATCGGTACGCGCGGCGCGGTCGCGTCCTTCCACTGCTTGATCGAGCTGCCCTGCTTGCGGTCCTTCGCGTACTCGAGCGCATTGAGGTAGGCGCTCGAGGCGAGCGCGAGGCCCTGCAGGCCGACGCCGATCCGCGCGTAGTTCATGAGGTGGAACATCTGGGACATGCCCTTGTTCTCGACCTCGCCGATCAGCTCGCCGATGCAGGCGTCATTGTCACCGAACACGAGCTGCGCCGTCGACGATGCGCGGATGCCCATCTTGTGCTCGATGCCGGCGCAGGTGACGTCGTTCGGCGTGCCGTCGGGGCGGACCTTGGGGACGATGAACAGCGACAGCCCCTTGGTGCCCGGCGGTGCGTCGGGCGTCCGCGCGAGGACCATGTGGATGATGTTGTCCGTCATGTCCTGGTCGCCGCCGGAGATGAAGATCTTCGTCCCCTTGATGGTGTACTGACCGTCGGGGCGCTTGATCGCCTGGGTGTTGCTGCTGCCGACGTCGGAGCCGGCGTGCGGCTCGGTCAGGCACATCGTGCCGGCCCACGTGCCGTTGAACATGTTCGGCACGTAGGTCTCGATCTCGTGCGGCGTGCCGAACGCGAGGATGACTTCGGCGGCGCCCTGGGTGAGCGCCGGGTACATGTTGAACGCGGTGTTCGAACCGCACATGAACTCCTCGACCATCATCGCGAGCGTGAACGGTCCGGCCTGGCCGCCGTGCTGGGTCTCGACTGCGAGCGTGCGCCAGCCCGCCGCGAACAGCGCCTTCCAGATCTCCTTGAACCCGGCGGGCACGCGGACCTGGCCGTTCTCGAGCCGGCACCCCTCGTCATCGCCCGAGCGGTTGTACGGCCCCATGTGCTTCTGGGCCCAGCCGTAGGCCTCCTCGAGCACCGCGACGACCTCGTCCTTGCCCCAGTTGGGATACGGCTCCTTGCCAAGCAGCTCGTCGAGCTTGAACTGCTCGAACAGGAGGAACTGCAGGTCGCGGAGGTTGGCCTTGTAGTAGTTCTGATTCGCCATATACGTCTCGGGCCTCGCGGGGTGAATGAACCGTCATTCATTTTATGGCCGACGTAATGCGCCGCGTCAACCCCACGGTGTTAGCGTTCTGCGCATGCTGAAGGACAAGGTCATCGTTGTCACCGGCGCGAGCCGGGGCATCGGCGAGGCGATCGCGCGGGCCTGCATCGACGCAGGCGCACGGGTCGTGCTCGCCTCCCGCAAGCAGGCCGATCTCGATCGGGTCGCGGCGAGCCTGCCCACGGAGCGCGTCCTCGCGATCGCCTGTCACACCGGCAAGCCCGAGGACGTCGACGCCATGATGAGCCGCGCGGTCGAGGCGTTCGGCCGGGTCGACGGGCTCGTCAACAACGCGGCGACGAACCCGTACTTCGGGCCGCTGATCGACACTCCCGACGCCGCGATCGACAAGACCTTCGAGGTCAACGTCCGCGGGTACCTCTACTGCGCACGCGCGTTCGTCCGCCATGCGCGGACCCGGGGGGGCGCGGGGTCGCTGGTCAACATCGCGAGTGTCGCCGGTACTCGCGCGGCGCCGATGCAGGGCATCTACGGCGCGACCAAGGCGGCGGTGATCAGCATGACCCAGACGCTCGCGTTCGAGCTCGGCGGCTCGCAGCTGCGGGTCAACGCGATCGCGCCCGGCCTCGTCGAGACCAAGTTCGCGGCCGCGATCGTCGCGAACCCGATGCTGCGCGAACACGTCGTCAGCCGCACCCCGCTCGCGCGCCACGCGCAGCCCACCGAGATCGCGGGCGCGGCGGTCTATCTGCTCTCGGATACGGCCTCGTTCACGACCGGCACCGTGCTCGTCGTCGACGGCGGCCTGACCGCGGCGTGATCCGGTGATACCGTACGGCTCCAGAACAAGGGGATGTGATGAGCTTTCTGCGCAAGATGTTCAGCGGCCAGGTGACCACGGATGATCCGCGGCGCTATCTGATCGAGGCGATGCTCGGCGCGATGGAGGCCGACGGCGAGGTCACCGAGGACGAGCTCGCCGTGTTCGAGGGGAACCTCGCGAACCACGAGCTGTTCAAGGGCCTCTCGAGCGAGGAGATCTCGCGCTTCACGGATCTCGCCGCCGATGCGATCCGCGAGGCGGGCGGCGGCCGTGCCCGGCTCGGCGAGATCGCCAAGCAGCTCCCGTCGCGCAGCCAGCGGCTCACCGCGTACGCCATGGCGAGCGAGATCTGCGTCTCGGACCGCGATCTGGCGGAGTCCGAGATCCAGTTTCTCGACGGACTGCAGGCGGCGCTCGGGCTCGACGAGGGCGAGGCCAAGGAGGTCTTCGAGGCGGCGCGCCAGAACGCCGGCCTGCGGACGCTGGACGAGAAGAGCGAGAAGATCCGGCACCTGATGCCACAGTTCGTGCAGTGCATGGCGCTGATCGCGGCGTCGGACGGTGAGGTCCATCAGGAGGAGCGCCTCGGAATCCGCGCGGTCCTCGGCAACATCCCGGACATGAGGGTGCTGAGCAGCGACGAGCTCGACGAGGCGATCGGCTATGCGCTCGACCTCGTCGCCGGCAAGGATGCGACCACCGAGCTGACCGCGATCGCGAAGATCATCGAGAGCCCGGCCGACCGGTACTGGACGGCCGTCTACATGATGATCGTGGCGCTCGCCGACGGGAAGACCGACTGGCGCGAGGTGGCATGCCTCGACGCGGTCAAGCAGACCTTCGCGCTGTCCGACACCCAGATGGATGTCGCGATGACGACCGCCAAGCAGTTCCCCGGGATCGCGATCGGCGGATCGGCTCCGTCGTAGCCAGCCCGTGAGCGCCGATCTCGGAACGTTGCTGGTCGCGTGTCCGGACCGCAAGGGCATCGTCGCGACCCTCGCGCAGGTGCTCTACGGCCACGGCGCCAACATCCTCGATGCCGACCAGCACACCGATCCGGTCGCCGCGCTGTTCTTCCAGCGGATCCGGTTCGATCTCTCGACGCTGACGACCGACCGGACGTCGCTCGAGGCCGGAATCCGCGAGGTCGCGGAGCGCTTCGCGATGGACTGGCGGATCGCGTACGGCCATCAGGTGCGACGGGTCGCGATCTTCGCGTCGCGTCAGGAGCACTGCCTCTATGACCTGCTGATCCGGTATCGCGGCGGCGAGCTGCCCTGCGAGATCGCGATGGTGGTCTCGAACCACGCCGACGGCGCACCGATCGCGAAGCACTTCGACGTGCCGTTTCATCACCTGCCGGTCGACGCGAACGACAAGCCGGCGCAGGAGGCGGCGGCGATCGAGCTCGTCGAGGCCGCGCGCATCGATCTGATCGTGCTCGCGCGCTACATGCAGATCCTGTCGCCCGCGTTTGTCGGCCGGTTCGGCTCGCGGATCATCAACATCCACCACTCGTTCCTGCCGGCCTTCGTCGGCGCGAACCCGTATCGCCAGGCCTACGTTCGCGGCGTCAAGCTGATCGGCGCGACCAGCCACTACGTGACGAACGAGCTCGACGAGGGCCCGATCATCGAGCAAGCGACGATCCGCTGCTCGCATCGCGACTCGGTCGACGATCTGGTCCGCAAGGGTCGTGACCTCGAGAAGGTCGTGCTCGCCTCGGCGGTGCGCTGGCACCTCGAGGATCGGATCCTGGTCTACGCCGGCAAGACCGTCGTATTCGACTGAGTCAGGTACGGCCACGTTTCAGATCGTGAACGCAGCCCGGTTGGCCGCAGCGAGCTGGCCCCTTAGGCGTCGGCTGGTGAGTCAGCGCTTCGCGAGGCCGGCGCTGATCGTCGTGACGAGCGTCGGGTCGGTATCCATCGCCGCGCCCCACGCGCGTGCGAGCTCGACGTAGGCGGCGTCGTCGAGATCGAACTGCGCGAGCGCCTCGCGCGGCGTCAGCGCCGCGAGATCACGGAGTAACGCGATTAGATCGCTGGTGCGCGCGAGCTTGCTGCCGGGCAGCACGACACGATCGACGAACGGCGGCGGCGGTGGCTCGGGCTCGCCGAGCACGACCCCGCCGCGCGCGCGGAACTCCTGGTAGAACGCATCACGCGTCATCCGGTCCCCGAGGTGAGGCAGCGGATCGCGCGCGAAGTAGGCCTGCTCGCGGATCTCGATCGCGGTCATCCGCGCGAGCACGGCGTCGCGGTCGAGCGAGCCGGTGCTGTCGGCGAGCACGGCGTTCGCGGCGGCCCGTGCGCGCGGCGTGACCTCGAGCCCGTTCTCCGACCCGAACCGGAATCGCGCCGCGTGGAGAGCAGCCCGCCGCTCGCGCCACGTCGCGCCGGTCACGAGCACCGCCGCCGACGCGAAGTCACCGGCCTCGAGGAGCGCATACACCGGCTCACGCGGCGTCTCGCTGGATGCCACCGGAGGCGGCGTGGTCTTGGTCCTGGTCCTCGCGCGCTCGAGCGTCGCCGCGAACCCTGCGGTGTTGTCGGGCAATGGGTTCTGCGCGACCGCCTGGCTCGCGAGCGCGACCGCCTCGTCGAAGCGATCGAGCCCGATGTACGCGCACGCGAGGTGGTTCCACGCGTTCGTCTTCCACATCACGTCGTCGCCGGCGGCGACCAGCAGCTTCTGGGCGATCGCCTCGCAAGTCCTATAATCGCCAACCTCGTCGAGCACGCCGGCGTAGGCATTGAGCTGCGTGGTGTCGAATGCCTCGGGATCGAGCTGGTACGCGAGCGCGTATGCCTTGACCGTGCGCGGGTTGTCCATCGTGGCGTATGCGATGCCGCCGTAGGTCAGCCACTGATCGGCGCGGACGTACCACCGGCTCGCGTAGTCGAGGACGGCCATCGCCTCGGCGACCTTGCCGCTCTGGTAGAGCACGCCCGACAGGATCTGCGTCGCCTGCTCGCGCGTGGCTTGCACGAGGTGCTGCAAGGCGTCGACGACCTTGCCCTGCTGCGCGAGCGCGAGCCCGAGGTTGCGGTGTGCCTCGCCGTTGTCGGGATCGAGCGCGACGCCCCAGCGACCGAGCTTCTCGGCGCGCACGGCCTCGCCTTGCTGCAGCGCCTCGAACAAGCCGGCGGCGACCTTGTCGAACGCGAGCGGCACGCCGGGCTTCGCGTGCTTCCACGTGTCGGCGAAGCTGGCGACCTCGCGCGCGCGCCAGTCGTCACCCGCGGCGCCGAGTCCACCCACGAGCATCGCGAGCCCGGCCGGCGCGCGGCCCGCCGCGAACAGCACCCGCGCGGCATGCGCGCACGGGATCGCGCTGACACCCTCCGCGAGGTACGCGGCGGTGTGCAGGGCGTCGATCGCATCGTCGACGTCGATCGCGCGCGCAGCGAGCTGCGCGACGACCGCATCGGCCCACTCGTCGACGCCGGCATAGCCCGTGTGGTGCGCGAGCCGCGCCGCCTGCGCCGCCACCGCGGAGTCCCAGCCGTCGGAACGTTCCCGGTGGAGCCGCGCGACCGACGCCGAGAGCACGGCCGCCTCCTCGGGCCCGAGGATGCGCGCGGCGACGGTCGCGCACTCGCGCGCATAGCCCGCGACATCGCCCGCGGCGCGCTCGTCGATCTCGCACGATCGCTCGACGGCGGCGAGCCACGACGTCCCGATCCAGCGATCGCAACGGCGCAGCAGCGGCTCGATCACCGCGAGCATCGCGCGCGCGTCACGGTCGGCGAGCGCTCCGCGATGATGGCGGACCAGCGCGAGAGCCTCGGCGGCGACCGTGCGCAGCCCCCCGGCGAGCGGGCTCGGCGCTGCCGTCGTCGCGGCGAGGTAGCGCCCGATCGCCTGGGCCGCGGTGTACGCCGCGGCATTCGCGAGCGCCGCCGGATCTTCCTCGGTCGCGATCGCGAACACGACATCGAGCCAGCGATTGACGAGGCGATCGGCGCGCGCGAGCGCATCTCCCTCGCCGCGGGCGTCGGCGAACAGTGCGTCGATCGGACGTCGGCTCGCGGCCTCGATCGGAAAGCTCGCGAGTGAAGCGGGATCGAGCTCGACCGCGGTCACCTTGCCGAGCGCGCGCTGCACGATCGAGCTCTTCGCGGCGGCGGGCACGAAGTCGGCGACCGCGCGTGCCATCCGCCGCGCCAGCGCGTGCGCGCCATTCGCGACCCGCTCGGCGAGCGCGGTCTCGGCGATCTCGATCGGCATGCATGACAACAGCAGGCCGCACCGCGCGATCGCGACGTGCTCGTCGCGCCCGGGCTCGGTGAGCTCGACGCGCCACAGCTCCTCGAGGCCGCGCCGCCAGTGCGCGGGATCCCCGCCCGGCGCCGAGCCCGCCGCCATCAGGCAGCGCGCCGCGGCGAGCCGCGCGACCGGACCGTCGAAGCCGCGCCCGAGGCCGAACTGGGCCCACGCGAGCGGGACCTCGGCCTCACGACCCATCGCGACCAGGCTGTCGAGGAAGATCGCGAGATCGAGCGAGTCGTCGGGTTCGATCCTGCCGAAGCCCTCGACAGCGCGCGCCGGGTCGCCGCGGAAGTAGCCCTCGCGCGCGTAGCACCACGCGACGAACCGGACGTCCTTGCGCCAGCTCGCAAGGATCCGGGTGTGGCGCGGCCACGTGCCCTCGCGACCTTCGAGCCGGTTACCGCGCAGCGCGATCGCTTCGTCGAGTCGGCCGCAGCTCATCAGCGCGTCGGCGACGAGCAGGTCGACCTGGATCTGGTCCGGGTACCACGGCCGGAACGGGTCCATCGGGCAGCCGTGGACGCGGCCCGAGCGATGGGCCTGCGCGAGCCACGCACCGACGCGATCGGTGGCGCGATGCAGATGCAACAGCGAGATATGCGCGCGCGACTCGTGATGATGGAGGCGCATCGCGCGCTCCATGAGCCGGATCGCCTCGTCGGCGCGGCCGTCCTCGCGGAGGTGCGCGCCGATGCTCTCGATGACGTCGAGGTGCGCGGGCCGGCACAGCGCCGAGATCGCCGCCGCGGCCACGGTCTCGAGATCGGTCGGCGCGAGCGGCGTATTTTCGTCGTCATCGTCGTCGGCGACGAGCTCGCCGAGCGGGCGGGCCCAGCACGGGGCCGCGGCGATCACGCGGCGCAGCAGCGCGAAGTCCTTGCCCTGCCCCACACTGGCCAGGTAGCGCGCGAACAGCGCCTGCGGATGATCGGCATCGAGCGCGAGGATCAGATCGGCGAGCTCCTCGTGGAGCGCGAGCTCGAGGACCCGGAGCGCGGGCACCCGCAGCGTCGGCAGCAAGCGGCTCGCCACCGGCCGGGCGAGCTTGGCGCGCGGCGAGCGCACCACGAGCTGCTCGTGCTTCGGTCCGTCGTCGACATCGCCCGCGGTGTCATCGGGTACGTCATCACCGCCGGCTCCGGGGTCGGGCCCGTCATCGTCATCATCGCCCGCGTCGATCGACGAGCTCGGTAGCGCGCCTGACGGCGCCGTCCACAGCCGCGCCTGCTCGACGAGCAGCGGCGCGAACACCCGCACGGCCGCGAGGATCTCGTCGGCGCCGACGTGGTCGAAGCGCCGCGGCAACGCACCGAGCCCGCGCGCCGTCAGCCACGCGCCGAGGACCTGCTGGATCTGCTCGCCGACGTTGCGCCCGAGCGCGTCGAACGACTCGCGCGCGCCATCGCGCTTGATCGCGTGCAGCCGGACCGCGCTTCCTTTCGGCAGCGCGAGCTCGAGCCACAAGAGCTCGTCGCGCCGGGTCGTCGCGAAGAACGCATCGGTCGGCGTCGCCCCGAGCACCGCGTGCTGCGGCACGAAGTGCGCGTCCTGCGGAAACAGCGGCGTCGACTCGGCGTCGTAGACCGCGAGCCCGGGATGGCGCTGGCAGACCTCGATGCACGCGACCCACAGCAGCAGCGCGACCTCGGCCTCGTATGCGGCATCGCTCCCCTCGACGGAGATGTCGGGCGCGAGGAACGCGATGCGGTGCGGCTTGCGCAGCGCGGGCACTACACGCCCTCCAGCTCGCCCGGACGGATCCGCCGCACGCCCTGACGCTCGAGCTGCGCGATGGTCTGCACGAGACACCAGTCGCCGTGCACGTAGTAGTCGGTGCCGGGGAACGGCCCACCGACGAGCCGCGCGCCCGCCTTCACGACCGCCGCGGCGATCGCGTCCTTGTCGAGCAGCTCGAACTCACCCGCAAGATAGACCGTGGCCCCCGGCAGCCCCCGCCCGAGCCGCCGGACCACCGCGGTCACCGGCTCGAGCGAGGGTGTATCGGGCTCGGCATCGTGGGGCGCCGGCTGTGCGAGGCCGATCACCGCGTCGGCGCCCGCGGCGAGTGCCACGAGGATCTGACTGTCACTCGCCGCGTGCTCGATCAACCAGCGCTCGTGGACGCCCGGGAAGGTACCGAGCTCGGTGTCGCTCGTGATCTCGGGAGGCGGTAGATCCTCGGCGAGGATCCGCTGCGTCAGATCCGAACGTCCGGCGCGATAACACGCGAGCGCGCGCGCGCAGACCAGCTCCGGCGTGTGCAGCCGCGCGGTCGCCGCGAGCTCGAGGGCCGCGAGGGGCCGCCCCCAGATCGCGAGCTGCAGCGCGCCGATGTCCGCGCCGGCGAGGGTCTGCGCGGCCGCCGCGAGCTGCTTGACCCGACCGCGGCGCGCGAGGTCGGCGAGGTAGAGATCGCGCACCAGCCGCTGGGACTCGGGATGCGCGGTGACCAGCTCGCGCGCGCGCACCGGATCGTTCGCGCCGCGCACCATCCACGCCCACATCGCGTAGAGGTACGCCTCGGGGTGACGCGCGAACTTGGTGAACGCGCCGAGGTCATCGGCCGCCTGCGGGCAGCGGTTCGCGCGCTCGGCCGCCGACATCACCGCGGTCGCCCGCGCGACCTTGAGCCCGCGCACCGTCGGGACGACCCAGCGGTTCGCGAGGTGCCAGCGCGCGCGCTGCCGCAGCAGGTCCGCAAACTTCATCCCGCGCAACGCCTCCTCGAGCGCCGGCAGGTGCGCCTCGCCGCCGCAGCCGATCGCGAGGAACAGCATCTCGAGCCGCTCGTCGACCGAGGCCTGCCCCGCCCGCGCACGCAGCAGTGGCAGCGCCTCCTCGCCGAGCGTCGCCGCGATCAACCGCAGCGCGCGGATCCGGTGCTGCGGCTGGATGTCGTCGAGCGACACGAACAGCACGCGCGCGAGCGGCGGGGTCGCGAAGCATTCGAGCCCCTCGCCCCACAGGCTCGGCGCGCGCGCGAACACTGCTGCGAGCCCGGGATCCTGGACGTGCCGCAACGCCTCCGGCAGCTGATCGCTCGCGATCTTGCCGTCGGCCGTCGCCGCCTGCGCGATGCGGATCAGCGCCTCGTCCGCGATCTGCACCGCCTCCCCCGGCCACAGCGTCGACGGATGCATCGCGCGCAGCTGGCGATAGCCGAGCGTCCAGATCGCCTGCTCGCGGACCGGCGCCGGCGTCGTCGGTTCGAGCGCGACGGCCGCGACACGCTGCGCGGTCGTCACCGACGGGAACATCGTGAGCCACACGCACCCCTGGCGGCGCAGCTCGACCGAGTGACGATCCTCGAGCATCCACAGCCCGATCTCGGCGAGCTCCCGGTCGGCACCGAGCCAGGGCTCGCCCTCGTGGAGCAGCCGACCGAGGCGCTCCGCGGCGACCCCCTCGAGCGGCTCGCCCTTCGTCGGCAACAGCGCGAGCACATTGGTGATCCGGTAGCGCAGCCCCGGCGGCACCGCGTCCATCCCGCCGGGCTTGGGGCTCGCCTGGTCCACGGCGCGAGCATAGGTCATCTCCCGGCGCATCTGGTTCGCCCGTGCACGTCGGCACGCTGACCGGTACTGACGTGCCCGATCAGTGCGCGCGATGCTTGAGCTCGTCGATGTCGCGCTCGCAGCGCTCGACCCGATCGCGGAGATCGAACCGGTCCTTCAGGAGATCGCGGACCTCGTGAATCGCGCCGGTGAGCCCGGTGATCGCGGTCGCCGTACGCATCTCGGACTCGGTGATGCGGTCGCCCATGCCATCCATGCGCTTGTCGAGCCGTTCACCCATCGCGTCGATCCGTTTGCCGAGGTGAGTGTTGATAGCGTCGAGTCGGACGTTGGTCTCGTCGACCCGCTGATTCGTCGAGCGAATCTCGTCGCGGATCTCGCGCAGGACGTGGATGGTGAGATCGTCGGACTCCATGGTGTCTCCAGTCTAGCCAGGTCAGTACACGGGCACCAAGAGCATCTCCGGTGCCAGCTGCAACCCCGCGATCATGCTCGCCTCGGCGTCCGACCGTGACCGGCTATCGGACAACAGTCCGACCACCGGATCGCGCCCGGACAGCCCGCCTATCCGCGAGCCTCGCGCTATGGTGAACAACTGCGCGGCACCCGCGTCGAAGGTCCCGACATGATTCGCTTCATCCTCCCCATCTGCCTGCTCGCCGCACCCGCCATGGCCGACTCCAAGGCCAAGGCCAAGGCGAAGATCAAGCCCGCGCCACCCGCGGCCGGCGCGATCAGGGGCACCGTGATCTTCGAAGGCGAGGCGCCCGAACGCAGCAAGCTCGAGCGCGACAGCGATCCGTACTGCGCGAAGACCGACAAGCTCGCCGAGGACGTGATCGTCACCAAGGGCCGCCTCAAGGACGTCCTTGTCCGGATCCAGAACGGCACCATGGGCAAGCACCCGACGCCCACGACTCCCGCGGTCTTCGATCAGCGGGACTGCATGTACACGCCGCGCGTGGTCGGCGTGATCGCCGGCCAGAAGCTCGCGGCGCGCAACAGCGACGGCACATTTCACAACGTGCACGGCACCCTCGCCGGCAAGCTCCTGTGGAACAAGCCGCACCCCAAGGCGGCCGGCGACCTCTCGCTCGAGACCACGCAGCGCGCGGGTGACGTGATCGACGTCGTCTGCGACGTCCATCCGTGGATGAAGGCGCACGCGGTCGTCCAGGATCACCCGTACTTCGCGGTGACTCGCGACGACGGCAGCTTCGAGATCAAGGGCCTCGCGCCCGGGACGTACACCCTCGAGGCGTGGCACCCTACGCTTGGAACCAGGTCCTTGCCGGTCAAGATCGGTACCGGCGCCAAGGCCACGGTGACCGCCCGCTTGTCGTACAAGCCCAACTAGGACGTAAAGGCTTCACATGGGAATGGACGCGATCCTCTGCTCGCTCTCGGCCAAACGCCTGACGATGATCGAAGAAGACCCCGAGGTCGTGCAGGACCTCCTCGACGCACGCCACGACAGCGAGATCCCGGGCCTCCTCGATCTCGGCAACACGTGGCACGCACTCGACGTCCTGCTCGGCGAGGGCAAGAACGCAGTGCTCGGTGACGCCGTCCTACTGCGGACCGGGAGCCGGCTGCCTGGCGCCGCGAAGGCGCGGCTGATCCAGCCCGCGCGGGTCGCCGAGGTCGCGAAGGCGCTCGCCGCGCTGTCGACCGGCCACGTCCGCGACAAGTTCGCGACGCTCGCCGGCAAGAGCGTGCACGGCAACTACGGCGACGACGGCGGCACCGAGGACGACACCGCCTATCTCCGCGAGAAGGTCTCGACCCGCCAGACGATGGAGATCAAGGAGCTGTCCGAGGCCCTCGTCAGCCTGTGCGCGCTCTACGTCGAGGCCGCCAAGGGCAAGCACGCGATGCTGATGGCGATCGTGTAGCGACGAGCTGCTACGATCATGGCGTGAACCGCTGACTACCAGTAGCGGCGGCGGACGTCGCGTAGCCAGCTATCGAGCGCGGCGACGGCGGCCGGCGGGGGATCGGGCGGCAGGATCGACTGTGGCCATGCGGTGTCGATCGCGTCGATCGCGGCGGCGAGCCGGCCGCGCCAGACCTGCGCGTGAACGGGCGCGAGCTGCTCGCGCTCGCCGGTGCGCTTGATCGCGAGGAGCTCGGTGATCTCCGGCGGGACGTAGTCGCCGAGCTGCGCGACGTCGGTGACGATCTCGCCGTGCGCGAGGGCGTGGCGGCCGGTCGCAGCGGTGCGCAGCACGTAGAGCGCGCGCTTCGCCGTCGGCTTGTCGTCGAACATCCGCAGCTGGCTCGTCGCGAAGCCGCCGTAGTGGCGGCCGACCCGGCGCGACAGCAACGGCTTGACGACGGCGCGGGCCTCGTCGAGCGGCTCGCGATCGCCGCCGATCGCGAGCTCGCCGAGGATCCGCTCGAGGTAGTTGCCGTTGCCCTTGAGCACGCCGCGCAGCACCGGCGCGAGCTCGTTGCTGCCGTAGTCGAGCTCGACGCCGTCGACGATCTCGATGCGATCGCCGGGGTCGTCGACGATGTCGAGGCCGACGAGCTCGGAGGTCGGCGCGATGTGGATGCACTTGAGGTCGAGGTCGCTATCCGGCGACGGAAACCCGTACGCGTGCGCGCCGGACAGATAGATCACGAGGTGGCGCCGCTCGCGCTCGCGGTCGGCGAGAAACCGCCGGGCGACCTCGGCCTGGCGTGGAGTTAACACGCGCCACGGATCGAGCGCGTTCGGTTCAGTCGTCATAGCTGGCCTCCGGAGGTGCCGCCGCAGCGGCGCCCCACGCGCCGGGAACCCGCTCGACCCACCGGCGTGCGGCCTCGGCGCGCACCGCGCGGAGCACTCGCTCGGCGCGCGCGACATCGGGATGCTTCGGCAGCGGGCTCGCGTGGCGCGCGGCCTCGAGCTTGGGCGTGAGCTCGCGTGCGAGCGCCATCACGTCGGGGGTAGGGACCTCGCCGGCCTTGATCGCGATCAGCGTCGGGCGTAGCGCGTCGGAGACCCGCACGTCGGGGGGCTCGCCGCGCAGCCAGCGGATCGCGAGATCGAGCAGCCGGATCAGGTTGTATGCGTTCTTCGGCCGCAGATCGCGCGGCAGCTCGAGATCCCCATGTGCCGCGACGCGCAGCGAGAGCCAGTCGTTCGCGGCAATCAGGCCCTGATCGTAGAGCGAGCGATAGAGCTGCTTGATGTAGTCGCGGGCGCGGCTGACCGCGTCGCTCCGGGTCGGCGCCGCGATCCGCGCACTGTCGGCGAGCCGCTCGGCAGCGGCGTCGAGCGCGAGCGCGGGATCCTCGCGCAGCCAGCCGATGATCTTCGTGCGGTGCTCGGCGAGCCGCTGGTTGTGCTCGAGCCGATCGAGCTGCGACAGCGCGTAGCGCCCGAAGCCTCCGTAGATCTCGAGCGACAGGAACGCGTCGCGCATCGCGACCAGCTCGCCGCCCATCGGATCGGCGACCGCCGGCTCCGCGAACAGCATCTCGAGCGTGTTGGGATCGGCGCGCAGCGCCTGGCGGATCGCCTTGCCGATCTCCCAGTAGCTCGCGGATCCATCGAGCGAGACCAGATCGAGCGGTGGCTCGACGAGCCCGGTCGTCCACGGCATCGGCAGCACGAAGACGCCGCGATGGTCTTCATCCGAGCCCGCGTGCGCGACGCCCCACGCCCGCGAGCCGACGACGGTGTCGATCACGATGCACGCGTGCAGATGCTCCCACGCCGCGGCGCGCCGCACCGCATAGCGCTGGACCCCGAGCTTGCGCGGCGTGACCTCGACGCGCAGGTACGTCGCGGACTTGCCGTCGAGGAACATGACCTCGACGCGATCGCCATCGATCATCTTCACGCGGCCGGTCGCGCCCTGCGGCCGGAGCTCGCCATCGACGGTGCGGTCGACGCGCGTCGTGACCTCGGTCCCGGCCGGCAGCGGCACGGCCTGCGGGTCGAGATCCTGGAGGCCGCCCAGCCGCGTCATGTGCTGACTCTGCCACGATCGGCTACGCTCGCACCGTGTCGCTCCTCGTCATCCGCTTGCTCGCCTTGCTGTCGTCGGTGGGCGGGCCGCTCTACCTCTACGACCTGCTCGCGAGCGGGCCGCGCGACTATCGGATCTTTGCGTTCTGCTTCGCGCCGATCGCGCTGATGATCCTCGGATCGCTGTCGTTCGGTGATCCGCCGGCGAATCGACTCGCCCGGTTCTTCGTCAGGCTCGGACTGTTCGGCGCGATCGCGCTCGCGCTGATGAACGTGTTCACGATCTATTTCCTGATCAACGGCGAGCGCCATCCGAACCAGGTGATGATCACCATCGGCATCGCCGTCGGCGTCTTCACCTCGATCCTCTACGGCATGCTCGCGCGTGCGTTCCTCGACCGCGCGACGCCGATCTGAGCAGGTTGCGCAAGTTGCGTCTGTCCCCGACGCGTCAACGATTCCGGGGAGTTCGAGATCGTAAGTTGCGCAAGTTGCGTCTGACCCTCAGATCGCGAAGCCGGTCACGATCAGCAGCTGCCAGGTCACGTTGTCCGGCCAGAACGCCATCGTCTGCATCCCGTCGAACGTGACCTCCTGGACCTCGCTGCCGTCCTGCTTGCGATACGCGAGCTGGGTCTCGACGCCGAGGCCGTTTGCCCACCGCTTCTGGACGCGCGCGTTGAACGAGGCGCCTCCCGCGGAGAAGTCCTCGCCCTCGATCCGGTCGTTCTCGGCGAAGCCGCGGTTGAGCCCGACCACGAAGTCGACCGCGAGCCGGCTCGCGTCCGCGTACCGGCGCTGCCACCCGAGGCCCGCCTCGACCGCGTGGACCGTGACGGTCTCGAGCGCGTCGCCGATCGTCGGGATGTCGGTGAAGAACAGCCGCTGCATGGTCAGGCGATAGCCGGCTTCGAAGCGCAACTTCGGGTTCACGGTCCAGCGGTAGCGCGGGCTCGCCTCGAACACCTGCTGGTGGAAGCGGTTCTCCTGGAAGACCATGCCGTTCTGCTTGGCCTCCATGTGGACGTCGGTCCCGAACCCTGCGGAGGCCTGCAGCACGACGTGGTTATTGCCAGCGGGGAACACGCCCTCGCCGCCGACGATCAGGAAGGGCTGCAGATCGGAGTTGAACGAGAACCCGGGGCCGCTCTCGGTATAGCGGCCGATGCCGGCGCCGGCGCGCAGCTGCATCGACGCACCGTCGGCGGGCGGCGCCTCCTCGGCCGGTCCCGCCGGCGGCGGCGGCATCGATGGCCCGGCGGCCCCGGGCTGGGCAGCAGTTGGCGCCGAGAGCGCGAGCAGGATGAGGGTCGCGGCGGAGATGCGCATCGAGACGCGACTATGCCTACAGATCGCCCGCAAGGGCAGGCAAACTGAGGCGGCCGCGGCGAACGAATAGGCACGCCGGGCTACGGGTTCGATCCAGGTGGGACGTCGCAAGCAGCAGCGCGGTCGGCGGATGGTCGTCGCCTTTGCGATCGCGGCGGTCGCCGTCGGCGTCTGGATCTGGCGACGCGGTGGTGGCGAGCCGCCGGCGGGTGTGCCGACCTGCGAAACCGGCCCGACCGTGCCCGGCCTCGACGTCTCGTACTACCAGGAGGACATCACGTGGACGCGCGTGCGCAAGGCCGGCCTGCGCTACGCGTTCATTCGTGCAACCGACGGCACGACGATCACCGACGCCCGGTTCACCAAGAACTGGGCGGGCGCGAAGCGCGCGGGCCTGCTGCGTGGCGCGTACCAGTACTTCCGGCCCGATCAGAACGCGCTCGCGCAGGCGGACCTCTTGATCAACATGATCGCGCGTGACCCCGGCGAGCTGCCGCCGGTGATCGACGTCGAGACCGACGGCGGCAAGTCACCGGCCGTGCTCGAGGCGAGCGTCCGGGTCTGGGTCGATCGCGTGCGCGAGCGACTCGGCGTCGAGCCGATCGTCTACACCGGCCCGGAATTCTGGGCATCGAAGCTGCGCGGCGCGGACCTCACCAGCCAGCCGCTGTGGCTCGCGCACTACACGCGCACCTGTCCAACGGTGCCGTCGCCGTGGCGGCGCTGGACGTTCTGGCAGCACACCGACAACGGCCGCGTTCCCGGCATCGAAGGTCCGGTCGATCTCGACGTGTTCGCCGGCACGTTCGCCGAGCTCCAGGCGCTCGGGCAACGGCGCGTCGTCAAGCCGACCGCGTCGCGCTGACGGCGTCCCGGCTCAGGTTGGAGACGTCATCGGGACAGCGCCCCACGAGTACACGTCGACGAGACCCTCGAGGTGCTTCTCGTTGGTCGTCACCACCGCCGCGATCTCGTCGGTTGCTTGGACCACGAGCAGGAGGTCGCCATCGAGTCCCTCACCCGTGAGGCGACCGCCCTGGCGCTGCTCCGCCCACAGGCGTGCAGTGGCGCGCCAGGTCGCGGTCGTCACGGGTATGCAGCGAAGCTCGCGGGTGAGCTCGTCGAGTCGCTGCAGGCTTCACGCGAATCGATCCGTATCAACTCGCGTCGCAACTCGTAGTCCGCAAGCTCCGACAGCAGGAACTCGTGCTCGATCACCGCGCGTCGAACCAGGCACGCACGTCCTGATGCTTGCGGGGATGGCAAATCTGGCCAAGAACCCCGGTATCGAGGATCGGTCTCACGTCGCTGGTTTGTCGCGATCGGTCGCTACCGGAGTGCGAAGCGTCATTGGCTCGAGGTCTTCGACGTACCACTCGGGTTCGCGCGACACATCCTCGGCAGCCCAGCGATAATGCGCGCAGCGCGTTCAGCGGCTTCCTTACGGAAGACCGTGTCTTCGACTTTCGTGGGGTGTGGCGGCGACACCATTGGGTAACAGTAGCCGAAGACTCGCGGGGTACGAAGCGTCGCGAGATCCCAGACGATCTACGCGCCTTTACTTCTTCAGTGCTGCACGAGGAAGCCCGGCAACCGCGTCCTGCAACTCGGCTCGCGCTGACCTCACCGCCGGCGGCCACGCAGCACGCGTGCACCGGGCATGTTGCGCTCGATCCGCGGATCGGGTTGATCCCGCCCGGCGCGGCCGGCACGCCGCGTCCGCCGCGCGCCGATGATCGCGAGCGCGCTGCCGCCGGCGAAGCAGCCGACGCCGGCCACCAGCAGCGCCCGGTTCGCGAGCCCGCGGCTCGGCAGCATCGTCGCCTTGAGGATCCCCATGACCGCGACGACGATCCCGATCATCGCGACCATGATCCCGTGGGCTCGCAGGTGATCGCGCATCCAGCACCGAGCCTATCAAGCGGCGGCCGGAAGCTCCTGCAGATAATGCGCGAGCGTGCGGCTCCCGAGCGCCGGCGCGATCAGGTCGTGGCGCGCGAGCAGCGCGGCGAATCGCGCGAACTGCCCCATCCGCGGGTGCACCATCGCGAGTGCCGCCGCGGCTGGGCCCGCGAGCCAGACCGGCACGCGGAGGACCGCGCCGGGGCGACCCGCGGCCGCCGCGACCTGCTCGAAGATCGCGCGGCGGGTCAGGACCTCCGGTCCACCGGCGGCGATCTCGCGCGGCCCGTCACCGACGGCGGACTCCGCGACGATCGCGGCGAGGTCGTGCTCGTCGATCGGGTTGGTGCGCGCCGCGCCGTCGCCGACGTCGAGCAAGAGGCCGCGACGCGCGAGCGGCAGGAGCCCCGCGAACGCCGAGGAGAAGCCCGTCGCGCGCACGACGACGCCATCGACATCTGCCATCGCGCGGGCCACGCGCTCGTGGGCGTCGACGTAGCCGCAGCGGGCCAACGCCGGCGTGTGGTGCACGCCGACGTAGACGACCCGGACTCCGGTCCGCCGCGCCGCCGCCACCGCCGCGAGCCCGATCGGGGTGTCGACCGCGCGATAGCCGCGCCAGCCATGGCCAAGGCCGAGCGCGACGCTCGCGCCCGCGCAGTTGACGATCGCGTCGGCGGCGCGCCCCACCACACAGCGAGCGAGCGCCTCGGGATCGCGCGCCTGCCGGCGGTCCACCATGACGAGCGTGTGACCGCGCGCGACGAGCTCTGCGCCGACGAGCCAGCCGAGCCCGCCGCGGGCTCCGAGTAGCAGGATGTTCACGCCGATGGGATGCGCGGCGGCTCGGCTGCAGGCTGCGACGTGGCGTCGCGGCGCTGGCGACGGCGCTTGATGAACACGACCACCATGATCGCGATGCCGCCCATGAACGGAAACAGGCCTATGACCGCGATCACGATCCACGCGCCGATGCCTTGTCCGATCGCCATCGCGAACGGCTGGTCGCCCTCGCAGACCAGCGTGTACTTGCCGGGCTCGACGACGTCGACGTCCCACGCGTTGCGGCCCGCATAGTCGCCGAGGCTGTATCGGACCTTGCCGGTCGACGTCACGAACGTGTACTTGCGCGCCTTCTCGTCGAGCCCGCAGCGGAACGGGAACGCCTCGCTGACCTCGTAGGTCTTGCCGTTCACGATCGAGCGCTGCTCGGCGTAGAGCACGGACATGCCGGCCGGCAGCATGATCTCGGCGCGGCCCGGCATCAGGACGCGCTGCATGCCCTCGACGCGCGAGGTCATCTGCGTGAACCCGATCATCGCGATCGACAGCGCCGAGATCATCAGCCCGGCGGCCAGGACGTACCAGATCCCCGACGTCTTCATCCCCGACGTGTTCACGCCGGAACCTTCGAGGCGAGCCACTCGCGCCGCAACATCGCGTAGATCAGGCTATCGCACCACTCGCCCTTGATGTCGGCGTTCTCGATGAAGTGCGCCTCGCGCCGCATGCCGACCTTCTCCATGACGCGCGCGGACGCCGGGTTGCGCGGATCGCAATCGCCGTAGACCCGGTGCAGCCCGATCTCCTCGAAGGCGTACCCGAGCATCGCGCGCACCGCCTCGCTCGCGTAGCCGTGGCCGTGGTGCGACGGCGCGACGACGTACCAGACCATCGCCTCGCGCGGCTCGGGATCGCCGCGCCGCATCCCGCAGCGCCCGATCATCGCGGCCGGGCTCACGGCGTCGTCGCGTCGGGTGACCGCGAGGTCATAGATCACGCGCGGCTCCGCCATCGCGGCGAACCGGATCTCCTGGACGTACATCAGCGCGTCGTCCTCGGAGAGCACGTCCCTCATCAAATAACGCGCGATCTCGGGATCGGACTCGATCGCGTGCAGCGCTCGCCAGTCCTCCTCGACCATCTCGCGGAGGATCAGGCGCTCGGTGACGAGCTCCATCGCAGCTCAGTGCGCGACGGTGTCGATGCGCGCGCGCGCCCAGCCAGCGCGCTGCTGGGCGTTGGTGTAGTCGCCATCCATCGGCTTGTCGCCCCACTTCGAGAGCTCGGCCTCGGCGGCGGCGAGATCCTTCTTCGCGGCCTCGGCGTCGACGTCCTTCGCGGGCAGCGCCTGCTCGACGAGGATCTCGACGGCGCCGCTCGGATCGACGCGGAGGTAGCCGGTCGACACGGCGTACCGCGCGCGGGTCTTTGTACCGATCGTCAGCACGCCCGGCCGCAGCGCGGTCAGCATCGGCACGTGCCCCGGCAGCAGCTCGAACTCGCCGAGCTCGCCGGGCGCCTGCACGCTGTCGGCATCGGTGTGCGCGACGACGCCGCGCGGCGTCACGAGATTTACTCCGAGGAGGCCGGTCGCCATCAGTGCCTCTTCGCCAGCTCGGCGGCCTTGGTGCGGACGTCGTCGATCGTGCCGGTCATCTCGAACGCCTGCTCGGGCAGATCATCGGCCTTGCCGACGAGGATCTCCTCGAACGACCGGACGGTGTCCTCGCGCGAGACGAAGATGCCCTTGATGCCGGTGAACGTCTCGGCGACGTGGAACGGCTGGCCCATGAACTTCTCGATCTTGCGGGCGCGCGAGACCGTCTGCTTGTCGTCTTCCGACAGCTCGTCCATGCCGAGGATCGCGATGATGTCCTGGAGATCCTTGTACTTCTGCAGCACGCGCTGGACCTCGCGAGCGACCTTGTAGTGCTGCTCGCCGACGATCGCGACCGAGAGGATCGTCGACGTCGAGTCGAGCGGATCGACGGCCGGATAGATGCCCATCGAGGCGATGTCGCGGTTGAGCACGGTGGTCGCGTCGAGGTGGGCGAACGCGGTCGCCGGCGCCGGGTCGGTGAGGTCGTCGG
>JBKJUF010000549.1:0-5795 GCA_046590445.1 Kofleriaceae bacterium
CATCATCAAGGAGGCGCACATCGAGGCGATGTGCAAGATCCTCCTCGCGACCGGCATGATGGTCGGGCTCGCGTACGCGACCGAGTTCTTCATCGCCTGGTACTCCGGCAACCTCTACGAGAAGTTTGCCTTCGTGAACCGCGCGTTCGGTCCGTTCTGGTGGGCCTACTTCGCGATGGTGAGCTGCAACGTGCTCATCCCGCAGGCGTTCTGGTTCAAGAAGGTCCGCCGTAACGTCGTGCTGATCTTCATCCTCTGCATCTTCGTGAACATCGGGATGTGGTTCGAGCGCTTCGTGATCATCGCGACGTCGCTCGCGCGGTCGTTCCTGCCGTCCGCGTGGAGCTACTTCACGCCGACGCGCTACGACATCGGCCTGTTCATCGGAACGCTCGGCCTGTTCGGCACGCTGTTCCTGCTGTTCTTCCGGTATGTCCCGGTGATCGCGATGTCCGAGGTCAAGGGCGCGATGCCCGAGGCCCATGCAGGTGGCCCGTCGAAGGGAGGGCACCACTAGCCATGTCGACTCCACATGACCTTCCTCCGACCACGCCCGATCCGATCGTCGGTGATGGCGCGCTCTATGGCGTGCTCGCCGAGTACGACACTCCAGGCGAGCTCATCGAAGCCGCGCGCCGCGTCCGCGATGCCGGCTACACCGAGTTCGATTGCTTCAGCCCGTTCCCGGTGCACGGCATCGACGAGGCGATGGGCATCAAGCGGACGATCCTGCCGGTCCTGATCTTCGGCGGCGGTTTCGCCGGCCTCCTCGGCGGCATCCTGCTGCAATGGTGGACCAACGCGTACAACTGGCCGTGGAACATCGCGGGCAAGCCCGAGTGGTCGATCCCGGCGAACGTGCCGATCGCGTTCGAGACCACGATCTTGCTCTCGGTCCTCACGGCGTTCTTCGGCATGTGGATGCTGAACAAGCTGCCGCAGGTCTGGCACCCGTTCTTCCGCCTCGAGCGCTTCGGCCGCGTCACCGATGACGCGTTCCTGCTCGGGATCGAAGCACGCGATCGCCGGTTCGACAGCGTCGCCACCACCCAGCTCCTCAAGGATGCCGGCGCGATCGCCGTCGAGAACTGCCACCTCGATCCCGACCCGGCGAACCGGACGATGCCGAAGTGGATCGTCGCCTTCATCGTGTCGAGCACCGCGTTCGCGTTGATCCCGTTCGCGATCGCGGCGAAGGCGCGCAACTCGCACTCGAGCGAGCCGCACATCCACGTCTTCCCGGACATGGACTTCCAGCCGAAGTACAAGGCCGACACCTCGAGCGACCTGTTCCCCGACGGTCGCGCGAACCGCGGCCAGCTCGCCGACACCGTCGCGCGCGGCTCGCTCAACGCGGACGACACGTTCTATCGCGGCATCGAAGGTGGCAAGTGGATCGAAGGCTTCCCGAAGCAGCTCGAGATCAGCGAGCAGTTCGTGCGGCGCGGCCAGACTCGCTACAACATCTACTGCGCGCCGTGCCATGGCTACGACGGTCGCGGTAGCGGTGCGGTCCCGCAGCGCGTCGCCGCCGGCGGCGGCGCGTGGGATGCACGCAACCTCGTGCAGGCGGGCGGCCCGGTCGTGAAGATGCCGAACGGCCAGCTCTTCAATACGATCTCGAATGGCTACAACACGATGATGGGGTACGCGCACCAGATCCCGCACGCGGATCGCTGGGCGATCGTGCTCTACACCCGCGCGTTGCAGCGGTCGCAGAACGCGGCCGAAGATGACGTGCCGCCCGCGGAGCTCGGCAAGATGCCGATGCCGCAGATGCAGACGCCGGCCGCACCGGCCGCACCGGCACCCGCGGGCGCGGGTTCCGCGGCCCCGGCCGCACCCACTGGCAGCGCACCTGCTGCACCCGCCGCGGGCTCGGCCGCCCAGCCGGAGAACAAGTAATGAGCGCTCTCGTGAAACCGCTGCACCCCGACGAGAAGGTCAAGGCCGGCAAGCTCGGCAGCAGCTTGACCAAGGCCGGCGTCGGCATCGCCGTCATCTTCATGATCATCTCGATCGTGCTGGGCTCGATGCAGGGCGACAACTGGAAGCGTTTCTTCTACTCGTACGTCATCGGCTGGAGCTACATCTTCAGCATCTGCGTCGGCGTGCTGTTCCTCGTGATGCTGCACCACCTGGTGCGCGGTCGCTGGGCGACGGCGGTCCGCCGGATCGCCGAGGCGATGAGCAGCGCGTTCCCGCTCGTGTTCATCGCGGGCCTCGGCTTCGTGATCCCGCTCGTCCTTGGCTACAAGGACCTCTACTACTGGGCGCACCCCGATGCGCATGATCCGGTCCTCAACCATCACCTGCACCACAAGCTGACGTGGCTCTCGCCTGGCTTCTTCGCGGTGCGCTACGTGATCTACGGCGTCGCGTTCAGCGGTCTCGCGATCTACTTCACGAAGAAGTCGCGCGAGCAGGACGTGACCGGTGATCCGAAACTCTCGGAGCAGATGCGGATCGCGTCGGCGCCGGCGATGATCCTCTATTCGCTGCTCGTGTTCATGGCAGCCTTCGACATCCTGATGTCGATGGCGCCCAAGTGGTACTCGACGATCTACGGCGTCAACTTCTGGGGCAGCGCCTGCGTCGGTGCGTTCGCCGCGCTCGCGCTGATCGTGCTCGGCATCCAGCGCACCGGCCGCCTCACGCACTCGATCACCGCCGAGCACTATCACGACATCGGCAAGTGGATGTTCGCCTTCACGTTCTTCTGGGCGTACACCGGGTTCTCGCAGTTCATGCTGCAGTGGTACGGCAACATGCCCGAGGAGACGGACTGGTACAAATACCGGCTGTTCGGCGAGTGGCAGTGGGTGAGCATCGCGATGCTCGTCGGCTTCTGGGCCTTCCCGTTCGTGTTCCTGCTGTCGCGGTGGACCAAGCGGATCGTGCCGTCACTCGTGTTCTTCGCGGTGTGGCAGCTCGTGTTCCACTGGCTCGACCTCTACTGGAACGTGATGCCGCAGTATGACTGGCAGGTCGTCACGAACGGAACCGCGTCGGTCAACGCCGGCCCGCTGATGGGCAACACGGCGCTGCACCACGTCGGGTTCTCACCCGTCGACATCACCGTGTGGATCGCGCTCGTCGGCGTGCTGCTGGCAGGTATCGGTCGCAACCTCAAGGGCAACCTGATCCCCGTGAAGGATCCGACGCTGCCCCTCTCGCTCGCTCACGAGAACCTCTAGGAGCCCTTGGAGAACTGATGAGTGGACCCAAGCGTAATCCAGACCGGCTGAACACCATCGGCGTCGTCGTCGTTGGCGTCTGCGGCGCGGTGCTCGTCTACGTGAGCATCGTGGCCTTGCAAGCGTTCTACATGAACGACAGCTCCGAGGTTCAGACGATGGCCGACTACGGCGGGCAGGACACGACGCACAAGTCGATCCGCGCGACGCAGCTGAATAACATCGGCGAGTTCACCCCGAACCCGCGCCCCGAGCCGGGCAAGGGTGACCAGACCTATCGGATCTCGATCGATCGCGCGATCAAGCTCGTCGCCGACGGCGCGAAGGTCGATCCCGCGAACCTCGTCCCCACGCAGGGCCGCGCGAACCAGCCGACCATCGTCCCCGTGTTCGGTCGCCCGCGCGTCGCGACCCCGCCACCGAGCGCGCCCGCTGGGGCCGGCGGCACGCAGGGCAGCACGGCGAACCCGCCGGGTGGCGGTGGCGGCGCGGCGGTTGGTAGCACGAGCGCGCCGATGCACTCGACCGGCGGCCTCGGACCTGGTGGCGGACCGACCGCTGGCCAGGGTTCGACCCCATCGCCCGTGGGACCGCCCGACGGTAGCGGCGCGGCGAACCCGAACCCGACGCCCGCTCGTCAGGGCACGCGCGGCGATCGCGGTGCCGATACCGGCGTGCGGCGCGGCTCGGCCGGCAAGGCGAATGCTCCGAAGTGACTCACATCGCGATCGGTCATCGATCGCCACGCTCGGGATCGCCGCAGCGGTGATCGCTGCCTCGCTGCTCGCGGGGACGGCCTCGGCGGATCGTGCGCCGTCACCGGCGGACGAGATCCTGGCACCGCCGCCGACGTACGAGGCCGGTGGGGTCACCGTCGTCGAGCGGCTCGGCACGCGCGTCCCGGTCGACGCGAAGTTTCGCACGCTCGACGGTAACGTCGTCGCGCTCGGTGAGGTGCTGCGCGGCGAGCTCCCGACGATCCTCACGTTCAACTACGCCGACTGCCCGATGCTGTGCAGCCTGCAGCTCAACGGGCTGACGGCGGCTCTTCCTGCGATATCTGCCGTCGGGCCCGCGCCCAGTGGTGCCGCACCTGGTGACGTCGTTTTCCGGATCGGCACGCAGTTCCGCATCGTCACGATCGATCTCGAGCCGACCGAGTCGCTCGACCGGCTCGCGAAGATGCGCGACCGCTACATCGCGAAGTTGCCCGAGGCGCAGCGCGAGGCCGCGCGGGCGGGCTGGACGTTCCTCGCCGCCGAGACGCCTGGTGACGGTGCGGCCATCGGTCGCGTCGCCGAGGCCGTCGGCTTCAAGTACGTCTACATCAAGGATCGCGCCGAGTGGGCGCACCCCGCCGCCTTGATCTTCCTCAGCACCACCGGCGCCGTGACCCGCTACGTCTACGGGATCGAGTTCGATCCGCAGGTGATGCGCGAGTCGATCTTCAAGGCCGGGCTCGCGGAGCCGTCGACCGCGGTCGGCTTCATGAACCGCTGCTACCACTTCGACCCCGACGCCAAGAATCACTCGCGCTCCGGTATGCTCGCGCTGCGCGTCGGCGCGGCGGGCTTTCTCGTGCTCCTGCTCGCTGGTTTCGGTCTCTACTTCGTGCGTCGCCACGGTCGTCGGACTTTCCCCGACGTCGCGACGCCCGGTTCTGGATTGCCCTCTGGATTGTCTGTAGAGGAGCTCGGCCACCCGGCCGAACGACCGCGGAGGTCTTAATTGCCATGAAGTCGTTTGCACGCTTCTCGATGATGATCGGGCTCACCACCGCGGTGACGATCGCGATCTGCGTCGCCCTGTTCGGCACACCGCCTGCGGATGCCCAGCCGACGGCGGCGGAACCGCAGACCGCATCGCAGCCAACGCAAGCTGATGTCCCGGCCAAGCCATACGTGCCCGCGCCCGCCGCCGCCGGTGCCCCGCAGCGCACCTGGTACGAGGAGCTCGCGTATCGCCCGATCCAGGAGGAGGGCACGTTCTGGATGCCGAAGTCCGTCAACATCGTGGCGGACGACTCCGACAGCATGTTCTACGCGACGCTCGGGCTGTCCGTTTTCTTCTTCATCGCGATCGCCGGCGCCGTCATCTACCTCGTCATCAAGTACCGCCATCGCCCGGGCCACAAGCCGGAGCCGAGCGCGGGCCACAACGACGCCCTCGAGATCACGTGGACGGTCATCCCGACGATCATCTGCGTGTTCCTGTTCTATTACGGCTGGCGCACGTACGTGAAGGTCGTCACGCCGCCGAACAAGGCGGTCGAGGTCAGCCTGCTCGCGAAGCGCTGGACCTGGAACTTCACGCACTCGAACGGCGTCGAGGATTCGGATCTACACGTGCCGGTCAACAAGCCGGTTCGCGTGGTGATGACGTCGACCGACGTGCTCCACGCGTTCTACGCGCCGGTGATGCGCGTCAAGCAGGACATCATCCCGCGCCGCTACACGTACGTCTGGTTTCACGCGACGAAGCCCGGGACGTACCGGCTGACCTGCGCGGAGTACTGCGGTACCGACCACTCGCAGATGGGCATGACGCAGGATGGCCGGCGCGCGGTCGTCGTCGTCCATCAAGAGGGCGACTACGAGC
>JBKJUF010000577.1:0-7357 GCA_046590445.1 Kofleriaceae bacterium
TGATCAGGCGGCGGCTTCGCCGTCGCGGATCTTGATCACCTTGCGGACGAGCTTCGGGAGCTCGTCGTTCTTCGCATGGATCAAGGTCTCGATCTCCGGGGCCATCTGCTGCAGCTGCTGCTGTAGCGATGCGCTCGTGGTCCCGGTCAGCAGGGTCGAGATGACCGCCACCAGGAACGAGCCACCCCAGATTTCCTTCACGGCTTCCGCGGCGGACGGCGCCTGGACGACCGTGAACCCCTCACCCTCGAGAGCACGGGCGATCTCTTCTCGCTCCGTGCTGATTTCATGGACGACAAGGATCGAAGACATCGCGACCTCAGCGTTTTCGCAGTGATAGAGCTATTTACTAGAGTTGAGCGACCGCCGCGAGAGAATTGTACGCAATTTCAGGTATCCGGGAGGACTTCCGAGATCGGCTTTACCGGCTGTTGTAACCCTGGTATCTAGCTCGCTTACATGGCCTGGTGGTCGCGCACTCAAGGGATCGTCGAGCAGCCGAAAAAGTCAGTCCCCAAAGGGATCTGGACCAAGTGCGAGCGCTGCAACGCGACCCTGTACGAAGCCGACCTGGATGACAACGCCCGGGTCTGCACGAGCTGCAATCATCACTTTCGGATGCCGACCGAGGGTCGGATCCAGCTGTCGGTCGATCCCGGCTCGTGGCAAGAGCACGACCGCAGCCTCGAGAGCACCGACCCGCTCGGGTTCCGCGTCGACAGCAAGAAGTACGTCGACCAGGTGAAGTCGACGACCCGCAAGGTCGGCCCCGGCGACGCGTACCGCGCGGGCTCGGCCACGGTCGGCGGCATCCCGGTCGAGGCCGGGTTCTTCGTGTTCGAGTTCATGGGCGGCTCGATGGGCTCGGTGGTCGGCGAGAAGATCGCCCGCCAGTTCGAGCGCGCGGTCGCACACCGCCGTCCGGCGATCATGTTCTGTGCGTCGGGCGGTGCCCGCATGCAGGAGGGTGTGCTGTCGCTGATGCAGATGGCGAAGACCTCCGCCGCGCGGTCCAAGCTGCGCGACGCCAAGGTCCCGTACATCGTGGTGCTGCTGCACCCCACGACCGGCGGCGTCGCGGCCTCGGTCGCGATGCTCGGTGACCTGATCATTGCCGAACCCGATGCCCTGATCGGATTCGCCGGCCCGCGCGTGATCGAGCAGACGATCCGCCAGCAGCTGCCGCCGGGCTTCCAGCGCTCCGAGTTCCTGCTCGAGCACGGCATGGTCGACATGGTCGTCAGCCGCAAGAATCTCAAGAAGACCCTCGAGCGCTCGTTGCGCTGGTTCGAGCGCGGGCGCGAGCCGTCTCGGACGACCGGCGTCGTCAGCGACGAGCTCTGCGAGCTCCCGGCGACCGACTAGTGTCGGCGTACGCCGAGTTGCTCGCGCGCCTGCTGCCCGCGCGGCGTTTTGGCATCGTGCTCGGCCTCGACCGCATCCGCGCGCTGCTCGACTCGCTCGGCTCGCCTGACACCCGGCTCGGCACGGTGATCCATGTCGGCGGCACGAACGGCAAGGGCTCGACGGTCGCGATGATCGCCGCGCTGGTGCGTGCCGGCGGGCTGCGGGTCGCGACCTATACGTCGCCGCATCTGTCCTCGCTGCGCGAGCGCATCGTGATCGATGACATGCCGATCTCCGAGGATGCGCTCGTGGCGGCCGCCGATCGCGTGGACGCGCACGGCGGTCACGAGCTCACGTTCTTCGAGCAGCTGACCGCGATGGCGTGTGTCGCGATCGCCGACGCGCAGGTCGACGTCACGATCCTCGAGGTCGGGCTCGGTGGTCGGCTCGACGCGACCAATACAGTCGCCGCACCGATCTCCGTCATTACCGGCGTCGCGATGGATCACGAGGCGATCCTCGGCGATACCCTGGCCGCCATCGCCGCGGAGAAGGCCGGCATCTTCAAGCCGGGCCAGCGCGTCGTGATCGGCGCATCGGGAGAGCCCGAGGCCATCCCGCTCCTCGAGCAGGCCGCGGTGCGTGCCGGCGTCTCGACGATCACGATGATCGGCAACCCCGACGAGCTGCTGCTCGACGATGTCATCGCGAACCTCGCGCTGACCGGCACGGGCCCGCAGCCGATCCGCGTCGTCGACGAGAGCGCGCTCGAGCGCGTGCCACCGCTCGGCCTCCTCGGCGCCCACCAGCGCCGCAACGCCGCGGCCGCGCTCGCCGCGCTCGATCAGCTCGCGGCGCTCGGCATCCTCCGGCTCGACACCACGACGCGCGCGCGCGCCCTCGCGGGCGTCGTTCACCCGGGCCGCTTCGAGGTGATCGCCGGCCAGCCACCGATCATCCTCGACGGCGCGCACAACCCCCACGGCGCTGGCGCCCTCGCCGCGACGTTGGGCGAGCTAGCGCTCCGCCCCGTCGTCATCCTCGCGATCTCCGCGGACAAGGACGCCCGCGCGATCATCGGAGCCCTCGCGCCCGCCGTCAGCGCGATCATCGCGACCCGTTACCAGCAGGACCGCGCCCTCGAGCCCGAGGCCCTCGCCGCGATCGCCCGCGATCGCTCTGGGCTCCCCGTCGAGATCGCACCCGATCTCGGAACGGCCGATACGCTCGCACGCGCACACGGCGGCCCGATCCTGGTCGCCGGCTCGCTGTTCATCGTTGGCGAGGCGCGTGTCCGCTATCTCGGCGCACTCGCCGATCCGATCGCGATGAGCGATCCTGCATTCGATCCCGCGTCCTCGGTGCGCAGCGACGCTTAACCCGGTGCGCAGGATCTCGTTGCCCATCCGCTCGAAGGTCTCCATCGGATACCAGGCGTCGGGATCGATCCTCGTCGACACCGCGACCTGAGCCGCGCAATCCCCCTGGGAATTTGCGTCGTGGGGGAGGGGCCCGTACGATCCGGGTATGCGTCGCCTCCTCCTGATCACGCTCCTCGCGGGCCCGGCCCACGCCGACAACGTCCCGCACAAGGAAGGCGACTACGGCGGCGTGGTCCCCGGCCAGAAGCCCGACACCGGTAAACCCAAACGCCCACCGCCGAAGGGCACGCTGACCTGGATCGGCTTCGAGGCGAAAGACGGCGGCGCGCAGCTGTTCCTGCAATCGGTGGCGCCGTTCGAGGTCACCCAGCGGGTCGAAGGCGCGACGCTCGTCGTGCACGCCAACCTCAAGCGGCTGGACGCCAGCACGTGGCGCCCGATCGAGACCCGGTTCTTCGACAACCCGCTGGCGCGCATCCACGCCAAGGTCGTGCGCGCCTCGCGCGGTGGCAAGGGCCGGTCCGCCCACGGCACCGGCGTCGACATCCGGATCACGTTCAAGAACCCGCGCGATGCACGCGAAGCATCGGTGCGCACGGCGACGGAGGCCGATGGCATGTCCTACGTATACCTGAGCTTTCCCGCGGGCACGCCGGTGCCGGGCGCCGGGCCGAGCGCTGCTCCCGAGCCCGAGTAGGCAGCGTCAGCGGGCGTCGTCGATCGCGTCGCGTAGCGTGGCTTCGTCCTGCTCGCCACGAAACGCCCGCCGGGCCCGGCCATCGGCGCCGAGTACGACGGTGTAGGGCACTCCCTTGATGTCGTACTTGCGCCGCACGGCGCCACTCTCGTCGACGAGCACGGGTGCCGTGAACCCCGCACTCTTCGTCACCGAGGCCGCATGCTTCTTCGCTCCGACGATGTAGACCGCGACGAGGTTCGCGCCTTCAGCGGTGGCTGCGCGCTGCGCGATCGGCAGCTCTGCCGAGCAATAGCCGCAGGTCGGGCTCGCGAACAGCACGAGCGTAGGCTTGCCGCGCAGGGTCTGCGGATCGAACGTGGTGTCGGTCGTCGTCGGGAGCGCGAGCGAGCTGAGGACGTCGCCGGCGGGTGGCTCGACGCCCTTCTCGCGGCAACCCGAGATCGCCAGCAGCACGCACAACAGCAGTTGAGTCGACGGCCGCGGTGATGGCATACCGGCAGGATGGATAGCACGGGCAACGACGACGAGCTGGCGAGCGAGCTCGCGGCGGTGACGCGCGGGCTCCGTGCGCAGCTCGTTCGTCATGCCTCGTTCGGCGCGTGGGCGGCGCCAGGCGGCCCGACGGAGCGCTTCGCGGATCGCTTCGCGGATCGCGGCGACGTGTACGCGGGCCTCGAGCAAGATCACGGGATCTCCTCACTCGAGCGGGTGCCGATGGCATCGGAGCCGAGCATCGTGTTGCCGGCGCTCGTCGACCCGAGCGAGGTCCGGCCACGGATGACGCTCTCGCAGATCCGCGAGGAGCTCGGCGCGTGCACGCGCTGCAAGCTGCACGCGACTCGCACGAACATCGTGTTCGGCGTCGGCGCCGAGGACACGCCGCTGATGTTCATCGGCGAGGCGCCGGGCGAGCAAGAGGATCTGCGAGGTGAGCCGTTCGTCGGCCGCGCCGGCGAGCTGCTCGACAAGATGATCGAGGCGATGGGGTGGACCCGCCAGACCGTCTATATCGCGAACGTCCTCAAGAGCCGGCCTCCGGCCAATCGCAACCCGCAGCCCGACGAGGTCGCGGCGTGCTCGCCGTTCCTCGACGCCCAGATCCGCGCGATCGCGCCGCGTGTGATCGTCACGCTCGGGAGACCCGCCGCGAACCACGTGCTGCGCACTGACGCCCCGATCGGCGCGCTGCGCGGGCGCTTCCACGACCGCGGTGGCATCAAGGTGATGCCGACGTTCCACCCGGCATACCTGCTGCGCGATCCGGACAAGAAGAAGGACACCTGGTCCGATCTCAAGCAGGTGATCGCCGAGCTCGCACGGCTGGGCATCGCTGCTCCGCACGCGTCGCGCGGCTAACTTAGACGATCGTGTCGGGTAGCGCGCCATGCGATCTGCTCGATGCCGAGCTCGCGCTCGATCGCCTCGAGGCCGAGCTCGCGCGCGAGCTGCCCGGTCACCTGCGCGGGTTCGCCGCGGCGTGCGTGAGCGGTGCGCCGGCGCCGCCGGCGCCGGCGGTGGCACGGCACGCTCGTTCGCTCGCGGTTGTCCGCCAGGCGCTCGCGCACCCGCTGCTCGCCGATCGCGCGCTCGCGCTGGCGCGCATCGTCTTTCCGATCACGATCGATGACGACCCGCGGGTCATCATCGCGCGGCGCGACGAGCCGACCTGGGAAGCGCTCGCGACGCTCGCAGCAGCGCGCGATGCGGCCGCACACGAGCGGTTCGCCCGGCCGTTCGTCGAGCTGATGCATCGGCTCCACGGCAGCACCGGCCAGTCACCCGACGCGGCGAGCGCGCTGCCGCCGCCGATCGAGACGTGGCATGCACCGGGACAGCCACTCGGGCCCGACGCGCTCGCCGCGGTCTGGGACCTGCTCGCCGCACGCCATGGCGCACGCGGGACGCTGCAGATCATGACGGGCACGCCGACGATCCGGCCGCGCGCGATCACGATCGAGCCCGGCGCGCACGTCAGCGTCGTCGTCCCGCGCGTGCTCGGCTCGCCGGCGCAGCGGTTCGCGGCGCTCCACGAGCTCGGCCATGCGCTCGCGGCGCTCGTCGCGCCATCGCCGGTCGTCAACCTGCCTCGCGTCGTCAGTCCTCTGCGCGTCGTCAGCCTGCCGCGCGTTGTCGACGAGGCCGTCGCGAGTTATATCGCGCGGCTGATCGAGGCACCCGAGCTGCTGCCCGCCGGCTGGTACGCCGTGGATGCCACGGTCGCGCGCATCCGCCGCGCCGCGGTCGCACGCGCGCTCGCGGCGATCGAGCAGGCGCTACCGGCGACCGCGGAGGGCACACTTGACCGTCCGCCGTGGGCGCTGTGGCACGATCCGGGCGCGCAGGCCGCGTACGTCGAGGCCGAGATCATCGCCGACCGCTGGTGGATCGACCTCGGGCCGACGCCCGGCGCCGCGGACCTCGCACGCGCTATCGCCGCCGAACGGAACCGGGTCGACGCCACGACCGCGCTGTGACGGCGCGCGCTGACATAAGATGCGGCGTGATCGGGCGTCTCGCATTGGCCGGTGTGCTCGCAACGTGCCTCGGCACCGGATGCGGCGTGCGTGCGCCATCGCCAATCGATCTCGCCGCGCTGGTGCGCCGCCACGGTGCCGAGGACGCGCGCCACGAGCTCGAGCTGCGGGTCATCAGGGATCCGGGCGATGTCGCGGCCCGGCTCGCGCTCGCGAAGCTCTCCGAGGCGCAACACCGGCCGAGCGCGGCGATCGAGCAGCTCGAGGCGATACGCATCATTGGCGGTCCGATCGGCACGCGCTGGCACGCCGAGGACCGCGCCCGGCTCGCGCGGCTGCTCCATGCCCGCGGCCAAGCTCGCGTCGCGCGCGCGGCGCCGACCGCGCTTCGCGATCTCGAGCGTGCCCGCGCGCTCGGCGCGGGCATGACGCCGGCAGAGCTCACGCGGGCCCAGCTTGCGCGCGCGGTCACCGAGCTTTTGCACGTCGATGGCGAGGAGCGCACGCGAGGGCGCCGTCACCTCGGCGAGCTCGCGCGCATGCCCGACGCGGATCCGGCCTGGCGCGGTGCGCTCGCGAAGGCGACACCCGCCGAGCGCGGCGAGCTCGGGCGCTGGTTGTGGAGCGTCGGGGCGCGGCGCGCCGCCTGGGAGGAGCTGGCGGCGTGGTACGCCAGCACGCCCGTGCCACGTGCCGAGGTGCTACAGGACTACTACCTCGTCGCGCGGGACTGGTGGTCGCCCGTCGATGCTGCGCCGCCGGGACCCGGCGACCTCGTCGGTCCCGGGCGCTGCCGGTTCCGCGATGCGGGCTGCAAGGCCGCCGAGATCGCCGAGCTCGACGATGCCGCGATCGCCGCGCTCGCCGCGGCGCCTCCGGTGCGAACCAGCGCTCCGGCCGAGGCCATGGGCTGGCTCGCGATCACGCTGCGCGGTGCGCTGCGCGGCGGCGATGCGTGGGGGCCGAGCTTCAAGAGCCGTGTCGACGTCGCGGCGATCTCCACCGAGCGCGTGCCCGCCGCGGGACGTGGCGCCTTCGCGGCGCTCACCGGCCGCGAGCTCCGCGAGGAGGCATCCGCCGCCACGCCCGAGACGCCGAGCGCGCGACTCGTGATCGCCGCGACCGCAGCGCTGCGCGGCGCATCGTTCGACGACGTCCGCGCGCGGCTCGGATCGCTCGCCGGGTCCCGTGAGGGCATCGCGATCCTCGCGACCGTCGCGGTCGAGCCCGCGGACGTCGTATTCGATGCGCGTCGTCTGGCCATCGCGCACCATGTCGACGCGCGTGTGCCGCTCGCACCTACCGCGCTCGCCCGCGACGCCGATCGCCCGCCCCAGATCGCACGGGGGCGACTCACCGCGCTGCTCGACGCCTACGCCCGCGATCCCGCGAGCGCGGATCGCGTCGCCCGCGACATCGTCGCCGAAGCAATCGACGCTGCGGCGGCGCACGCG
>JBKJUF010000649.1:0-9673 GCA_046590445.1 Kofleriaceae bacterium
CTCCACGGCTGGGGCGGCGGCAACCACTGGGTCACGGCGCGCTCGTTCATGGTTCCGTACTGGCTGCGCCACGGCTTCGACGTCGCCGCGTTTGTGCTTCCATTCCACGGCGATCGAGCACCCGGCACGTCGGTCGCGCGCTCCGGTGCGTTGTTCCCTTCGCCGAATCCGTTGCGCACGAACGAGGGCTTCGGCCAGGCGATCTTCGATCTGCGCGCGCTGTCGATGTACCTCCGCGATCGCGGCGCGTCGACGGTCGGCGCGATGGGCATGAGCCTCGGCGGCTACACGGCGTCGCTGTGGGCGAGCGTCGCCGGCCCGACCGAAGCCGGCGGCATCGACTTCGCGGTCGCGATGATCCCCGCGGTGTCGATGGCACGGCTGATGTGGCGGCATGGCGAACAGAGCCCGATGCGGCAGCGCGCCGCGAAGGCCGGGATCACCGAGGATCTGCTCGTCGACGCGTTCGCGGTCCACGCGCCGACGACGCGCCCTGCCCGCGTGCCGCGCGATCGGCTCGCCGTGATCGCGGGGCGTGGAGATCGGATCACGCCGCCCGAGGAGGCCGAGGCGCTCGCCGCGCACTGGGGCGTCGACGTCGCGTGGTTCGACGGCGGCCACCTCGCGCAGGTCGGCCGCGGCGATGCGCTGCGTGCGGTGCGGCGCCAGCTCGGCGCGCTTGGCTTCGCCGG
The DNA here is from genome assembly GCA_046590445.1 of Kofleriaceae bacterium. GTDB lineage: Bacteria > Myxococcota_A > Polyangia > Haliangiales > Haliangiaceae > JABFXX01. Next base: position 693 of record JBKJUF010000649.1, read on the forward strand.
TCGCGAGTTCCGGACATGACGGCGCCTGCTCGGCCAGCCGCGCTCCGGACCTCGCTCGGCGAGGCGATCGCATCGGGCCCGTTGCTCCTCGACGGCGCGATGGGCTCGCTGCTCTACGAGCGCGGCGTGCTGCATACCCGCAGCTACGACGAGCTCAACCTCTCGCAGCCGGAGCTGATCCGCAGCGTCCACCGCGACTACGTGCAGGCCGGCGCCGAGGTGATCGAGACCAACACGTTCGGCGCGAACCGGATGGCGCTCGCGCGGCACGGGCTTGTCGAGCAGTGCGCCGCGATCAACCGCGCGGCCGTCGAGCTCGCGCGCTCGGTCGCCGGGGACAAGGCGTACGTCGCCGGCGCGGTTGGCCCGACCGGCGCGAAGTTCGGGATCGCGAGCATCTCCGAGCGCCGGCTCGCCCGGTTCGCGCTCGCCGAGCAGATCGACATCCTCGTGCTCGCCGGCGTCGATGCGATCTTCCTCGAGACGTTCTCATCGATCCTCGAGATGGAGACCGCGATCCAGGTCGCGAAGGAGCGCGGCCCGCGGGTGCCGGTGATCGCGATGATGGTGTTCGACGGCCACGCCAAGAGCGACGGCGGCCTGGGGCCCGCCGAGATCGCGGACCGCCTGGTCGCGGCCGGCGCGGATGTCGTCGGCGGCAACTGCGGCATCGGTCCAGCCGAGCTCTACCAGGTCGTCGTCGGCATGGTCGGGCACGGCAAGCCGGTGATCGCGCAGCCGAACGCGGGGTTCCCGGCGTCCGTCGAAGGCCGCACGCTGTACGTCGCCAATCCCGAGCACTTCGGGGTGTTCGCGCGCCGCATGCTGAAGAGCGGCGTCCGGTTGATCGGCGGCTGCTGCGGTACGACGCCGGAACACACGCGCGCGATGCTCGGCGCGGTTCGCATGCTGCGCGGCGAGAAGATCGACGAGCACGCCGGCAGCGGCCACTCGGCGCCCGGGGCAACCGCGATCACGCCGTCGCTGGCAGCGCCCCCGCCGCCGGCGAAGACTCCGATCGCGGAGCGCAGCAAGCTCGGCGCCCGGCTCGCGCGCGGCGAGTTCGTGGTGTCCGTCGAGCTCACCGCACCTCCCGGCTCTGATCTGACGAAGACCAAGCAGCAGGTCGCGGAGCTCGCGCAGGGTGGCGTCGACATCGTCAACATCGCCGACGGTCCACGGGCGTCGGCGCGGATGGCGAACATCGCGGTCTGCGCGCGGCTCGTCGCCGAGACCTCCGTCGAGCCGATCCTCCACGTCTGCGCGCGTGACCGCAGCTTCCTCGGCCTCATCGCGCACCTGCTCGGCGCGCAGGGCCTCGGGCTCAGGAACCTCGTGATCATCACGGGCGACCCGCCGAAGATGGGTGACTACCCGTTCTCGACGCCGGTCTACGACGTCGACTCGGTGGGGCTCTTGCGGATCGCGGCGGGCCTCAACGGCGGTGTCGATCCAGCGGGCAAGGAGTGCGAGCCAACGACGTTCGTGCTCGCGACCGGTGCCGAGCCTGCCGCACACGACCGCGACCGCGAGCTGCGTCGCCTCGAGGAGAAGCAGCGCGCGGGCGCCGAGCTGATCATGACGCAGCCCGTGTATGACCCCCGCACGCTCGAGCGCTTTCTCGACGACGTCCGGCCGCTCGGGCTACCGGTGATGGTCGGCATCCTGCCGCTCGCGTCGCATCGCAACGCCGAGTTCCTTCACAACGAGGTCCCCGGCATGGCGATCCCGACGGAGTATCGCGAGCGCATGGCGAAGGTCGGAGCCGGCCCGTCCGCGCGCACCGAGGGCATCAAGATCGCGCAGGAGGCACTCGCTGCGGTGAAGCACCGCGTGCAGGGCGCCTATGTCATGCCACCGTTCAACCGCGTCGACGCCGCGCTCGCCGTCCTCGAGGTCGCGCGCGATCGGATGACGAGCCGATAGTGCGGAACGCGGCGTCGGCGGACCCGACGACGACGCCATCCCGACGACGCGAATCCCGACGCCGCGGCCCCGACGCTGCGGTGCCGATGACGAGCGCGAACGAGCGCGCGAACGAGCGCGCGAACGAGCGCGCGTGCGAGAGCGGCGCCATGTACATCTTCGAGTAGGCTTCGAGTAGGCTCGGGCGATGGCAATGACGCCCGACGAGGCGCGCGCGTTCCACGGCGAGATCCACGTGCTCGATCTCCACGCGGACACCGCGAAGCTGATGGACAAGCTCGGCTATGACCTCGCGGCGCGCCACGAGCGGCCAATGCCACGTCGGGTCAACGTGTTCGGGCACGTCGATCTGCCGCGGTTGCGTGACGGCGGCGTCGCCGGTCAGTTCTTCAGCTTCTGGACGACCCCCTATCCGGAGCGAGGCTGCGCGCGATCTGTCACCAAGCAACTCGACGCACTCGACGTCGCGATGGCGAAGAACCCGAGCGAGCTCGCGTGGACGCGGACCGGCGCGGAGGTTCGTGCGGCCAAGGCGAATGGCCAGATCGCCGCACTCGGTGGCATCGAGGGCGGCCAGGCACTCGAGAGCTCGCTCGAGCCGATCGAGGCGTTCTCGCGGCGTGGCGTGCGATACCTCGGGCTGCTGCACTTCTCGCAGAACGCGATCGGGCGGCCGGCGAAGGGGCGCGGCGCGAGTGGCACCGAGGGGTTGACCGGCTTCGGCCGCGATGTCGTGCGCGAGTGCGAGCGCTGCGGCGTGATCGTCGATCTCGCGCACATCAACCGGCGCGGGTTCTTCGACGCCCTCGAGGTCGCGACGCTGCCGCCGATGGTCTCTCACACCGGCGTCCTCGGCGTCCACGAGCACTGGCGCAACATCGACGACGCGCAGCTCCGCGCGATCGCCGACAAGGGCGGCTGCGTCGGCATCATCTTCGCGCGCAAGTACCTCGGGTCGTCGTCGATCGACTCGGTCGTCGATCACCTGCTGCACGTGATCGATATCGCCGGTGACGATGCGCCCGCGCTCGGCTCCGACTTCGATGGCTTCGTCGTGCCGCCCGAGGGTCTCGAGGATGTCGCCGCGCTGCCGAACTTGACGGTCGCGCTGTCGAGACGTGGGGTTCCGCCGCGCGTCCTCGAGAAGATCCTCGGCGCGAACGTCCTCCGCGTGCTCGATGCGGTCCCCGCGTGGGGTAGGCTGCAGCCGTCGTGAAGCGAACGCTGTCCCTGATCGTGGTCGCGATCATCGCCATGCTTGGCCTTGGCGGCTGTCCCAAGAAGAACGACAAGCCGCTCGATCCGGGCAACAAGCACGACGCCGGCAAGCTCGCGGCGGCTGACGCCGCCAGCAGCACGGCCGAGCCGCTCGTGCTGACGCCTGCGCTGCCGGTGCCTCCGATCCCTGCGGGCCTACCCGCGCTGCCCGAGAACCCGAGCATCACGCCCGAGGCCGTCGCGCTCGGCGAACTGTTGTTCTTCGAGACCCGGCTCTCGAAGGCAACCACGATGGCGTGCGCGACCTGCCACGATCCCGCCGCGGGCTTCGCGGGCGGCACGCGGCAGGACACCGCGAGCGGCAAGCCAAACTTACGGAGGGCGCCGGCACTCGTGAACCTTGCGTGGCACAAGGCCTTCGGCTGGGATGGCCGCTACGCGTCGCTCGCCGAGCACCTCGCCGCCCACGCGCGCGGCCAGCTCGGTGATGATCTCGCGTCGGCGGTCAGCCGGATCGGCGGCCTCGCAGGCTACCGCGCACACTTCAAACGGGTTGGCGGCGATCCGTCGGGAGACCTCGCGATCACCGCCCTCGCGGCGTACGTTTCGACGCGCTACGCTGGCGGCTCGCCGTGGGATCGCCTCGAGCGATCGCCGGATGTCCCCACCGATGTGCGCGTGGGCTACCAGGTGTTCTCGGGCAAGGCGCAGTGCTCGGTGTGTCACACGCCACCGCTCTACACCGACCTCCAGTACCACCGACTCGGGTTGATCGCGACCGCCGACGAGGGACGCGGTCGCGTCGAGCCGGCGCACAAGGGCGCGTTCAAGACGCCGACGCTGCGCGGCGCCACCGCGCGGACGGGCTTCTTTCACGACGCGAGCGCGACCTCGCTCGATGCCGCGATCGACTGGCACCTCGCCGGCGGCACCGGTCAGGGGGCCGATCCGACCATCGTCGACCCGGTGCTGAAGAAGATCGTGTTGACGCCGAAGGAGCGCGCCGACCTCGGCGCCTTTGTGCGTACGTTGACGGACCCGAGCGCCGCGCCGCCCGCGAAGCCCGCGCTGCCGTGATCGCGATGGCCACACCGCCCAGATCGTGGCGTTCGTGGCGTAGCCGCATGCAGACCCAGCTCGAGGTCGCGGTCGGCGGCGTCCAGCTACGCGCGATGCATCGTGCGGTCGGGCTCGCCGCGGGCGTGCGACCGCAGGTGACCGCGGACGGCGTCGCCTACCTCGCGCGTCCCGGCCGGCGCGGTTTGCCGCTCGTCGCGGTTCATGGCTTCGGCGGTGATAAGGAGACCTGGCTGCTGATGACCGCCCTCGTGCCGCGCGCGCGTGGCATCGCGCTGATCGATCTGCCCGGCCACGGCCGGTCCGCCGACGTCGCCGAGCGCGACGCGAGCATCCGTCATCACGCCGAGGCCGTGCTGCGCGTTCTCGATCACGGCGGCATCGATCGCGCGATCGTGTGCGGCAACTCGATGGGCGGCGGCGTCGCGTTGCGGCTCGCGGTGAGCTGGCCGGATCGGGTCGCCGGGCTCGTGCTGGTCGCCTCGGTGGGCCGCGACGTCCACGAGGGCGGTGCGCTCGCCTGGATCGATGGCGAGAACCCGATGATCCCGCGCGAGGCCGACATCGATCGCTTCATGGAGCTCGTCCTCGAGCGCCCGCCGCCGGTCGGCCGCGCCGTCATCCGCCACGTGATCACCGAGCGTGCGCGTCGTGCCGATGCGCTGCACCGCTTGTTCCGTGGCTTCATCCTCGCGCCCGGCCCCGACGGCGTGCCGACCGACCTCGGCGCCATCACCCAGCGCGCGCTCGTGATCCATGGCGAGCAAGATCGCATCATCGACAAGGCTGTCGCCGAGGATCTCGCGAGCGCGCTGCCGCATGCCGAGCTCGTCGTGATGCGCGGCGTCGGTCACGCCCCGCAGCTGGAGGCACCTCGCCACACCGCGCGGATCATCGAGCGCTTCGCGCGCCAGCTCGACGCGGCCTGACGCCTCACTACACCGTCGACGTTCGCGGTGATCAAGAGTAGGGTCGGCCGTCATGTGGTGGCGCCGCCTCCGCTACGTCCTGCTGCTCGTCGCGCTGACCGCGGTCGCGACCTGCCCGGCGGCGAAGCGTTCGTGTAACGCCCGCAATCGCGCGCAGGAGGCCGACGATCTGCTCGGCTACCTCGCAGATCGGGTCGCTGCCTCGATCGCCGCGACCGGCCGGGTGCCCGCAGCCGCGGCCGGCCCGACGCCGCTCCCCGACTGCTGCGAGCAAGGCGGCGTGTGCGCGCCTGATCCCAGACGCTGGGCCTCGCCGGGCTGGCAGGCGCTCGGCTTCACGATCGACGACGACCATCGCTACACGTACACCTACGTGCCGGCCCCCGGCGGGCGCTCGGCGATCGTCCGCGCGGTCGGCGATCTCGACTGCGACGACGCGACCTCGCTCTACGAGGTCGAGATCCGGATCGATCCGAGCGGCGTTCGCCGGCGATGGACGCGCAAGCATCCGTACGAGTGATACGCTCGCGGGCATGCGTGGATGGTTCGTCGCGCTCGTCCTGACCGCCGCCTCGGCGGGCTCACTCTCCAGCTGTGGCAAGAACGAGAAGCCGCCGCCACCGCTCGAGGGCGCGACCACCGGCCAGGAGTCGGGCCCCCGCGGATCGCACGGTAGCGTCGCCGGTAGCGGCGCGGTCGCCGCGACCGTTGGCGGTGCCGCGATGGGCTCGGGTGAGCCCCCGCCGGCCGAGAAGATGTTCATGACCGTCTGCGCCACCTGCCACGGTCAAGACGGCAGCGGCAACGGCCCGGTCGCCGAGTCGCTGAACCCCAAGCCGCGCAACTACACGGACAAGGCGTGGCAGGCGAGCGTCACCGACGAGGACCTCAAGAAGATCATCGTCGGGGGCGGCCACGCCGTGGGCAAGAGCCCGATGATGCCGGCGAACCCGGGCCTCAAGGACCAGCCCGAGGTGCTCGACGGCCTCGTGCAGATCATCCGTCGCTTCGGCAAGTGATGGCGGCCGCCGGCGACCTGGGTCCGGCGGAGTCGATGCGGTCATCGCCCGATGGCCAGTGGGTCGCGATCCGTCGGGGTCGCGAGATCTCGCTGCTCGCCGCCGGGGCACCGCCCGCCGTTGGCATGGTCATGCTCGACCACGACGACGCGGACCACGCGCTCGTCGGACCGCCGACCATGCTCGCGATCGTTACCCGCGACGCCACGCCGCGCGTCACGCTGCACCAGCCGCCCTATCTCGATGCGGTCGCGCGCCTCGATCTCGACATGCCGATGCGGATCGCGGCGATCACCGGGCCGCGGATCGCGCTGATATCGGCGGACGGCAAGCACGTGCAGATCGTGCGCGCCGCGGGGCGGGCGCTGTCGTCGCAGACGCTCGAGCTGGAGAGTCCGGTCGAGTTCGCGGTCGGTCTCGAGCGCAGCCAGGTCCTGTTCTCGCTGCTGAAGAAGCTCGAGGTCTGGGACGCCGTCGCGGGCCGTCCGCTGCTCCGCATGCAGCTCCAGCTGCCGCCGGCGCCTCGCACGGTGGGTCCGGCGCAGGGCCACATCTGGGCGATGCGCCCGGGCAGCGAGGAGATCTTCGTCTACCGGCTGAGCGATGGCCGCCCGTTCCGCCACCTGGTCGGTGCGCCGGTCGAGCACGTGATCTATCACCCGGCCTCGCCGGTCGTCGTGTTCGTCACGGCACGCGGCCTCGTGCGGCTTCACTGCTTCGCGCACTCGCTCAGCGTCGTCGACGCACCGTGGATGCGCGGCCACGCGCTCGCGCAGCTCGTCACCGGCGATGACATCACGCTGATCGGGCTCGGTCCCGACGACGACGAGCCATGGCGCGTCCCGATCGGCGGTACCGTCGCGGGCAGCTCGCCGTCGGTATCGGCGCCTGAATCCGACGCCGCACCGCCGTCAGCCGCCGCACCCGCACCGGCTGGCGACCGCATGCGTCCCCTCCGCGAGCGCGGCGCCGAGCCCGTCGACGACGCCGCGACGCCCCCGTCGGGACGCGCCGCGGACCGCATGCGATCGCTGCGCGACCGCGGCAAACCAGACGACGGCGATGCCGTACCGGCACGGGGCTCGCTGCGCGCTGGTCGCAAGGAGTGGCGCGACGCGATCGCCGAGTGCGGCCTCGAGCTCGCGCGCGGCGGTGCCCACGAGCTGCCGGTGGTTGGCGTCGACACCGAGCTGGGTGCGCTCGCGCACCGGCTGGGGCTGACCGCCGTCGCGCGCCGCGCGCTCGTCGCGCTCTATGGGCTCTACCTGATCGGCGAGCCGCCGCTGTCGATCGCGAGCCTCGCCCACGTCCTCGGCGACTGGACCGAGCCGCTCGGCCGCGGCGAGCTCGCCACGTTCGCGATGCTCCACCGCGAGCGCGGCCGCGTCGGGCTACGCGCCGCGGTCACCGACCTGCTCGACGGGGCGACGCCGCGCACGATCCGGATCATCGGCGGACCTGCCGGGGCCCCGCACGCCGGCGCATGGCGCGTCGCGCGCGAGGGCAAGCCTGATGCGGAGCTCGAGGTCGAGCTCGCCGCCCGGTTCGGCCGGATCGCGGTGATCGACGGCGATGGCGACACCGCGCTCCTCGAGGCCCGGCTCCACGGCGCGACCGCGGTCGCGTTCCATCCGCCCGACCACCGCCCACGCCCGTGGCCGCGCGATGCCGGCCTCGTCCTCGTGCTCTACGGTAGCGCGACCTCGTGGATCGCCGACGTGCCGTCGCTGCCGGACTGATGACAGACTGACGCTGCCTGACGCTGCCCGACGCTGCCTTACAGGCGCATCACGGACGCGGTCTTCTTCGAGCTCTTCTCGAACTCGGACTTCGCGTCATTGGCGGCCTCCAGCGAGCCGTACTTGCCGAGCCGCACCCGGTAGAAGGTGCCCTTGCCCGCCACCGCTGCCTCGGTCAGGTACGCCTGATAGCCCGACGCTTTCACCGACGACAGGAACGCATCGGCTTCCTGCCGGTCCTGGAACGACGAGAGCTGCAGCGTGTAGCGGTGCTTCGGCGGCTCGGGCGCGGCCACCTCGTCGTCGGACTTCTTCTTGACGTCGGGCTTGGTCTCGGACTTCGCATCGCCATCGAGCTTCGCGGTGGCCTTGCCGTCGAGCTTCGCCAGCTCGCCGCCGGGCTTCGGCTCTGACTTCTTCTCGACCTTGCCGTCGATCTTGCCGTCGACCTTCGTGTCTGGCTTTGCGTCCGGCTTGAGGTCAGCCTTCGCCGCGAGCTTACCGTCGGGCTTCGAGTCTTGCTTCGGCTTGTCCGACCTGGCCTCGACCTTGTCGTCAGGCCTGGTGACCGGCTTGTTCTCGACCTTGTCGTCGGGCTTGGTGACCGGCTTGTTCTCGACCTTGTCGTCGGTCTTGACGTCAGGCTTCACGTCGGCCTTCACGTCGGCCTTCACGTCGGTCTTCACGTCGGTCTTCACGTCGGCCTTCGCGCCGGGTTTCGCGTCGGGCTTACCGGCGCGTACTTTCTCGAGATCGCCGATCGCGCGCTCGACCTCGCTCGGCGCGCCGGTGCCGGCCAACGTAGCCTGGAAGCTCAGCCCGCCCTTGCCCTCGAGGCGGTCGAGCGCGGCCAGCGGGTCCACCGTGGCAGTCGTGCGGACGCCATCGACGTGACCGCGTGCCTCGACGCGACGACCGACCATCACGCCGAGCACGAACACGAGGCCGACGATCACGGCGCCGCCGAAGAACAGATAGAAGATCTGACGACCGTCGAGGCTGACCTCGATCTTGTCCTTGTAGAGGTCGGCTTCTCGGCTCGGCATCATCACCCGAGCGTCGACAACTGCCCG
>JBKJUF010000656.1:0-7419 GCA_046590445.1 Kofleriaceae bacterium
CGGAATGATCGGCGCCGGTAAGTCGACCCTCGCGACCGCTCTCGGCAACCACCTCGCGATCGACGCGTACTACGAGCCGGTCGGCGACAACGAGTACCTGGCCGACTTCTACCAGGACACCGCGCGGCACTCGTTCGCGATGCAGGTCTATCTGCTGAACCGCCGGTTCCAGCAACACCAGGAGATCATCTGGCGCGGCCGCTCGGCGGTGCAGGACCGCACGATCTACGAGGACTCGATCTTCGCGAAGATGCTCGCGAAGACCGGGCTCATGGACGAGCGCGACTATCGGACCTACGTCGAGCTGTTCCGCAACATGAGCAACTTCATGTGCAAGCCGAGCGTGATCGTGTTCCTCGACGTCTCGCCCGAGGCATCCGCAGAGCGGATCCGCATGCGCAGCCGCGACGTCGAGCAGAAGATCGAGCTCGGTTATCTGCAGGCGCTCAACGACGGCTACCAGGAGTTCATCGAGAGCATCTCGAAGGTGATCCCGGTGATCCGCATCGACTACGAGCGGTTCGCGACAGCCGAGGACATGGCCGAGGTGATCCGCCGCGAGTACCTCGACGCGTCGTTCCTGCGCAACGTCACCCGCTTCGATCCCGCGCGCTGACGTACGATCGTGGCGTGACGTCCCGGACGGCAAGCGCGTGGCCGCAGATCCGGCCACAAATCCGGGCCGGGCTGATCGCGCTGGCGATCGTGCTCGCATTCGTCGAGGGCTGCCCGATCCCGCCGCTCCACGAGGCCGACCCGTGGCAGCGGGGCTACGTCGCCGCGATCAAGCCCGTGCAGCGTGCGGCGCTGAAGCCGTTCGCGTGGATCCCGCGTTATTTGCGGTTCAGCCAGCGCTGGGCGCTGTTCCAGGCGGCCGAACCCGATCGGTACCGCCTCGAGATCGTCATCCACGATGCCACCGGCGGCCAGCGCATGCTCTATCGCGCGGGCGATGCCGACCACCGCACCGACGCTGACGTCCTCGAGTACCGGCGCGTGCGTGGCGCGTGGAACCCGACGAACCGCGCGATGGGCCAGTACGGCGGCTTCGCGCAGTGGTTCGCCGATCGCGTGTTCGCCGCCCACGCCGATGCGACCGTCGTCCGGTATCGAATGGAGCGGATCGTGATCGAGGACGGTGTCCCCCGCGGCCTCGGCACCTATGCCTTCGAGCGAGTGTTCCGGAGAGGCGTGCGATGACGACCGGGACGGGAGGGGCAGGGCGCGTGTGGCGGGTCTGGGTCGCGCTCTGGGATCACCGCGAGGACGCGTCGGCACTCGCGCTCGTGCGGATCGGCGTCGGCCTCGTCCTCGTGTACGACCTGACGACGATCGCGCGGCTCCGCCTCGTCGATGCGCTCTACACGCCGCCGCCCGTGGGCTACGCGATCGCATACGACGGCTGGGCGAGCGCGCTCGGCTGGGCTACCTCGTCGCCTGGCCCGACCGTGTGGCTCGTCGTGACGATCGCCGCAGCCTGCATCGCGACCGGCACGCTGACCCGCGTTGCGTGCGTGGTGTTCGTGCTCGCGAGCGCGCAGCTCGCGCACACTGCGCCCGATGGCGAGCGCGGTATCGACATGATGCTGCGGATCGTTGTCGGCATCCTCGCGTGCTCGCGATCGCACGCGCGGTGGTCGGTCGATGCGTGGGTGCGCCGCCGGATCGGCAAGCCGCTCGCGCACGAGGTGTTGGCATGGCCGCGGTATCTCCTGTTGCTCCAGCTCCTCTGGATCTACGTGTCGGGCGGCCTCAACAAGGGCGGCGCGTCGTGGGGGCCGCACGGTGGCTTCACCGCGCTCGCGAACATCCTCGCGGACCCGCACGTCGCACGCTTCGATCCCGCGTGGGTCGCCACCGCGCTGCCGCTGACCCGCATCGCGACCGCCTTGACGATGGCGTTCGAGCTCGGCGCGCCGCTCTACCTCGCGTTCTATTACTTCGCGGTGACCCGCGACCAGCCGGGCAAGCTGCGCGCGCTCGCCAACCGGATGCGGCTGCGATGGGTGTGGATCGCGCTCGGCCTCGGCTTCCACCTCGGCATCGCGGTCACGATGCGGCTCGGCAGCTTCCCGTGGGGCATGCTCGCGCTCTACCCCGTGCTGCTCATCCCTCGCGAGCTCGCACGGGCAGCAACTGCTCGAGGTGCCAGGCCTGGATCTCGACCCGCCGCCCGGCGTCGCGCCGCGCCACCGCGAGCGAGCGCGCGAACAGACCACCGACCACGATCAGCCCGAACGTCGCGAGGATCAGGAAGATCGAGGCCGGCGTGGGCGCGAGCTCGAGGAGCCCAGAGCGCACGACGAGCCGATCACCCTCGAAACCCCACGTCGCCTCGAGCACACCTGTCGCTTCGAGGGCGAGCGGAAGGGCGAGGCTCGACGACATCGCGCCGATCACGAACCACGGCCGATTGATCAGCATCGGCAGCGCGAGGAGCGTGATCGTGACCACCGCGACGAGTCCGGGCACCAGCACGAACGGTCCGAAGATCTGCGTGAACACCATCATCATGACGACGTGCGCGAGGAGCGCGAGGCCGATGTCAGGCCGGCGCCGCCGCGCGTTCACGATCGCCGTCAGGACGACGACGAAGCTCATCGCGTAACCGACCAGCAGCAGCGGCCAGTTCTTGACCCCCATCCACGCGAGCAGCGGCAGGAAGGCCACGTAGCCGCTCATCGCGACCGCCGAGAGCTTGCGCTGGCGCACCATGAGATCGACCTCGGTCTGGTGCAGCCTCTGCTGCAGCGCGAGCGGCAACTCGCGCGGAGGCTCGAGAATCAACGCCGACACCAGCGTCGCCGCGTCGCGCGAGTCGGGATCGAGCGCGAGTGCGCGACCGGCGGCTTGCATCGCCTCGCCGCGGCGGGTCGGGTCGCCGCTGTCGAGCGCTTCGCGTGCACTCGCGAGCTGGGTCGATGCGAGGTCTCGTCGGCGCTCGAGATCGCGATCGCCGTCGAGATAGCGCTGCACGCGCTCGCCGAGCTCGCGCGCACGCGGCCGCGTGCCGGCGTCTGCCGCGAGCGCGTCAACGCAGACCTGATCGAGCTCGGGCGCGATCGCGCGCTCGGGGCGGCGCGTCGACGGCGCGACCGTCGGGGTCGTCAGCGTCATCGCGATGCCGGCGGTGCCGCGCGGGTGTAACGGCTCGCGCACCAGGATCTCGAACAGGATCGCACCGAGCGCGTAGACGTCAGCGGCTGGGCCCGCCGGCTCGCCGCGCGCCTGCTCGGGAGCCATGTAGCCCGGCGTGCCGAGCAGCGCGCCGACCTCGGTCTGGCCCTCGAGCGTCGTGATGTCCTCGCCGGCGTCCTCCGCCGTGCCGAGCACGCGCGCGACGCCCCAGTCGAGCACGTAGACCTCGCCGAAGTCGCCGAGCATCACGTTCGAGGGCTTGAGGTCGCGGTGCACGATGCCCCGCGAGTGCGCGAGCTCGATCGCGAGGCAGATCTCCGCGAACGCGCGCAGCAGGCGCTGCACCGGCACAACCGGATCGCTGATCAGCTCGTGGAGTGTCACGCCGGCGAGCCGCTTCATCGTGAAGAACGGCAGGCCATCGGCGTCGTAGCCGACCTCGTGGACCGGCACGATCGCGGGGTGCTCGAGCCGCGCCTGGATCCGCGCCTCGCGCAGGAAGCGCGCGATCAGACCGTCGGTCGGCGCGGTCATGTTCATCCGCTTGATCGCGACGTCGCGGCCGATCCGGCGGTCGCGCGCGAGCACGACCTCACCCATGCCGCCGCGCCCGAGGAGCTCGCCGATGTCGTAGCCAGCGGGCGCGAACCCTGCCGGCGCGGCCGGGCGGATCGCGGTGACGCCGGTGATGGCTTCAGGGTCGGTCGGGGCCTCGCTCGGACTCAGCGTCGGGCCGTGACCGGGATCCGTCGGCTTCATCCCGCCATCGTATGCGATCGGAGCTCAGCGGCGGAAGATCGACGGACCCGCGTACCGCGCCTCGTCACCGAGCTGATCGGCGATCCGGAGGAGCTGGTTGTACTTCGCGACGCGATCGCTGCGCGACGCCGAGCCGGTCTTGATCTGGCCGGCGTTGGTCGCGACCGCGAGGTCGGCGATGAACGAATCCTCGGACTCGCCCGAGCGGTGGGAGATCACGGCGGTGTAGCGGGCGTGCTGCGCGGTGCGCACGGCGTCGAGCGTCTCGCTGAGGCTGCCGATCTGGTTGACCTTGACGAGGATCGAGTTCGCGATCCCGCTCTCGATGCCGCGCACGAGGCGCGCGGTCTGGGTCACGAACAGATCGTCACCGACGAGCTGGGTCTTCGCGCCGCGCTTCTGGGTCAGCGCCTTCCAGCCGTCCCAGTCGTTCTCGGCGAGCCCGTCCTCGATCGACACGAGCGGATACTTCGTGACCCACCCGGCGTAGATGTCCGACATCTCGGCGGCGCTGCGCGGCTTGCCCTCGTAGTTGTAGACGCTGGCCTGCTTGTCGAAGAACTCCGAGGCCGCGACATCGAGCGCGAGCGAGATCTGCTCGCCCGGCTTGTAGCCGGCCTTGGTGATCGCCTCGAGCAGCAGCGTCAGCGCCTCGTCGCCGTTCTCGAGGCTCGGCGCGAAGCCGCCCTCGTCGCCAACGTTCGTCGCCTTGCCACGCGACGCGAGCAGCTTCTTGAGGTGGTGGAACGTCTCGACGCCGGCGCGCAGCGCATCCTCGAACCGATCGAACCCCCAGGGCACGATCATGAACTCCTGGATGTCGAGGTTGTTGTCGGCGTGCGAGCCGCCGTTGATCACGTTCATCAGCGGGACGGGCAGGGTCACCGCGCCGACGCCGCCGAGGTAGCGATACAGCGGGAGGTCGTGGCCGAGCGCCGCGGCGCGGGCACACGCCATCGAGACCGCGAGGATCGCGTTGGCGCCGAGGTGCGACTTCGTCGGCGTGCCGTCGAGCGCGATCAGCGCGGCATCGATCGCGCTCTGGTCGGTCGCGTCCATGCCGATCAGCGTCGGCGCGATCACGTCGCGGACGTGATCGACGGCCTTGGTGACCCCCTTGCCGAGGAACCGCGAGGCGTCGCCATCGCGCAGCTCGAGGGCCTCGTGCTCGCCGGTCGATGCGCCGGACGGCACGATCGCGCGACCGAGCGCGCCGCTGTCGAGGCCGACCTCGGCTTCGACGGTCGGGTTGCCACGGGAATCCAGAACCTCGCGAGCGTGCAGCCAGACGATCTCGGTCATGCGCGGACACTACACCGGCGCCCGACGTCGATCACGCGTGCGCGCGGCGATCCCACGACAGCCGAGGCGTGGCTAATGCGGTGCGCTGGCGTCCGCCGGGCTGCTCACGAACAGCGCCGCGTACAGCGCGCGCGCCGTCGGCCGCGCAGCCGGCTGATCGTCGATGCAGCGATCGAGGAGCTCGCGCAGCGACCGCTCGATCGGGGCGTCGAGGCGGGACGGCGGGAGCGGCGTCCCGCCGGCAAGTAGCACCCGGATCGGCAGCTCGGCGAACGGCAGCTTGCCGGTCAGTAGCTCGTGCGCGATCACGCCGAAGCTCCAGATGTCCGCGCTCGGTTGCGCGTCGCGGACACCCGCTGTCAGCTCGGGCGCCATGTAGCGCGGCGTGCCGAGGATGACGCCGGTACCGGTCAGGCCGTCCGGAGCGAGCGCCGCGGCGGTCGGGTCATCCACGCTGATCGCGTGCTGGGGCTCGGTGTCGAGGCTCGCGAGGCTCGCGATGCCGAAGTCGGTGACCTTCGGCGTCGCGCCGTCGAGCAAGATGTTCGCGGGCTTGAGATCGCGGTGGATGATGCCGCGGCCGTGCATCGCGGCGAGCGCGTCGGCGATCTGGCGCAGGATCGCGAGCGCCCACGTGGGATCGCCGTAGCGCTCGGTGACCCCGGCGAGGGTCGGCCCGTCGACGAGCTCCATCACCAGGTACATCCCCGACGGCGCGACGCCGACGTCCTCGATGCTGACCACGTTCGGGTGATCGATGGTCGCGGCGATCCGCGCCTCGCGCGCGAACCGCAGCAGCGCCTCGCGGTTCGAGGTGCCGGTCAGCACCTTGAGCGCCAGCCGCCGCGAGTCACTGATGCGCTCCACCTCGTGGACCTCGCCCATGCCGCCGGCGCCGAGCATACGGACCACCCGGTAGCGATCCGCGATCACGTCGCCGGGCTGCAGGCGGCCACGTGTTCCGGAGTCTGCGAGCCGCGACAGCGCCTCGGACAGCTCGCGCGAGCGCTCGGCGACATCCGCGCGCGCTCTCTCTCGATCGATCGTCACGCGCTGCGCCGCGATGATCTGGGTCTGGCGGAACCGGTCGCGCCAGCCGCGATCGATCGTCGCGCACGCGAGCACGCCGCTGACGAGGCTCAGAACGGGTGCAAAGCTGTAGAGCAGCGTGGTCACGCCATCGAGCTCGCCGGTCCAGTATCCCTGGAACGTCAGGAGCTCGTGGAGCGCGATGTACGGGGCGGCAACCAGCGTCGCGACCACCGTGCGAAGCCGGAAGATCGTGAAGCCGAACTGCGCGATGAAGATCGTCGCGGCCATCGAGATCTCGGGCACCCGGATGGTGCGGAAGCATAGCCACACGCAGGTCAACCCAGACACCGTGTTGACGGCCGCGGTCATCGGTAGCATCCAGCGCTGCCGCGCGGGGCGGTACGACACGGCGAGCGTCCCGATGATCGCGGGGAGCACCACGCCACCGATCCACGCCATCGCCCAGCCGAGGCCGGGCACCGAGACGATCACGAGGAGCACGGCCACCGTGGTCCAGTTGACGATCGACACCAGCATGCCGAGCCGGGTCAGCGGGATCGCCTCGTCGAGGTGCCATGCGCGATACGCCGCCTCGGTCCCTGGATCGACAAACCGCAGCCCGCCCCAGTCGAGCTGCAGCGAGACCGCCGCGAGGGACGCCGCGGACCGCCGCGCTGTGATCAGGTCGCTGCTTGTCATGGAGGAACTAGCCCCAGACGCGAAGCGGCAGGCAGGCGCGAAGCGCACGCGGCGCGCGAAGCACGTCAGGGATAGTCGAGCCGGAGCGTAGCGGAGGCGACGAAAGGTTCAAGACAGCGCATCATACGCGGTCTGCGCGGGCTACGCGGTCTATCCCGTTGGAGTCGGTCGAGCCTCAGGCTTTGAAGATCGCCGCGACGGTCAGCGCGACGCTGATCACGGCCATCACCGCGAGCACCATCATGGTGAGCTTCGCCTGCCGTTCGTCGTTGACGTAGTGGTCGAGACTCAAACGAATTCCTCCGCGGTCCTGTGATGCATCCAGCGCGCCGGATCTCACGCGTACGCGATCATGATCGACACGACTGTCACCGCGATCGCGAACAGCATGATGAGCGCGTAGGCCATCATGCGACGCCGTTGCACGGCCTCGCGATCGTCCACGTCCTCGAAGACACTCATGGCCGGAAGGCAGGAGGTCCGCCATGA
>JBKJUF010000175.1:0-14852 GCA_046590445.1 Kofleriaceae bacterium
CGGGGTGCGCGGCACGCTATCGGCCGACGAGCCTGCGCCGGCGCCGGTCGCCGGAGCTGCCGGCCCACCGCCCGGAGCTGGAGCCGCCGACCCCGCGCCGTCGGTCGGAGCGGGAGCCGTCGGCAGCGCCTTCGGCCGGCCGTAGACAGCGAGCACGGTGGGCTTATCGGACTTACCGTAGATCGGCACGAGCGACGAGGCATCGCGCTTCGCGTCGGCAACGACCGACTTGATCGCGTGCTTGAGCGGGATCCGATACGTCTGGATCTCGGCCGCGGTCTTGGGCGCGGGGTTTGGATTGCTGGGCGCCATGATCGTGCCCGTCTGCTGAGCACGGATGTTCCGCGCGACGGTGTCCTGGCCACCGTAGTCGGCCATGGTCTGCACCTCGGACGTGTCGCCCATGTAGAAGGCCTGCAGCGCGACGATCGTGACGTACACGAGCACCGCTCCGCAGATGCCGACGACGACCACGCCGATCGAGTTCAGCTTATCTGGATTGCGTTGTGGACCGGACATTGTGATCTCCTGCGTCCCTTACATGGTCTCGTGAGCGAGCGACAACCCGAGCGTGGGATCCTTCACCGGGATCAGGTTGCCCTTGAGGTTCCGGCCGATCCCGGCGAGCAGCAGCCCGACGAGACCGAACCACACCGTGACATCAACCGCGGTAAAGCCCACGTGGTGATATGCCACGTTGCCCATGAGCGGCCCTGCATTGACGACCTGCGCGCCGTTCGAGACCTCGAGCCAGTCGTAGCTCGGCATCACGTTCCAGTAGAGGTCGAGCCAGTGGAAGACGAGCTGCCACACCGCGAAGAATACGAGTGACGGCACGATCCGCTTCGTCCAGCGCGACATCAGGAACACGAACGGGAAGGCCCAGAAGCCGACGAGCATCGCGATGCTCACCCACTGCCACTCACCGAACAGCCGGTATTTGTACCAGACCGTCTCCTCCGGCATGTTGCCGTACCACTGCAGCATGAACTCGGAGAACGCCGTGTACGCCCAGAAGAACGTGAACGCGAACATCCACTTGCCCATGTCGTGGTAGTGGTCCGCGTTGATCGAGTGCGTCAGCCGGCCGGTGCGCTGGATGCCGAGCACGAGCAGCGCGAGCACCGAGAAGCCGCCGATGCAGGCCGAGCCCCAGAAGTTCACGCCGTAGATCGTCGAGTACCACTTCGGCGCGATCGACATCAGGACATCGAACGCGACCATGCAGGTGGCCACGGAGTACAGGATCATCGCTGGACCGGCGACGACGCGGAGGCGCTCGGAGATCGCGGGATCGCCGGTCTCGTCCTGCTCGCGTGACTTCTTCGCGAAGTAGTGCGCCATACCGATGAACAGCACCGCGTAGATCATGTAGCGAACCGCGAAGAAGCCGGGCGACAGCCAGCCGAGCTTGTGGTGCAGGTGATGGTTCAGGACCGGGTCATGCGCGTCCGGGTGATTCCAGTAGTAGAGGTCCTGGTACCCGGCCAGCAGCGGAATGATGAACCCGAGCCCCGCGATGAACACGATCGGGAACGCGCAGCTGATGCCCTCGGCGATCCGGCGCACGACCGTCGACCAGCGCCCACGCACGAGGTGATGGAGCATGACGAGCCAGAGCGCGCCGACGCAGATGCTGAAGATGTAGGCCCAGCCGATCACGTAGGCGTGGAAGAACCGCGCCCACTTGCTGGCGTGTCCGCTGTTCGTGTCGACGCCGCTGAACAGCGTGAGCACGAGCGAGAGCCCGAGGAACACGACCGCGATGCCGAGGCCGGCCTTCGCGAGCTTGGACCCGAGCTTTCCGGCCTTGACCTTCTCGTCGGGGTGAAGGGACTTGGTGAGGGCGCTCATTTGGGTGCTGCTCCTGTACCGGTTGCTGCGCTGCCAGTCGCGGCGCTGCCCGTCGCGGGCGCCGGCGTCGCGGGCTGAGGCATCAGTGGCGCGGACATGTTGTTGAGATCTTCAGCCGGCACCTCTTCGAGCGCGGCGTTCGAGGCCCGCTGCAGCGCGCGGACGTAGAGCACGATGGCCCAGCGATCCGCGTGCGGGATCTGCGCGGCGTAGCCCATCATCGTGGCGTAGCCGTTCGAGATCGTGTTGAAGAGCTGGCCGTTCGGCATCTTGATGACGTGACCGCCGGCCTCCCACGGAGGAGCGACCAGGTTCCGCGCGGCCCAGGCACCACCGCCCGCTGCGACGCGCTGCGGGATCGAACCGTTGCCGCGCCCGTCGTAGCCGTGGCACGGCGTGCAGTAGATGTTGTAACGCTCCTGGCCGCGCTTCACGAGCTGCTCGGTGATCTCGAGCTGCTTCGGGAAGCCATTCGTCCACTCGGTGCCCTCGATGCCGCGATAGAACACGTCGTCCGCGTTGAGCGAGCCGCGCGCGATCACGCCCGTGATCTGGCCGCGGTTCGCGCGGCCATCGGGGAACAGGTCCATCGCGGTGTCGGCCTTGTACTTCGGCTGGAAGTCCATGTCCGCGAAGATGTGGATGTGCGGCTCGCTCGCGCGCGAGTTGCGCGCCTTGGCGGCGATCGCGAACGGGATCAGGGCGAACGCGGTGCTCGCCACGATCAACGCCGTGATCCACTTCGGCATCGTGCGGCGAGCCGGATCGGTCTCGTAGTAGCAGCTCTCGACCTCGAGCGCGCCGGCGTCCAGCAGGAGCTTGGTCGTCGCTGCGGCGTCGAACCGGCCGTCCTTGGCCTCGATGCCGAGCAGGAACGCATCATCGCTGACACGACCGAACCGCTCGAGCCGGAAGAACGGATGCCACACCTGGGGCAGCTTGTTCAGGATCCACATGCCGAAGAACGACGTGAAGACCGCGAGCAAGATCGTCGTCTCGAACGCGATCGGCACGTTCGCCGGGATCGACCAGGTCGGCTTGCCGGAGATGTTCCACGGCCAGTTGTAGGCGTTGGCCCACCACTGGAGCAGGATGCCGCCGACGGCGCCGGCGCAGCCGCCACCGAAGACGAGCAGGGGAAGGATCGTCCGCTTGATTCCCATCGCCTCGTCGATGCCGTGCACCGGGAAGGGAGAGAAGCAATCGAACTCGGTGTACCCGGCGTCGCGGACCTTGCGGGCCGCCTCGATGAGCTCGCCCGGCGTGTCGTACTCCGCGAGCACGCCGTAGAGCTGGCCATTGTCGTTCGGGTCGGCACCCTCGGTGCCGTGACTCGGATCGTGACTATGTTCGTCGTGGTGTGCCATGGCGAACCTTTAGTGGTGCCCGTCCGCGCGACGTGACGCGGGGCCACCGGCATGAGCTTCCGGCATCGCACCCTTGACCTCGGACATCGCGATCACGGGCAGGTACCGGAAGAACAGGAGGAACAGGGTGAAGAACAGTCCGAGCGTTCCGACGAAGACGCCGACATCGTAGCGAGTCGGATTGAAGTAGCTCCACGACGACGGCAGGAACGAGCGAGCGAGCGACGTCGCGATGATGACGAAGCGCTCGAACCACATGCCGATGTTGACGAAGATGCAGAGCACGAAGATGAGCACGACGTTCTGGCGCACCTTCTTGAGCCAGAACAGCTGCGGGATGAGCACGTTGCAGCTGACCATCGCGAAGTACGCCCACCAGAACGGGCCGAACGCGCGGTTGATGAACGCGTACTTCTCGTAGAGGTTGCCGGAGTACCAGGCGATGAAGAACTCGATCGCGTAGGCGAGTCCGACCATCATGCCGGTCGCCAGGAGGATCTTGCACATCGCCTCGATGTGCGCCTCCTTGATGATGTGCTTGAGGTTGAACAGGTGGCGCAGCGGCAGCAGCAGCGTCAGCACCATCGCGAACCCGGAGAAGATCGCACCGGCGACGAAGTACGGCGGGAAGATCGTGGTGTGCCATCCGGGTAGCTGCGAGGTCGCGAAGTCGAAGGAGACGACCGAGTGGACCGAGAACACGAGCGGCGTCGCGAGACCCGCAAGGATCAGATAGGCGCGCTCGTAGCGGTGCCAGTTACGTGCCGAGCCGCGCCAGCCGAGTGACAGCGTGCCGTAGATGATCGCCTTGACCTTCTCGCCGCGCGCCGCGCAGCGATCGCGGAACGTCGCGAGGTCAGGGACGAGGCCCATGTACCAGAACAGGATCGACGTCGTCATGTACGTCGACACCGCGAACACGTCCCACATGAGCGGGCTGCGGAACTGAGGCCACATGTCCATGTCGTTCGGGTGCGGCAGCATCCACCACGCGAACCACGGACGGCCGGTGTGGAGGAGCGGGAACAGGCCGGCGCACATGACGGCGAAGATCGTCATCGCCTCGGCAGCGCGGTTGATGCTGACGCGCCAGCTCTGCCGCGTCAGGTAGAGCACGGCGGAGATCAGCGTGCCGGCGTGGCCGATACCGATCCACCAGACGAAGTTCGTGATGTCCCATGCCCAGCCGACGGTGTTGGAGTTACCCCAGACGCCGATGCCGGTCGTCAGCAGCACGTAGATGCTGTAGACGCCGATGCCGAGCATCAGCATCGACACGCCGAGCGCGCCGAGCCATGCCTTGTGCGGCTTGGGTGCCTCGGCGACCCAGGAGACATCGCGGGTGACGGCGCGGAACGCTTCGCGTGCCTTGCCGGGTTCGTAGATGACAGGTTCAGTGGCCATGATCAGTGACCCCCGGCTTGCGGCGTGCCTGGCTTGACGTTTGGCTTCCGCGGCTCAGCAGGGTGGGTTCCGGCGGCGGCAGCAGGCGCGGTGACGGCAGGCATCTTCGGGTTGGGGTTGCGGATCCGCGCGAGGAAGCGGTTGCGCGGCTTGGTGTAGAGCTCGGGGAGCAGGGCGTAGCCTCGGCGATCGTCGTGGAGGCGCGACACCCGGCTGTCCTTGTCGGCGAGATCGCCGAACATGATCGCCTCGGTCGGGCAGGCCTGCTGGCAGGCCGTCATGACCTCGCCATCGGGCAGCGGTGCGTCGACGCTGCCGGGACGCTGGCCGCTGCGGATCTGCGCCTTCGCGGTGATCTTCGCGTTCTGGATCCGCTGCACGCAGAACGTGCACTTCTCCATCACGCCGCGGCTGCGAACCGTGACCTCCGGGTTGAACAGCAGCCGGCGGACCTTGTTGCGGGCCTCGCGCCACTCCTGGTTCCAATCGAGGAAGTTGAAGCGGCGAACCTTGTAGGGGCAGTTGTTCGCGCAGTACCGCGTGCCGATGCAGCGGTTGTAGGCCATGTCGTTCAGGCCCTCGTCGGAGTGCGTCGTCGCACCGACCGGGCAGACCTGCTCGCACGGCGCGAGCTCGCACTGCTGGCACGTGATCGGCTGGTGGACGATGACCGGGTCCTGCTTCGTGCCGCTGAAGTAGCGGTCGATCCGGATCCAGTGCATCTCGCGGTTGTTGATCACTTCCTTGCGACCGACGACCGGCACGTTGTTCTCGGCCTGGCACGCGACCATGCACGAGTTGCAACCGGTGCAGGTGTTGAGATCGATCGCCATGCCCCAGCGATGCCCCTTGTACTCGTGCTCGCGGAACAGCGAGAGGTGACGCTTGTTACCGCCGGTGTCGACGTCGCGATCGTCCCAGTACTGCTCGGGGCCTTCCTCGGCCGCCCAGCCCTTGTTCTTGACCAGCGTGTCGTTGGTCGTCTGCTTGATCAGCTGCGGCAGACGCTCGGCGATGCCGTCCTGGGTCACGCTCGGCTTGAGGCCGGTGCGGATGTCCCAGTGCTCCTGCACGCTCGCGAGCTCGTAGTGCTCGCCGGTCGAGGTCACGTTGCCCTTGACCGCGAAGTCGAAGCCCGTCGAGGAGCGGACCTTGTACGTGTTCCAGCCGACGCGGTTCGCGGTGCCCTTGCCGCCGACGCGGCCGGCCGCGGTGCGACCACCGCCGAGCACGAGCGCGACCGAGAACCGGGCCTGGCCCGGCATCGTGTAGCAGGGCAGCGTGATCTCGCGGTTGTCGACGCGGACCTTGATCATCGTGTCGTTCTCGAGCTTCAGCGCTTCCGCCGTCTCGGGTCCGACGAGCGCGTAGTTGTCCCAGGTGACCTTCGAGAGGAAGTCAGGCGTCTCCTGGAGCCACGCGTTGTTCGCGTATCGACCGTCGTAGGTGAACGACGAGTAGTGAAACGTGACCTCGACCTCGCCGTTCGGGCGCACGCTGCCGGCGGCCTGGCCGGGCGTCAGCGGCGGCATCGGGAAGTTCGCCTGCGGCGTGACCTGCGCGACCGGCAGCGCGGTGTTGGGCACGAAGCCGTCGTGCACGATCTGCCGCCAGTTACCGGCGACGCCGAGCTCCTCGTGCGCGGCGCGAACGAGCTGCTCGCCAGTTTGCTCCTCGCCGAGCAGCATGCCGAGCAGCTCGGCGATCGACAGCCCGCCGTAGAGCGGCGCCATCAGCGGCTGCGCGACGGTGATCGTCCCGTCCCACGTGCGAACGTCGCCCCATGACTCGAGGAAGTGCGCGCGCGGCACGTGCCACGACGCCTTCTGCCCGGTCTCGTTGAGGTACTCGTGGAGGTGCACCGACGTCGCGACCTTCGCGAGCACGGTCGCGAACTCGAGATCGGCGGGCGCGTCGTAGACCGGGTTACCGCCGAGGATCAGCAGCGTCGGCACCTGGCCTGCGGCCATCGCCTTGGTGAGATTCACGATCGACTCGAGGTGCGACGGCCGATCTGGCTCGGGGTCCTCGATGTAATCGAGCGTCGCGCCGGGCGCGCCGATCGCTTGGTTGATCCGCGCGACCAGCGCGTGGACCGCAGGCGGCTGACGGCGACCCGCGATCACGACAGCACGGCCGCGGTTCTGCTGCAGCTCCTCGACGAGGACCTGGATGAACTGCGCGACCTTCTTCTCCTTGATGACCTCGGAGCCGGGCGTGCCGCCCGCGCCGCCGAGCGCACCGTCGAGGGCCATCGCGAACGGCAGGCCATGCTCGGAGCGCAGGCCGAGCCGGTGATCCGCCATCGCGCCGGTGTTGGTGAACGTGCTCTCGACCGACCACAGTCGGTTCATCTTGCCGATGCCGAGCGTGCCGTTCTGCTTGCGCGACCGCGCGTAGTCGCGGCTGTAGCGCATCGCTGCCGGGTGCTCGACGAACAGGTCGCAATCGATCGTGACGATCGTCTCGCAGCGATCGAGGCGGGCGAGCGGACGCACCGACTTGCCGAACGCGAGCCGGGTGCCGAGGCGCTCGTTGTCCCACGACAGCGGCTCGTACTCGTGCCACTGCAGGCCCGGGTACTTCTGGACGAGCCGGCGCTTGAGCGCGGCGACCGTCGGTGACGACGTGGCCTCGCAGAGGACGCGCGCCGCGGCGAGGTTCTGACGCAGCGCGGGCAGCGCGGCGCGGAAGCCGTCCATCGAGCTGCCCTTGGCGCCCTGGCTCGGGTTCTGCGCCCGGTCCGGGTCGTACATGTTGAGGATGCTCGCCTGCGCGAACGTCGAGCAGCCGGCGTGACGCTCGGTGCCGGTGACGATGCCGCCGGCGTGGAACGGATGCTCGGGGTTGCCGTCGAGCTTGATCGGGCGACCCTCGAACGCCGTCGCGAGTAGCGGATGGCCCGCGCCACCGAGCTCGAACGCGGTCGCGTACTGCTGCGACTGGCCGGGGACCTGATCCTCGGGGCGGCGCGCGAGCGGGACGATCTCTTCCTTCTCGTAGCGGCAGGCGCCGGCGCCGGCGAGCGCCATCGAGGCCCCCATCAGCTGGAAGAAGTTACGGCGCGACATCGGGTCGACGACCTCGGCGTTCGGCGGGAACTCGTTGTTGCCGCGATCGGTCTGGACCGCCGCCTCGCCTTCGAGCTCGCGCAGCGACTTCCAGAAGCCGAACTCCGGCGTGGCCGGCAGAGCCTCGAGCGTCGACGGCGCGTAGGCCGCCTCGTAGTTATCCTGCTCACCGTGGTCGTGACCGTGACCGTGATCGTGGTCGTGGTCGTGCGGGAGCTCTGGTTCTTTGGCAGACATCTTGGCTCCTAGCGATGACAGGTCGAGCAGTTGGTGGGCGGACGGACCGCGTTGCGCTTCATGACGTCAGCACCCTCACCGCGCTGCGGCTTGTAGCCCATCTTCGTCACGTTCTCGGCGTACCGCAGGTGCTTGGCTGGCTCGCGATGGCAATCGAGGCACCACCGCATCGTCAGCGCCTCGGCCTGAAAGACCTTGACCATCTGATCGACGCGGCCATGACACGACTCGCAACCGACGGCGGCGTTCACGTGCGCCGCGTGGTTGAAGTAGACGTAGTCCGGCAGGTCGGTGACGCGCACCCAGTGCACCGGCTGGTTCTCCGCGAACGCCTCGCGGATCGGCAGCAGGAGCTCGGAGTCCTTGCGGACCGTCGAGTGGCAGTTCATGCACACCGCGGCCGGCGGGATCGCGGCCTCACCCGCGCGCTCGACCGTGGAGTGGCAGTACCGGCAATCCATTCCGAGCTCGCCGGCGTGCAGCGCGTGACTGTACGGCACGGGTTGATCGGGCTGATAGCCGATACGGATCGCGTCCGGCGTGACGCCGTACGCTACGAGCGCGACCAGATACACCGGTGCGCCGAGGACCAACAGGTTGACCCACTTTTTGAGGGTCTCGGTCCATTCGGGAAATGTGAAACGCGGCATGAAGGTTCCTGCGTTGGACTACGCGTTCGCGCGCGGGTGCTCCCCGCGGGTCTCTTGCACCACAACCCGACACCATTTCGCAAGGTTGGGTGGGTGTTGTTTGAAGCGACGTCTGGTCGCAGCTCGGCACGGCATGCTGGTTGCGATGCCGGTTATCGCAGTTCTCGTCGAGCACCGAGCTGCGGCAAGTGTTCGCAGCCAGGGATCAGCCCCGCTGCCGGACGGCGCGACATTCGGTCGCAGCGGCGCGCGCGTCTCAGGCGACGTTCACTCGACGGCGAACATCGCGGACACCAGCACGTCGTTCGTACCATCGGGCGCGATCACCACGCGCTCGAGGTCATACCAACCACCCGTGGCGCCGAGATCGATCGTCGCGAGCCGGCGTCCGGTCGCGGGCTCGTAGCTCACGATCCCGAAGCGATGCGCGGTGCGATCGACCCACGCGTCGATCACGGCGGACGGCGTGACGGTCGGATTGCCGACCGAGGTCGATGCCTGGATCCAGCGCACCGCGCCGGATCCGCGATCGATCGCGACGAGATCGCCACGAGTCTTGACGTGAAGGTCACCGCGGCGCGGCCGGCACACCGCCTGGATGGCCTGGCCGGCGAGCGGGGTCGTGCCCTGGGTCTTGCCGGTCCGCGCATCGAGGATGTCGAGCGTGCCGGCGCGCTCGACGGCGAGCAGGTCATCGACGAGCTCGGCGGCGAACAGCGAATCGACCGTGCGGCGCCACGCGAGCGTGCCGGTCGTGTGATCGATCGCGACGATCGTGTCGGCGTGGCCGCCGGGGCGCTCGGCGTAGCCGACGATCACGTGATTTTTGGCGGTCACGATCCACGACATGCCGCCCGGGCGCCCAACATGATGGCGGAACCGCCTCGTGCGCGTCGTCACGACGATGCCGCCGGGGTCGAGCTCGACCGATGCGGGCAACCGCGCGATCCGAATCTCACAGCCCTGCGCCGGTAACGACGTCGTCGTCGTCACGCTGCGCGACGACAGCTCGACGCGAAACCCGCGATCTGCAGCGGCCTCACCGCCGTCTGGTAACGCGACCACGGCGA
The DNA here is from genome assembly GCA_046590445.1 of Kofleriaceae bacterium. Classification (GTDB taxonomy): domain Bacteria; phylum Myxococcota_A; class Polyangia; order Haliangiales; family Haliangiaceae; genus JABFXX01. Next base: position 9,654 of record JBKJUF010000175.1, read on the forward strand.
GGGCGAGCGTGACGAGCCAGCGGCGCACCCACGCTCCGTAACCACGGTCGCTGCGCGGCGCAAGCTGGCCGGTCGCCGTGGCAGTCGTCGTGGGGCGACCGAGAGAGCGACCCTCAGCGCGCATGCTCGTGGCAGGCTGTACCCGCCGTGCTGACGATCCTCGTGGTCGCCCTCGTCGTCGGGCTCTTGCTCGTCGCAGTCGCGACGGTCTGGCGCAGGACGGCTCCGGTCATCCCGACCGACGTGGAGACGCCGCTCGAGGGCGTCGCGATCGTCCCTGGCCCGGTCGAGCGCGGCCCACCGCTGCCGGTCGTGCTCGTTCACGGGCTGTTCGGCTTCGACCGCATCGGCGTGCCGGGTGCGCGCTTCGATTACTTCCGCGGGATCGCGAAGCACCTCGAGACGCTCGGCTGTCACGCGCACGCGGTGCGGCTGCCGCCGTACGCGTCGGTGCCGGCGCGCGCGAAGCTGCTGGCCGCCGCGATCGAGGCCCTGCCCCACGAGCGCGTCGACATCATCGCGCACAGCCTCGGCGGGCTCGACGCGCGGTTCGCGCTCGCACACCTCGGGCTCGCGAGCCGCGTCCGCTCGATCGTCACGATCGGCACCCCGCACCGCGGCTCGCCAATCGCGGACCTCGTGCTGAACGGCCCGATCGGCTGGGCGCACAAGATGCTGCGCGCGATCGGGTTGCCGATCGAGGCGGTCGAGTGGCTGTCGACCGAGGCGCTCGAGCGCTTCAACCGCGAGGTCCCCGATGCTCCCGGCGTGCGGTATGCGTGCGTCGTCGGCGGCATGCATCACGCAGGCTCGATCATCCCGCTGCCGCTGATCGCGGCGCACGCATATCTGCGCAAGGTGGCGGGCACCAACGATGGCCTGGTGCCGGTGTCCTCGCAGTACTGGGGCGAGACGCTCGCCGAGATCGAGGCGGATCACTTCGCGCAGATCGGCTGGCGCGTCGCGGTGCGCCATTCGTTCGACGCGCTCGGCCTCTACGCGTTCGTCGTCGCGCGGCTCGGCGACGTGCCCGGCCTCGTCGCGGTCTCGTTGCCGGGCGCGCTCGATCAGCGGCCGATGCCAACGGATGCGACGAACGAGGGGGCGTAGCGCTGATCCATCGGCGGCCCGATGTTGAAGAGCGGCACCGTCAGGTCCGTCTGGATGAAGAAGCGCGTCCGCCCCGGCGCGCGCCGCAGGTCGTAGCCCGCCGTCATCTCGAGCTGCGGACCGGTCCCTGTCCAGCGCTGGTCACCCTCTTCGACCTCGACCGAGCCCAACGACAGCCCGAGACCGTAGAACCGCGAGCGCGTCGCCGCGGGTCGCTCGAAGTACAGCGCCTCGCCCTTGAGGGCGAAGCTCGTCGACCGCGCGGCGACATCACTCGAATCGCCGAACACGAACGCGATGTCGAACATGACGCGCGGCGTGCCGTAGCGATAGCCGGTGGCGAACGAGCTGCCACCCAGCCCCGCGATCGCGCCGAAGCCGAACCGTCCATAGAACAGACCGTGCTGCCCGGTCAGCGGTTGGTCGTGATTGTCGTACAGGTCGCTCGACGGTTCCGGAAACGGAGCCGGCGGTGCCTCGTCGAAGCGATCGACGTCGGCCAGCCGCGAGCCGGGCGGACCGTCCTGGGACGGCGCGAGGTCGGCGGATGCCGGCGGCTCGGGCGGTCCGTCCCAGCGCAATCCGCGATCGGCGGCAGGCGGTTCGATGGTCGGTGCGGCGGCGAGCGCCGGCGCCTGACGCAACGACTCGATCATCTTCGTGTAGGTCGCGGCCATGTCGGCCTGCACGCCGATCGTGATCTTGCGAGCGCCACGCGCGGTTCGCATGCGGACGATGACCTTCGCGCCATCACGCTCGTGCGAGAGCGAGTAGGTATCGACGCATCCGGTGTCGACGACGAGCAGGTCCGCACGCTCGAGCGCGCGCATCACGAGCATCCGCGCTGCCGGGCGCTCGCCGGCGGGGAGCTGATCGGCCGCCTCGTCGATCTCGACACACGTCGGGACGAGGGTGATCTCGTCGGCGTCGGCGACCGAGGTGGTGGCGACGAGCAGGGCGGCGATCGCGGCGGTCTTCATGGATCCGAGGTTGCCGGGGAGCCACGTGAACCCGACAGCGCCCAGGCGTGAAGCCCGCGTGATCATGGCGGCGCGGGGGCATTGCACGGCGCTTCACGCGGAGATCACGCGGGTGGCGAGGCGATCTCACGCGCGGCAATGGGACGGTGATCGCATGTCGAACCGTCTCCTCGCGCTGCTCCTCGCCATCCTCTCGGGAGGTTGCGTCGTCGTCCCGAAGACCACCACGACCATCCGCGACCTCGGGACGACCGAGGGCGAGGTCATCGAGGGCGCGCCGAAGGCGATCGTGCTCGAGACCGTCGCGACCGGATCGCTCGTGACCATCCAGGCAGCCGCGAAGCGCGAGTGCGAGCGCCCGATCTACGCGGTGACCGAGGTCAAGCGCGAGAAGCACGCGCGCATGCGCGACACCAAGGATCCACGCGCCGCGGTGTTCGGCGCGCTGCTCGCTCCGGTGACGCTCCCGATCTCGGCGGTGATCAGCGGCTTCATCGTGCTCGCCGATGGCCGCGGCGACAGCCGGCGCGACACCAAGCTGCTGCGTTCCGAGAAGTTCGCTTGCACCTCGGTCGCGCCCGAGGTCGTGGTCGTGGTCGAGCTGCCGTCGGGCGCGACCATCGACGGAACGACCGACGCTGCCGGCCGGGTCGTGATCTCGATCCCGGAGACCGAGCCGTATCGCGGGACCGTCACGGCGCGTGCGGTCCGCGCGGTCGCGCGCCAGGCGACGTATGCCCGCACGATGCCGCCGATCACCGCGGTCCGCGAGGCGATCGGCAGCTGCGCCGCACGTCACGCGGTCACCGGCTCGCTCGAGCTGCGGCTCACGATCGACGAGGCCGGCGTGGCGACCCGGATCGGCCTCGACGCCGGAGACGGCGAGCTCGCGGCGTGCGTGAACCGCGGCATCACCGGCACGCGGTTCCCGGCCGCGCACCGCGGCGCGACGCTGGTGCTGCCGTTTGCGATCCCGACCGCGCGCTCGTGACTCGCGATCGGGCGAGCCGATCGGCCGAGCAAGCTCGCCGGTCGTCAGGGCGGCGGACGCTTGATGATCTCTGCCTTCGGATGGAGCGCGCCCGGCGACAGCACCTCGGCCGGGATCGGGACGTCCTCCCACGGGCGCGCGAGCTGCTCGAACAGGACGCGCTTCTCGGCCACCGGCGTGGTGTCCTCGCGCATCCGCTCGTAGAGGACGTGATCGCGATCCTTGAGCGCGTACGACGCCGGGGTGTGGAACTGCAGCTCCCAGGTCAGCCCGTCGGGTGCGAGCAGGTTGCAGTTGAGCCCCGAGTAGTTGTCGCCGCGCGGCCAGTAGTTCTTGACCTTGTCGACGCGGTGACCGCTGGCCTCGAGCTCGGCGAACGCGCGGCGCACCGTGGCGACGTGGGTGCCCGGCGGTGCATCGGCGACGACCAGCGTGTAGCGCAACGGGTCGTCGAGCACGACGTCGGCGGCGGTCCACCCAGGGTGACCGGCGAGCAGGTGGCGGATCTTGCGGATCGTCGAGGCCCGGCTCTTGAGGCGGTGCTGGAAGCCAGCGAGCTCGCCGCCACTCGCGGCAGCGACCTGGGTGAGCAGCGCCGACACGACGGGCTCGTGCGCGAGCGCGGCGGCGGCGAGGCGGTCTGCGAGCGCGGCGACGTCGGCGTCGTCGCGACCGGGCGTGATGCGCGGCGACGCGACGGTCGGCTCCGGCGTCCGTGCCGCAGGCGCCGGCGCGCCGCAGGCGAGCGCGAGGACGAGGGGGAGGAGCGCGGGCAGGCGACGCGACGGCACCTGCCGACGGTAGCTCGCCGGTGGCCGCGCGTCATCGGGTCAGCGACGCCGGAGTTCGTAGAGGACCTGACTCGTTGTCGAGTCACCGTGCGCGTGGGAGGATCGCGTGATGAGGCGCGTCGCTCGTGTGCTCGCCCTCGTCGGTGGACTCACGGGGTGCGACCGACTCGTCGATCTGAAGCCACGGCCGATCGACGCGAACGTGATCATGTCGACGTACGCCGACGCGGTCCTGGCCGACGCGCCGATCGCGTACTGGCGGTTCGGGGCGGACTCGCTGGACGTCGCCGCCGACGCGAGCGGCCAGAACCCGGGCATCTATCGGGGACAGGCCAGTCCGACCGCCGCGGGTGCGCTGCTCGGCGACAGCGACCCCGCGCTCGCACTCGACGGAGACGGAGACTTCGTCGACATGGCTGACCGGCTCGCGTTCGAGGGCCACGCCGCGTTCACGATCGAGCTGTGGGCGCTGCGGACGACCCTGACCGGTTACGTCGGCGTGGTCTCGAAGTCCGACGAACGATCGGGAGGTAGCATCCGCACGGGCTACCATCTCTACAGCGATGGCGAGTCCCTCGGCTTCGAGCGGTCTGGCGAAGCCACGCTCAATCAGGACGTCCGCACGGCCCCGCTGCAGGAAGGGCGCTGGACCTACGTCACGATCACCTACGACGGGGCGGTGCTGCGGCTGTACGTGGACGCGGCGCTGAAGGCGACGTCCTCCACACCTGCGGTCGCGCTGCCAACGACTACCAACGCGTTCGTCATCGGTGGCCGCAACGGGGGCGCGTACCTGTTCTTCGCCGGCGCCGTCGACGAGGTCGCGCTCTACGATCGCGCGCTCGAGCTCGCGGCCCTCGAGCGCCATCGCGCCGCCGCACTCGGGCTCTGATCGCGCGCTCGCGAGGCGGGCAACCCTGGTCGCTGCGTCGGCAGTCACGGGATCGTGCGCGGTCTTGCGGCGGCGATCATCGGCTCGGTGATCGTTCACACGGTCGCACTCGCGTGGGCGATCCGTGATGGCGCGCCAACCGCCCCCTCGCCGCCCGCCATCGTCGATGGGCGCAGCCCGCGACCCGAACCGTCCACGCGCGTGCTCGAGGTCGTGTTGCTCGACGAGGTGACGACGAGCACGGGCACGCGGGCGGCGGTGGTCGCGAAGCCCACGCGCAGCGATCGCGCTGGCACGGCGATCGCGGCAGGCAACCCGGAACGCACCGGCGAGATTGCCGGGACACCGGGGCCCGCACCTGCACGGTCGCCGCTGATGACGATGCGGAAACCCGGTCGCGATGTACCCACCGGGCCATCGGGGCAGTTCCTCGCC
>JBKJUF010000009.1:0-4532 GCA_046590445.1 Kofleriaceae bacterium
TGTGGCATCGCGAGCAATGGCACGATGAACATCGCGGCGGCGCCGGCGTCACCGCCGCTGCCGAACAGCCACTCGCGGTCGTGCCAGATCGTGCGATCCCAGATCAGCTCCTCGACGTAGGCGATCACCCACAGCGTCGCGAGGAAGACGATGACGCCGCGGCCGCGCGAGCCCGCGGGCCCCAGGAGCAGCGCGGTGGTCCCGTTTGCCGAGGCTTCCTCGCGGGCGGCGTTACGCGCGTAGATGTAGACGAGCGCGAGGTACGGGATGCCGTGGATGAATACGTTGGTGACGGTGAACGTGTAGTCGCTGTTGGTCGCGACGATGCCGACGTACCAGCAGGCCGCGGTGGTCACGACGACGAGGTGCTTGCCCCACGAGACCTGGCCCGAGCTCGGCCGGGTCACGACGGCGCGTGCGAGGTAGGCCGCGATCACCGCGAGGTAGAGGTAGCCGGCGACCGTCGCGGTCCACGCCGGCAGCGCGATCGCGAAGTCGCCGGTCTTCATCCACCAGAACTGCCGCGGCAGGTGCGCGTGCCAGTAGATCAGCGGGTAGAGCGTCGCGGCGTAGATCATCGCGCCGTCGATCCAGCGGCCGAGCCGGTCGCGCTCGCCGTTGCGGGCCCGGTAGAGCATCACCCAGCCGTACTGCTGGCGGATGAAGTGAAACACCGCGAGGTACGCGACGATCCTCCAGAACCACAGGGGGCCGCCGAACGCGTAGAGGACGACGCCGCCGGCGAAGCAGGCGATCGGGACGCCGGCGTAGAGCAGCGAGCGGCGGCGGAGCTCGGCGGGATCGAGGTAGACGACGAACGCGGTCGACCACACGTGGGCGACGTCGACGAGCAGCACGCCGACGATCCACGACCACTCGGGCTCGGTCGAGCCGTAGTGCGGGCCGAGGAGGACGAGCGCGAGCGCGACCACGGCGGTGCCGCCGAAGACGGTGAGATCGATCGCGGGCGAGAACAACCAGCGCTTCATGCGGGCGTCGCCTGGCGCGCGGCGACGATCTCGCGGGCGGCGCGCAGCCCGTGATCGAACGCTTCCTCGAACAGCGCGATGCCCGACAGATCGGTGTGCGCGAAGTGGATGCGGCCGCGGGGCTGCAGGCGGGCGCGCCGCGCCGGATCGAACAGCGCGCCCGGGCGCGGCCGGATCATGCCGTGGCCCCAGAACGCGATCTCGATCTTGTCGACGAGGTCGCGGATGTTCGGGTGCGGCAGCTCGAGATCGCGGAGCACGACCTCGGCCCAGTCCTCGTAGCTCGCGCCGACCACGTCCTTGCGCGCGACGTCGCCCGGCCCGGTGAACGGATAGAACCAGGTCCACACGGTCGGGCCGTGCTCGCGCCCGCGCTGGTGGGTCGCGCTGACGTAGCCGAGGCTCTTGCTGGTGCGGATCACGCTGTCCCACGCGGGAGGCGCGCCGAGCCGCTCGACGGGGCGCGCGCGCAGGTGGAGGTTCGCGACTGCCCACGCGCCGTAGTCGGCAAAGGTCTTGGGGCGATCGGTGACGAGGCGATCGGCGACGTAGCCCGGCACCGCGAGCACGACGTGCTTCGCGCGCACGCCAAATGCCCCCTGCGGGCCGACCGCGACGAGCGAGCCCTCGGCGTCGACCCGGGTGACCACGACGCCGGTCTCGATCGGCACGCCGTTCGCGAAGTGGCGGACCAGCGTGCCGTTGCCGTCAGGCCAGGTCACGACCGACTGGTAGCTCGCGCCGGCGCCGCGGCGCGACGCGAAGTAGAACAGCCCGGCCCACGCGCTCGTGCTCGCCGCGTCGAGCCCGTAGTCGTCGCGGCACGAGTAGTCGCACAACCAGCGCAGGCGCTCGGACGTGAAGCCCTTGCCGTCGAGCCAGCTCGCGAACGAGATCTGGTCGAGCGCGGTGATCTCCGGAAGATCGCTCGCCTGCGAGACCGGCAGCGAGAACGCACGGCGGCCCGCCGGATCGCGGAACGTCGACCACCGCAGGATCTCGGCGTTGAACGCGTCGCGCTGCGTGCGATCCTCGGCGGTCGCGCCCGCCTCGAGGTAGAGCCCCTCGTACCAGCGGCCACGATAGAACACGCGCTCCTCGAGCTCGCGGCAGCGCAGCGCCTCGTCGATCACCGGCGTGCCGTCCGGCCGCATGCTCTCGATCGCCCCGAGCTCGTCGAGCAGCGCGATCAGATCCGGTTGATCGTGCTGCGGCGCGACGATGTAGTGCGCGCCCCACGGATAGCCGGTGACCGGCGAGGTGCCGCCGCGCGCGGTGCCGCCGGGGACGTCGTCGAGCTCGTAGATCACGACGTCGGTGATGCCCTTGCGGCGCAGCTCCCACGCCGCGGTCAGCCCGGCGATCCCGCCGCCGACGATCGCGACCTCGACGTCGCGCCAGCGCGTGGGCGTCGGCGGCTTACCATCGCGCACGGCGGCGTGACCACGCCGGGCGCCGGTGTCGATGATCTGCCCGGGTGGAATCCGCGGCGGCTTGCCACCGCAGCCGATCGCGGCAGCCACCGGCGCGCCGAGCAGGAGCGCGACGAAGTCACGCCGCGATGGGCCTACTGCTGCCATCGCTTCCACTCGCGCTCGTAGTAGCGCACGAGGACCTGGTTATCGAGGTGGTTGACCTCGACGGGCAGCGCCGTCATGTCGGCGGCCATCTCGAACATCCCGGCGAGCGCGGCGTCGTTGATGAACCGCAGCGCGACGTCCGGCGCCTTGGTCGGTGGCTCGAACGGCAGCTTGCGCGCGAGCGCGAAGCCCCACACGCCGAACGACGGCACGGTCACCTGGTATGGCCGCACGACGAGGCCGCCCGCGCGCATCGTCTCGATGATGCACCAGTAGGCGCGGCGGGCGAACAGCGGCGAGGTCGCCTGCAGCCCGATCGCACCACCCGGTGACAGCCGCGCGTTGACGCGCGAGTAGAACAGCCGGGTGTAGAGCTTCGCGAGCCCGTAGGTGTTGGGGTCCGGGAAGTCGATGATGATGACGTCCCACAGCGCGCGGTTCTGATCGACCCACACCATCGCGTCGTCGTTGACGATGGTGACCCGGTTGTCGGCGAGCGAGTGCCGCGACAGCTCGGCGAGCGGCGGAAAGTTCTTGCCGAGCTGCGTCATCGCCGGATCGAGGTCGACGAGCGTGACCGCCTCGACCGACGGATGCGCGAGCACCTCGCGCAGCGCGAGCCCGTCGCCACCGCCGAGGATCAGCACGCGGCGCGGCGGCGTGTCCGCGGCGATCATCGCTGGGTGCACGAGGGCCTCGTGGTAGCGGTACTCGTCGGCGGACGCGAACTGGAGGTTGCCGTTGAGGAACAGGTTGAAGCCGTTGCGGCCGCGCGTCACGAGCAGCCGCTGGTACGGCGACGACTCGCTGTAGACGACCGGGTCGGCGTACATCTGCTCCTCGGCAAACGTCGTGAGCCGGTCCGCGAACCCGAGCGCGACCACCATCCCGATGATCACGGCGACCGCGCGGATCCGCAGGCCGATCCGCGCCTTGCCGAGCTGCGGGGCGAGCAGCCAGGTGCCCCACAGCGCGACGCACGCGTTGAGCGCGCCCATCAGCAGCGAGGTCCGGACGATGCCGAGGTGCGGCACGAACACGAGCGGGAACAGCACGGCCGCCGCGAGCGCGCCGATGTAATCGAAGGTCAGGACGCGCGAGATGATGTCCTTGAACGCGGCCTGGCCTTCGAGCAGCCGCATGATCAGCGGGATCTCGAGCCCGACGAGCGTGCCGATCGCGAACACGAAGCCGAGCAACACGAACTGGAACTGCGACACCGTGCCGAACGCCATGAACAGCGCGGGCGCCGAGAGCCCGCCGACCACGGCGACCGCGAGCTCGATCTCGAGGAACTTCGCGGCGAGGTTCGTGTCGATCCGCCGCGAGATCCATGCGCCGACGCCCATCGCCGACAGGTAGAGGCCGATCACGAGCGAGAACTGCGTGACCGAGTCGCCGAGCAGGTAGCTGCCGAGCGTGCCCGCGAGCAGCTCGTAGACGAGACCGCACGTCGCGACGACGAACACGTTGATGTACAGCGCGCTCGCCGGGATCGGCCGCGCTCCCGGCCGCCCTTCCGGCCGCCCTGTCGGCTGGTCGTCAGCCACCGATCGCTGCAGAGATGATGAGAGAGATGCCGATGATCACGCCGGCCATGATGATGGCGAGCGCCGGGTTGTGATCTTCCTCGATCTCCTTGCGGATCGAGAACGGCGTCACCTTGACCATCAGGAAGAACGCGAGTGCGAACACCACGAGGCCGATGCCGGCGAACGTCGCCGACGACACGACCGCATCACCGATTTGCGAGAGCTTCATCACTTACCTCCGTGGTAGCCGCTGTGCCAGAAGTGGAACGTCCGATAACCGCCGGGCGAGCTACGGAAGCTCGCCGGGACCTCGTCACGCTTCGGCGCGCCGGGCTCGTACCCGGTGAACGCCATCGCGCTGTAGCCCGCGACGATGACGAACGTGAAGGCGCCGATCACCGCGGCTGCCTTCGCGAACCGTGGCCGCGGAA
>JBKJUF010000129.1:0-4285 GCA_046590445.1 Kofleriaceae bacterium
CGAAGTCGATGTCGAAGCCGAGCGCGCGAAGCTCGTGACCGAGTGCGCGGCCCACCTGCTCGGCGAGCGCGCGGTCGATCAAGAAGGCGGCCTCGTGCAGCGCGTTCGCGCGCCCGCCACCCACTGGCCGCCGATGCGGGCGCACGATGGCTTCGCCCAGCCCGACGACAGCGCGCTCGCCGAGCAGGTGGGCCGCGCACTCGGTCACGAGCTTCGCGCGCTCGGCTTCGACATCGACTTCGCGCCGGTGCTCGACATCCACACCAACCCGGCGAACCCGATCATCGGCGACCGTGCGTTCGGCACCGAGCCCGAAACCGTCGCGCGCCGCGCCCTCGCGTTCGCGCGTGGCCTCGATGCGGCGGGCGTCCTCGCGTGCGGCAAGCACTTCCCGGGGCACGGCGATACCGCGACCGACAGCCACCTCGAGCTACCGCGGATCGATCATCCGATGGATCGCCTCGAGCGGGTCGAGCTCCTGCCGTTCGTGCGCGCGGCCGCCGCGAATCTACCGATGATCATGACCGCGCACGTCGTGTTCGCCGCGCTCGACGCGACGCGCCCGGCGACGCTGTCCGAGCTCGTCGTCCGCGATCTGCTCCGCGGCAAGCTCGGGTATCGCGGGGTGATCGTCAGCGACGATCTCGACATGCGCGCGATCGCGGATCGCACCGGCGCCGGCGAAGCCGCGGTCGCCGCGATCCGCGCCGGCTGCGACGTGCTGCTGCTGTGCCGCGATCCCGCGCACCAGGACGCGGCGCAGGCCGCGCTGCTGCGTGCCGCCGAGACCGATACCGAGCTGCGCCACCGGATCGGCGAGTCGGCCGCGCGGGTCCGCGCGATGAAGCGGGCGCACGCCGAGAACCAGCGCACCCGACCGGCGCCCGCGCGCGACGTGATCGGCAGCTACGCGCACCGTCAGCTCGCGGATCGACTCGCCGGCCGCTAACGCTGGATCAAGACGCCCTCGATGAGGAGGAGGAGCAGCAGCGCGGCGGCGAGGGCATGCCACAGCTCGATGCGCCGCGATTCGTCACTCGGCGCGGAACCACCACCGGTGCCCGACGCCGGCAGCGCGGTCGCCGGCGCAGGCGCGAGATCGGAGCCCCGCGGATCGACGTTGACGACGAACGCGAGCTCGTCGCGCACGCCGGTCGTGCCGGTCGCGTCGGTGCCGATCACGCGATACACCCCCGGACTCTCGGTGCGTCCGAACCGGACGCTGGTGCGGCCGGCGATGCGATCGCCCTCGAAGATCGCGGCCTGTCCACCAGGACCGCGGACGTCGAGCTTCTTGAGATCGGGAGTCGCGAGCACGACCGAGCTGCCAACCATGTGGTCGGCGGTCGACGAGCCCACGTGCTTGCGCGCGAGGTGACGGATCGCCTGCTGCGCGAGCGGCAGGAAGCCGGGGTGGATCGGCAGGTCGTTCCAGTCGCGGTCGAGCGTCGACGTGAACAGCAACGTGCGCCCCGCGCCGATCGAGGCCTCGACGAGTGCCGCCGCGCCGTTGTTGAACCGCGCGAGGACGTTGCGATCCGAGGTGTCGGTGGTCGGGCCGAGCAGGGCGATCTTGTAGAACTTGGCGTTCGCGAGCTCGGGCGCCGTCTTCGAGAATGGCGCGAAGATGGGGTGCTCGGCCTCCCACTTCACGAGGCGGAGCGCGCGGCTGTCGCGATCCTGCGCGGTGGCGCCCCACGTGGTGTCGATCGGGTCGCGCAGGCTCTGCGGCAGGAGCGGAAGCATCGTGCGGTCGTAGGCGGCGGCGTCGAAGCGATCGCCCGGCGCGATCATGATGCCGCCGCCGGCGCGCACCCAGTCTGCGAGCACGCTGGCGCGCTCGCTCGGCAGCGCGGCGACGTTCGCGAGGACCACCACGTCGAACTCGGCCAGGTCGAGAGCGCCGGCCTTGCCGCGGGCGCTGCGCTCGATACCGGCGAGCTCCTCCGCGGTGATCGTACGGACCTGGGTACCGCTGTCCTCGCGATCGCCGGGGCGCAGCGCGGCCTCGATATAGAACAGCTCGTCGTCGTGCCGCACGGTGCGCGGATCGCCGTCGACGAGCAGCACGCGCACGCGATCGCGCAACGACGCCCGCACCCAGCGGCGGTCATCGATGGCGAGCGCATCGCCCGGGGTGTTCGAGATCGCGATCGAGGCGTCGGTCGCGCGGGCGCCGGCCGGCAGGGCAGCGAGGAAGCGTTTCGTGCGGCGGTCCCGCGCGGCGAGATCGAGCGTACCGCGCGCGACGACACGATCGCCGATCGACAGCGACAGCTCGACCTTCGCGGCGACATCGCCGAAGTTGGCGACCTCGGCGTCGAAGGCGACGCCGCGCGAACCGGCGCCGGGTTCGGCATCGACGCGCAGGCTCGTGACTGCGAGGTTCGACATCGTCGACGGGCGCAGCTCGAGCACGACGAGGGCAGGGCCATCCTTGGCCCACGGCGCATCGTCCGGGCGCAGGCCGGACTTGGTGAGCAGCGACGCGAGGTACACGGTGCGCCGGCTGTGACTCGACGCCGCGAGGAGCTGCGCGGCGCGGGCGAGCGCGCGCGTGGTGTCGGCGGGCCTGGCGCTCGGCTCGAGGGCGAGCAGCTGATCGCGGAGCCGGAGGTGATCGCGGGTTAGCTCGGTCGGATGATCGGCGGCCTCCGACGCCCGCACGATCGCGACCTCTGCCTCGGGGCCGAGCTGGGTCAGGATGCGGCGGGCCTCGTCGGTCGCGCGCCGCAGCCACGGCTGGCCGTCCACGACATACCCCGCCGCGAACGAGTCATCGATCACCAGCACCGCGGCCTGCGGTCCGCGCATGACCAGCGGACCCTTGCGCGAGCACGACGTGTACGGCTTCGCGAGTGCGATCGCGACGGCGGCGCAGGCAATCGCGCGGACGAGCAGCAGCAGGCGCTCGCGGATCCGGAACCGTCGCGCCGTACGCCGCTTGGTGGCGAGCAGGAAGTCGAGCGCCGCGAACTTGACGATCCGCGCGCGCCGCCGGCCGATCAGGTGGATCGCGATCGGCACCGCGAGGGCGGCGACCCCGATCAGCATCAGCGGCGCGAGAAAGCCCATCAGCCGGCTCTCCGACCGGGGCCGAGCCGCGAGCGTGCGACCACGAGATCGAGGAGCGTGCGATCGAGCGGGCGATCCGTCGACACCAGGTGGTAGTCGACGCCGGCGGCGGCGAGTGTCCCGCGGCACTTCGTGAGGAACGCGCCCATCCGCTCGAGGTAATCGCGCTTGATCGCGGCCGGGTTGACGAGCAGCTTCTGCGACGACTCGAGGGCCTCGAACAGCGTCAGGCCGTCGTACGGAAACGCGAGCTCGTGCGGATCGAGGACGTGCAGGACCGAGACGTCGTGGCGCTGGGCCCGCAGCTGCGCGAGGACGCGCAGGGTCTCGTCATCCTGGTCGAACAGGTCGGACGCGAGCACGATCAGCGCCCGTCGACGCCGCGACAGCTCGCTGATCCGCGCGAGCGCGGCCGCCGGGGAGGCATCGCCGGCCCCGCCTTGCTTGATCACGCCGTCGAGCACGCCGAGCAGATCGTGGAGGTGTGTCGAGCGCGCACGCGGCGGCACCATCGTGCGCGCGGACTCGCGATACGGCCCTGGCCCCGGCGCACCGGCGCCCGACGCGAGCAGCCCGGCGCGGTCGCCCTGCTGGATCACGAGGTACGCGAGCGCGGCAAGGCACAGCCCGCCGTAGTCGAGCTTCGCCATCGTGGCACCGCCGGTGAACGCCATCGACGCCGACGCGTCGAGCACGAGGTACACGGTCAGCTGCGACTCCTGCTCGTACTGCTTGACGTAGTAGCGATCGAGCTTGCCGTACGCCTTCCAGTCGACGTGACGGAGCTCGTCACCGGGCGAGTACTCCTTGTGCTCCGCGAACTCGACCGACGAGCCGTGCACGCTCGCGCGGTGCAGCCCAGACAGCGCGCCCTCGACGATCACCCGTGCCTTGATCGCCAGGCTGCCGAGCCGCGCGAGCTGCGCGGGGTCGATTCCTGACGTCGCCGAGATCGACGGGAGGTTCACGACGGCCTACGGCGTGATCGTCGACAGCAGCCGATCGACGAGCTCGCCGGCCCGCAATCCCTCGGCTTCCGCGCGGTAGTTGAGGATCAGCCGGTGCTGCAGCGTCGGCCGCGCGAGCGCGATGACGTCCTCGATCGCCACGGCGAACCGGCCGTCGAGGATCGCGCGCGCCTTCGCGGCGAGGATCAGGAACTGCGAGGCGCGCGGACCGGCGCCCCACGACACCGCCTCGCGCATGAACG
>JBKJUF010000209.1:0-5899 GCA_046590445.1 Kofleriaceae bacterium
CAGAAAGCATCGGGTTTTCCGTCGGCGCGTAGCGCCGATGGAAACCACCTTGCGCGGCAGGAATCCCCGAACGGGGCGCCCGAGCGGGTCACTTCAGAATGATCGGGAACCCGATCTTCTGGCGCGGCTTCTTCGAGCGCGGGAACGTGACATCACGCATCGCGGTATCGATGCACTGCGCCGTCGGCGTGCCGACGAGGTCGCCGGTCTGCTTGTACTCGGCCACGCTGCCGTCGCCCGCGACCACGAGCTCGAGCTTCGCGCGGCCGGTGATCCCGTTCTTCTTGAAGCACGCGTTCGCGGCATCGACGACCGGCTTCATCGTGGCCTTGATCATGTCCGGCGTCAGCGCGTCGACCCCATCGGGTGCGCCGCCGTCGATGACGCTGCCGCTGCAACGCTCCTTGTCAGGCAGGGCCTTCGCCGACGGTGGCTTCGCGACGATCACCGCGCCGTCGCACGGTGCGCTGACCCGGTAACCGACGATCTCGAATGCGAGCCCGTCCTTGCCGGCGACGAGCCAGCGCCGCTTGGCCGCCGGCAGCACCTTGAGGAGGTACTGCACGTGTGCCGTCCTCACGATCTTGCTCCACGTCACGGCGGCGCCCTCGTCGACAAAGGTCCGCGTCTGATCGTCGAGCACCGCGGTTCGCAGCTTGCCACCTTCGAAGCGGGCCGTCGCGCCGCTGCCGATCAGGTACCAGGTGCGGCCATCGAGCTCGATGCCTGCGCACCGGATGCATGACGTCACCACGACCTGCATCGACTTCTTCTGCGGGCTCCACTTGCCGAGCTCGAGCGCTTCGCTGTCACCGTCGACGAGCAACGTCATGCCCTCGAGGACCTTGGCGCGGTGATCGCGGACGAGCCGGCACTGCCGCTGGTGGACGTCGTTGCCGCGGTCGCAGCTCGCGGTCAGCGACCACACGACGTCCTCGAGGCGACGCACGCGCACCGCCGTCGCGGCCACCGCATCGAACGTGGCGCTAGCCTGCGCCTGCGATTGCGCCTGGGCGTGCGTGGTTCCGCCGAGGCCAATCGCCGCGACCGCCAAGATCGTCGCGAACCTCATCGTCCTCACTGCAGCTTGTGGGTGAGATAGGCCTTGAGGCGCAGCTCGGCGTCGACTGGATCGTTGACGACGATCGGCACCGTCTTCACCAGCTCGTCCGCGAGCTCGACGTAGAGCGCCTTGCGCAGCGACTCGTCGTCGATGAGCTGGGCCGGGCTCCGACCACGCACCGTCTGCTCCGCCAGCTTCGAGCAGTACGACTTCAGCTTGTCGTACAGCGGACCGCCGAGGAACGTGGTGATCTTGTCGGCCTCGTTCGCCATCCGCTCGAGGCTGATGTCGGCGGCGGACGGCAAGGTGCCGCGCTCGTGTCCCTGCGTGAGCTGCGCGCAGACCCGGAGCACCATGACGTCGTCGATGACGCCGATGCCCTCGTTCCAGTCGGGGATCAAGTCCATGCGGCTGACGAGATAGAGCAGCGCTGCACCGGCGAGCTTGCGCGAGCTCGTGTCTGCCTTCGCAGATTCGAGCAGCACCTTGTACGCGTCGATGTCCTGCCGGATCGAATCGGCCCAGCCCTTGAAGACGTCGATATGAGCCACGTGCCCTCCTTGGCGGCGACGGTACGCCGGTCCACGGTCCGCCGCAATCGACGGCGCGGGTCAGAAGGCATGCGACCGCACGCCTGTCAGCAAGCTCGAACTAGCGAATCGCGTCCGCGTGATGCGAGACGATGAGGCACAGGACCTCCTGCTGCTCCGGCTCCGGCACCTTGTACTTGGCCAGGATTTGGCCGATGTGGCCGCCAGCGGTCATGAAATGGACATCAGTCATGTTCAGGTGCGCGTGCGCAGCGACCATGTCTCGCCCGGTGTACTTCTCCGGCCCGCCAGCGGCCTTGCCAAGGAACTCGACGACAAGCTTGATCAGCTTGGGCTTGTCGACGCCTTTCATGACGGGCTTGGTGATCGGATCGTTGTCGTGCAACTCGATGATGTCGGTGACCACCGCGACCAGGGCATCGTGACCGCCCAGGCGCGTGTAAAGCAGCTTCTCCTTCTGGCGCTTCGCGCGAGCGTCCGCGCTGTCGGCGCACATCTTCTTGAGCCCCTCGACCTGGACGGCGGCTGCCTTGAGCGCTTCGGGATCGCGGGCGGGATCTGCGGCCGCGGGAGCCGCGGCATCCGGCGTGACCGCGGCGACCGGGGTGACCGGCGCGGCGGGCTCGGTGGGCGTAGACACCGGCGCAGATTTTTTTTCGCTGCAGGCAGCTCCGAGCACCAATGAAAGACCGACAGTGACGGCAAGCAAGCTTCGAGACATGTTCTCTCCCCTAGGATTTGTTGGCCAGCTCCGTCGAACCTAGAGCTCGACCCGGATTGGAGCCGCCACTCTAGGTCAGCGCGGCGACTTCAGCAATACTCGGAGCCGCCGTTGCGTTACCGACCACGACCGACTAGATGGCTCGGCTGAAATTGTGAACCAGCGATCGTGAGTCAGTGACCGCCGCGCGAACGCAGGCCTTCGGTCTCGGCCCGTTCGCTCGCAAGGATTTGCCGCGCGCTCGTGACCGAAGGTCGCGCAACCTACTTCATGAAGTCCTGGATCAGCTTCGTCGGCTGGTCCCGGGTGATCTTGACCGCGATCGTCTTCTTGATGCCAGCCGGCGCGTTGACGAGCGTGACCTTGTGGGCTCCCGCGGGCAGCGTGATCGAGCGCTGCGGCGTGGTGAGCCCGGTCGACTTGCCGTCGATCACGATCTCGCACGGCGGCTTGCTCGACACCATGAGCACGCCCTCGCCGCTCGGCTTCGCCGGCTTCTCGATCGCACCGTCGAGGGCTGCATCGAGCCCGCTCGGCTCCGGCTTCGAAACCTTCGCGGCCTTGCGCTCGGTCCTGGCTCCCGCTGCTGGCCTCGCGTCGCCGACACTGTCGACGGCCATCGCCGTGGCCTTGCGGTCCTTCGACGACATCCGGGCGAGCGCCACCGCGACGCGCGTCGTCTTCGACGGATCGAATGCCTCCAGGCGGGTCGCGCGATCCGGGTACGTGAACACGAGCTCGTAGCGGCGCGCCGGATCGACCGCTGCGCTCACCGGCGTGGTCCCGAGGAACGACGTCTTGCCACGATCGACGAGCATCACGGTCGCACCGGCCGGCTTCGAGTCGATACGGACGTCGACGAACGCCGTCGCCCGGGGCGGCACGGGCGCGGCTGGCTCGGCCGCAACTGGCTCGGCCGCAACTGGCTCGGGCGCCTGGACCGGCTCGAAGTTACCGGCAGCCACGGCCACGGTGCCGACGGGCGGCTCGCTGGTGACGGCCATCATGATCCGCGCACCCTCGGTCTGCGCCGGGAGATGACGCCGCGGCTCGCGCGGCTTGCCGCCGTCACCGTCGAACGCGAAGTAGCCACCGATGAAGACGCCGAGCACGACCAGGACGATCATCGGGCCGATGACCTTGCCGGCGATCACCTTCACGTCGCTCGGCTTGACGACCTGCTGGGTACCGATCTCGCGCTCCCACGGATCGCTCGGCCGGGTCTCGATCGCGGTCGCGTCGGCGGCGAACGGCCGTCCGTTCTCGAACGGCGCGGCGACCGGCATCGTCGCCGGTGCGATCGTGCGTACGCTTGGCGTCACCGCCGGGGGGACCGCTGGATAGTGGAACGCCGAGGTCTCCTGCAGGCTCGGCCGCACAAGCGGCGGCGGCGGGATCGACGGCCGCGTCACCCGACTCGCGATCGGGCCGGGATTGGTGACCTCGTCGATCGGCGTCGCGAGCGGTGGGATCGAGACGGCTCGTGCTGGACGCGCGGTGGAGACCCGCACCTGCGGCGAAACGGCCGCGGTCTGCTGCGCCGTCCCTTGCGGTGCACGCGATCGCGGCAGCGGCTCGACCGCTCCGCCACCGCGGATCGTCGGGTTCGCGGACGTCATCCGAGCCCCGCTCAGTTTCTTGCCGCGCTTGGGCGCGCTGAACATCAGATCGTCGGACGGATCTGCCGGCAATGGCTTCGAGGTCGCGACCAGCTCGATGAGCTGGTTGACCGCGGTGGACTCGGTGGAGCGCTTCGCCATGGGGTGCCGGAGAATTGCGGATGCCCTGTGGCCGCGCAAGCGAAAACCTACATCGACGCCACCTGGTTTTATCCGGCAGTAGGCGGACTTACGAAACGAACAACCGCGGAAATCACGTCCGCAGCGGGCCTCCATCCGTGACGCTCAGGTGCGGGTCTCGCGGTCGCATCGACCCGCTGTGGATGGGATCGCGCCGGGGTAGTAACCACGCGAGATTGATTGACTCCCGTGTGGCCATATCCCTAATGTAGGGCCATTCATGGCGGTCGATGGTGCGTTCGGGGACCTTCGGAGACTGGCCGACTGGTTCTCGACGAGCCCGACATGCCCCCGGAGGACGTCGGTTCAGATCGAGCGGATCACCCGCCGCCTCGGGACCACCGCCATCCCCCTCCTGGGCCGCGAGCTCGCCAGCCCTGACGTCCGGCGCCGCGACGCAGCCCGCGACGCCCTCGCGGCGCTCGCCACAGGCGCAGCTCGTCCCCGGGTGGTCGCCAGCCTCCGGCTGCTCCTCGACCACCCGACCGGCATCGCGGACGAGCTCAAGGTCTGCGTGCTCGGGCTCCTCTCCGAGCTCGGCGAGCATGCCGAGGCGCGGTTCGCGGATCCGCGCGCGATGCAGCAGCGCTCGGCCCTCGCCCTCGCGGCCCAGCTCGATACCGCCCTCGATCTCGCGAACGCCGCTGACCTGATGGTGCGCCGGCTCCCCGACGACGACATCGCGCAGATGATCGAGCTGCTCGTCGTGTCGGCGCCCGACGCGGCGCTGCGGCTCGCGGGCGAGCTCGGCGTCCGGCTCGACCTCGCGGCCGATCTACGCGAGCGGATCGCAGCTTGCGTCAGCGGGATCGCGCCCGCAGCGCGCACGACGGCCAGGCGATCGCCGCGACCGACGCATGCCGCCGTCCTCGTCGATGCCGCGGCCCGCCTCGTCGTCGTCGCGACACGCAAGATCAGCGGCGAGCGGCGCTGGCGCCGGTGGGCCGTGCTGGTCAGCGCGCGCGGCCACATCGATGATTGCATCCACGAGGACGACGCCTCGGTCGACGGCGATGCCGCCCCGCTGATCGCGAACCTCGTCGCAGACGGTTACCGGGTCGCGAGCAACGACGTCGACCACGCGCGCACCGTCGTCGCCACGGCGGCGCGGATCACCGCGAGCACGCCCCATCTCCTGTCGTCCGCGTACTACCTCGGGCGCGATCTGCTCGATCTCGACGACGCGCACCTCGGGCCGCGCGCGCATCGTGATCCGGAAGCACGCACCCTCGGTCGCGCCGTCGATCTGCTCGCCGGCGGGGATCCCGCGCGTGCGGCACAGCTGCTCGAGCGCTGTGACGCCTCGGACCCGCAGGTCGCCGCCGCGGTCGCCGCGTGCGCGCTCGCGCAGGGCAACCCCTGCGAGGCGATCGAGCCGCTCGGTCGCGCGATCGCCAGCGAGCCGACGTGGCCGCTTCACCACTGGAACCTCGCGGTCGCGTTGCGTGCGCTCGGCGATACCGCGGGCTGCTATCACGCGCTCCGCCGGTTCGTCGCCACGAGCGCCGCACCGAGCGGTCTCTACGGCGATCCCGATCAGCCCGGCCGCGTCGCATGCGCCGAGCGCATGCTCGCCGATCTCCAGCGCGCCGCTCGGCTCGCCGGCGTCTCGCTCGCCGGCCGCCGCCGCCGGAACCGCCGCACCGCCAAGCGCCGGTCCGAGCTCAGCTAACCGCCACGGCGCTGCGCGCGACTCGTTCGGGTGGCCCGTTGTCCGCGCCTCGTTCCGCGCGCCGCGTGTTCGCTTACGTCAGCTTCTTGGTCG
>JBKJUF010000216.1:0-9090 GCA_046590445.1 Kofleriaceae bacterium
CCTGCCACCGCTTCCGGTGATGATGCTCGTTCTCGCGAGATCGCGGCGCGCCTCTACGAGTTTCCTCGACGGCCCGGACGGCTCAGCGCGCTGCCACGCACGTCGAGCGCCCCGCAGCCGGCTCGGATCGCGGCCCGCAATGTGGCACGCGAGGTGCTCGTACTTCTGTGCATGAAGCCAGACAACTCTTCGCAAGGCGGCAACGACCGCAATCAGGGCGAGGGCGACAAGGTTTCGGCCCGTCATTACAACCGGCACGTCCGCGAGTTCGTGGCTGATGGCAAGGTCGAGGACGCGGCGCGCGACGCCAAGATCTACGTCGAGAGCCATCCCGGCGAAGCCGAGCGCGCCGAACAGCGAGCGCGCCGCGGACCGAAGGGCGCCACGCGCGTATCGGTCGACGAGCTGATGGCGAAGGGTCGCTCCGTGGTCGAGCGCGTGCGCCCGATCGCCCTGCGCGTGAAGCAGAAATTGCTTTCTCGGCTTGGTCGCTAGTTCCCCATCGCTCCACTCCAACCAGGAAACCAGTCATGTCTATTCTTCTCACGATCGTTATCGGTGCCATCGTCGGTGCGCTCGCCAAGCTCGTCATGCCGGGCAAGGATCCGGGCGGCGTCATCATCACCATCCTCCTCGGTATCGCCGGCTCGTTCATCGCCGGCATGCTCGGCCACGCGGTTGGCTGGTACGAGGCAGGTGAGGGCCCGGGCATCATCGCTTCGATCCTCGGCGCCGTGGTCCTGCTCGCGGTCTACCGCGCCGTTGCTGGGCGCAGGTCACGTTGAACCACAGAAAGGTGAGGTGACCGATGGCGACGTATCCGCTCATTCAACCACCGGACGTCGGCCACGAGCCGCACAACCCGGTGCGTGACGATCGCAAGCTGGCACCCACCGAGGATCTCGATCGCGAACCTGATGGCGTTCCTCACAAGGTCGTGGGCCTCACGGCACTGTTCTCCGTGATGCTCGCGATGCTGATGGCCTTCATGTTCATCTTCGGCTCCGGGATCACGCGCGTCGCGGCCATCGTGCTCGGCTTGCTCGCGATCCCGGTCCTCGTGATGACGCTTCGGAACAAGGCCGAGCGCGAACGCGATCACGTGCATCCGTCGCGCTGAGCTGTGACTGGTGCGCATGGCGTGACGAGCTGACCGAGCCGTCACGCCGTTCGCTTGTCCGGAGCTGCGCGATTCCGCCGGCTTGAGACGGTATCGATCTTGCGAAAAAACCAGGTCAGTCCAATGTCTTCGTCCTCGAGCTACCTGGCCTGGCTTCTGAGCTCGCTCCTCCTCGCGGCCTGCGCATCGAAGAAGCCGCCGCCCCGACGGGCGGGCGAGGACTTCATCTCGACCATCGAGGTCGAGGGCAACACCGGCATCAAGGACAACACGCTCGTCGAGGGCACGGCGTTGCATCGCCGCCAGCACAAAGGGCTCGGTCCCGACCCTTACCTCCTGCAGGTCGACGCGGACCGCATCCGCGGCGACTACCTGCGCAAGGGCTACCTCGGAGTCGATGTCCGGCCGCGCTTCGAGCGCAAGGGCGACGCGACGAAGGTGATCTACACGGTCGACGAGGGGAAGCGCGCCACCACGCGCGTCGTGATCACGGGGCTGCCCACGGATGTGCCGGTGTCGGTGATCCGCGAGGCACTACCGATTGCCGACGGTGCGCCGTTCGACTACGCGGTCTACGAGAAGGCCAAGCCGTTCCTCGTCACCCTGGTCAAGGACGCCGGCTACGCGCGCGCCAAGCTCGAGTCCATGGTGCTCGCGGACCGCGCGAACGGCGAGGCGGTCGTCTCGCTCGCGTACGACCCGGGGCCGAAGTGCAGGTTCGGCAAGATCGAGATCACCGGCGTCGACGGCGCGCTCGCCGATGCGGTGCGCGGCCGGCTCGCCTTCGCGACCGGCGACCACTACTCGACGACCGCGATCACGACGTCGCAGCGCCAGCTCTACGGCCTGCAGCGGTTCTCGACGGTGCAGGTCCAACCCGACGGCGGCATCAGCGAGGTCGTCGACGTCAAGGTCGCGGTCTCCGAGGCCGCGCGCCGCGAGATCAAGCTCGGCGGCGGCTTCGGCATCGATCCCACCGCGTACGAGGTTCGCGGCCGTGCCGGCTACTCGATCGCGGGGTTCCCGACCGACATGGACACCCTGTCATTCGAGTTTCGCCCGGCCTACGCCTACGCACGTGATCGCTCGGGCTGGGAGCCGCGGATCCGCGCGCTCAGCCGGCTCGAGCGCCAGGACATCTTCTGGACCTACTCGAAGGGCCTCGTCGAGGCCGGCTACAACTACCTCGCGATCGAGGCCTATACGAGCCTTGGTCCGCGCGCGGCGCTCGGATTCTCGACGCCGATCATCGTCTCGCATCTCGGGCAGCGCGTCCAGCTGCGCCTTGGCTGGGGCATCGAGCAGCTCCGCTTCAAGAACATCTCGCCGCTGATCGACCCGGCGCTCCAGATGGAGCTTGGCCTCGATCATCGGCAGCGCGTCGGTACGTACCAGCAAGCGCTGACGCTCGACTTCCGCGACAACCCGCTGAACACGAAGCGCGGCCTGTTCGCCGAGCTGCGGGTCGCCGAGGGCACGCCGTACGCCGCCAGCGAGTACGACTACATCCAGGTGATTCCGGAGTTGCGCGGGTTCCTGCCGTTCGGCGGAACGGTGTTTGCGGCGCGCGCTCGCGCCGGCACGTTCCACGGCGACGTCCCGGTCACCGAGCGGTTCTTCTCCGGTGGTGCCTCGAACCATCGCGGCTTCGGCGAGCGCGACCTGTCGCCATCGGTGACCGGCGAGGTGATGGGCAGCGAGACCACCGTGCCGTATGGCGGCGAGACGGTGTTCGAGACCGGCATCGAGGCGCGCATCCCGCTGACGACGTGGCGCAAGATGGGCGTCGGTACGGTCGTGTTCCTCGACGGCGGCGACGTGGTCGAGGATCGCCGTGATCTCGACTTCGCGAACCTCCACTGGGCCGCCGGGCTCGGGCTGCGGTTACTGACGGTGGTCGGCCCAGTCCGCGCCGACCTCGGCTATCGCCTCAATCGCACCGGCCCGATGGAGCCCGCCCCGGGCTCGCGCTACGCGTTTCACTTCAGTATTGGAGAGGCGTTCTAATGTCGACGGAAGATCGAGGACGGCCCGCACGCCGCAAGGCCTGGCGCTGGGGCAAGCGCATCGGACTCGGGTTTCTCGGCTTCATCGTGTTCGTCGTCGCGGCCGTGCTGGTCGTGATGCACACGGGCTGGGGCCGCAGCGTGATGCGCAAGCAGGTCGAGGCGCGGATGAACGCGATGTTCACCGGCGGTGCGAGCATCGGCAGCCTCGAGGGCAGTCCGCTCGGCGAGATGGTGATCCGCGACGTCGTGATCAACGGTCCCGACAAGCGGCCGACGATCACGATCAGGCGGCTCCGGCTGGACCTCGGCGTGCTCGCGCTGGTGTCTCAGCAGATGCGGCTCAAGGGCGTGCATGCCGAGGATGTCGACGTCGATCTGCGGCGCGATCCCGACGGCACGCTCCAGATCAACCGGCTCGTGAAGCCGGGGCCCAAGTCGGGGTGGGCGCTCCAGATCCCCGACATCCAGGTCAAGCGAGGTCACGTCCGCTACGACAGCGGCACCGAGATCATGAACTTCGACGACATCTCGATCGCAGCTGATGCGTACATGCCGACGAGCGAGCCGCTCGAGGCAAACCTGCTGGTACACGGCCGCTGGCGCGAGCGCGGCGAAGGCATCTGGGTCGACGCCGTCGTGCGCGATGGCTGGGAGATGCTGAGCGTGCCGTCGCTGATCGCCCGCGTCGGTGATGTCAGCGTCGTCGCTGCCGGCTTCCGCATGGTCAAGCCGCAACCGGTCGGGTTCCTGCGCACGCGGCCCCGGCCGATCCAGCTCTCCGGAATCGTCGCGGTCGGCGCGACCACGGCAGCGGTCGCCAAGCTCGTGCCCGGCGTGGAGTTGCCGGCCGATCTAAACCTCGCAGTCACCGTCGGGCCGTCGTCGGTGCCGGCGCGCCATCATGTCACCGTGGTCGGCACCGTCGACGACGAGCCCATCCTCGCCGGCGTCGATGCCGATCTCGGCGCGACGCGCGCGAGTGGCTTCCTCGCCACCGGCGTGCTCGACGTGACAAAGCTTTCCGGTGGCAGGCTCGAGGGCACCGCTGCCACCTTCATCACGTTCGACGGCAGTCCGGGTGAGCGTGGTGCGTTGCCGTCGGGCACCGCGATCATCCACACCAGCGGCAAGCTCGCAGGCAAGCTTGCAGACATTCCGGCTGCCCACGCGACGGTCGCGCTGACGAGCCGCGGCGACCGTGCGTCGACGACGATCGCGGTGGCCGGAACCGGCGTATCGGCTCAGATCACCGCGCAGATCAAGAAGCTGGGCGAGGTCATCACGCTCGAGCGCAGCACCGTCGTCGCGAGCGTGCGCGATCCGTCGCGCGCGACCAGCGGCAAGGCACCGGTGCACGGCGCGCTCGAGGTCAAGCTGTCGGCGGCGGGCGCGCTGGCGCCGCGCCCCGATCTCGCGATCGAGGGCAGGGTGGTCGGCCGCCGGCTGCGCGCGAAGGATCTGTCGATCCGCTCGCTCGAGCTCGGCATCGCCGCGAAGCACATCCCCGAGCATCCGACGGGCCGGCTCCAGCTCGAGGCGCGCGATGTCGTCCAGCAGGACATGGTCCTTCGCGAGCTCGAGCTCAACGCGGCGAACCGCGACGACGGCAAGATCGTCGTGACCGTGCGCTCGAAGCCGAAGCAGGCACCTTGGCTCGTCGAGGCCGACGCGATCGTCGATCCGATCGCCGGGCCGGGCGACGTCGTGATGATCGATCTGCAACGTCATCGCGTGCGTGCAGGCAACGGTGCCGAGTGGACCGGAACGACCGGTCAGATCGCGATCGGCTCCGAGCGGATCGACGTCCGCGAGCTCACCAGCGCGAGCAAGGCTGCCAAGCTGGCGATCGCCGGGCACTACCACCGCGTCGGCAGCGAGAAGGGGGATCTGAAGGCGAAGATCGACCTCGAGGCGTTTGCGCTCGATAACCTCGACAAGGGCTACGCGGGATCGCTCGACGCGCACATCGATCTGTCACGCACCAACGGGCGGCTCGCCGGTACTGCCGAGCTCGACGCCAAGGGCATCGCGCTGTCGCCCGACGTGGTCACGTTCGATGCCGAGGCCAAGCTCGTCGCCGGCCCCGACAAGTTTGCCGTCCAGGCCCGGGCGTGGAGCCCGCGGCTCGGCACCGCGACGTTCGCGGTCGACATCGACGCGCCGAAGGACGTCACGAACGTCGAGGGCTGGAAGCACATGCACCGCGACACCATCCGGTCTGGCCGGATCACGCTCGAGAAGCTCGACGTCGCGAAGCTCGCAGGGCTCGCGAACCGGCCCGGGCGGTACAGCGGTACGATCGACGGCGACATCCAGATCTCGGCGAGGTCGACCGGCGGCCTGATCCAGATCCGCGATCTGATGGCGCCCGCGCTGCGCTCGCTCGGCCCGCTCAGCGCGAACCTCCATGTCTCGCAGAGTGGTCCCGACGAGCTGACCCCGATGCTGGTCGCGACGATCGACGATCGCCAGGTGTCCGGCAAGCCCGTCGCCAAGCCGCTCGCGAAGATCGACGCGCAGGCAAGGCTCGCGATGCCCGGTCACCTGTTCGATCCCGACGCCTGGAAGCAGCTCGGGCGTGGCGCCTTGAAGGGCGCGTCGATCCGCGTCGAGGACGTGTTGATCGAGCCGGCGCTGCTCGATCGTTTCAAGATCACGACGAACTTCCGCGGTCGCGCCAGCATGGTCGCCGAGCTCGCGGAAGCGGCGCGCAGCGCGAAGGTCGGCGTCTCGGTACGTGACCTCCGCGGGAGCCCGGTCTCCCAGCCGGTCGCCATCGACTTCATGGCGGCGATCGACAATGCCGCGACGACCGCGACGATGACGATGCAGTCGATGCCGGGGGCAATCGTGAATCGCGCGACGACCGCGGCCATCTACAAGCAGCCGGTGAAGCTGCTCGTCCTCGACGCGCGGATCCCACTGACGATGGCCGAGCTCGAGGCCGAGCCACAAGCCGCACTCGCGAAGCGCCTCGTGATGACCGCGACGCTGCCGAACGTGCCGGCGCCGCTCGTGATGGCCGTGTTCGGGAGGACCGAAATCGTTGGCGGGACGTTGTCGGGCACCATCGACGTCGCGGGTACGATCGGCGATCCCACGATTCGCGCGCGGCTCGCCGGCGCTGGCCTGGCAGTCCCGCCGGGCCCGCGCAACCGCCCGATCAAGGTCATCAAGCGGATCGCGCTCGACGCGTCGTGGGATGGCGTGGTCGGCAAGCTCGAGGTCGATGGCACGCAAGACCGCGGCACGCTCCACCTGCTGGCGGCTGGCAACCCACGCGAGCTCGGCGCGGCGACCGTTTCGCTCGAGGCCAAGCAGTTCGATCTCGAGCCGCTCCTCGCGTTCGCGCCAGGCCCGGCAGGTGGCGCGGCGGGCCGGCTCGACGCGAACGTCAAGGTCACGGGGCTCGATCCGCAGACCGCAAAGATCCGCGGCGAGCTGCACCTCCGCGAGGCGCGGCTGCCGCTCGCCCCGCAGGTCGGAACGCTGCAGCGCGGGAAGATCGACGTCGTGGTCGGCGACTCGACCGTGAAGATCAACGTCGACGGCAAGCTCGGCGAAGGTTCGGTCTCGGCCATCGCGACGCTCGGGATCCGAGGCGCGACGCCAACCGGGGGGACCGCGACCGTCAAGCTTCGCAGGGTCTCGCCGATCGGCGTGATCGAGCCGCGGGTCTCGGCGGACATCACCGCGAAGCTGTCGAAGACCGACGAGGCGTGGGTCGCGGACGTCGCCGTGCGTAACGGTGTCATCAAGGTGCCGAGCGGTCGCGGCGAGCAGCTCAAGCCGATCGGCGCGCCCTCGGACATGCGGTTCGTGACGGGCGCGAAGAAGATCACCGAACGGCCGATGGAGCGACGCCGCCCCGATCGTCCGGCGTTCATTGCACGCCTGCGGCTGTACTCGACCTACGTGGAGTCCGACGAGATCCGCGGCCTGGTCAAGGGCAGCGTCGAGCTGACGAGTGATGCCGAGGCGGTCGGCATCGTCGGCAAGATCGAGGCGGATCGCGGCAACCTCGATCTGTTCGGACGCCGCTACCAGCTCGATCGTGCGTCGGTGCGATGGGATGGCTCGACCGATCCGCTGCTCGACGTCCAGATCACGCACGACTTCCCCGAGGTGACGACGGTCACCCAGGTCCGCGGCCGCGCGAGCAAGCCCGAGCTGCTCATGACCTCCAGCCCAGGTGGTTACTCGCAGGGCCAGCTGCTTGGCTTCCTGCTCGGCGGCGAGCCCCAAGGCCAGCCCGCCGACGGCAATCCGCGCGACAAGGCCTCGCAGGCCGGCGCGTCGTTCGTCGCGAACCAGATCGGCGGCTACGTCAAGGACGCGCTGCCGATCGACCTCGACGTGCTGCGCTACGAGTCCGCGACGTCAGACAGCGGCGCGGCGATCACGGTCGGCACGTGGATCACGCGATCGCTGTTCGTCGCCTATCGCCGCCGCATCGAGGCGCGCCCTGACGAGAATGCTGGAGAGGGCGAGGTCGAGTACTGGCTCGCGCGCCGGCTCGTCGTCGAGGGCATCGTCGGTGACCGCGGCTTCAACGGCGTCGATCTGCTCTGGCGAAAACGATACTGACCGGTTTCGGGGCGCCCTGGTCGCCGGACCGCTCGGCTGCTTGATCGGCGGGTCCTGGCGGGTGGTGGCGGCGCCCTGGTCGCCGGCTCGTCGATACCGGGATCCCGCACAAGATCGTCGGCGAGCTCCAGGAGCTGACGAAGCCCAATCAGACCGTGCTCGCCCTGCTCGTGAGCGAGATCGCCGGAAAGGCCGTGATCGAGGAGCTCCGGCGCTTCCAGGGCGCTCGCGTGGTCTACGCCCAGCTGCCGCCGGCATCGATCGAGCTGATTCGCACAGCGCTCGCAGCGCACAGAGAGACCTGAATCATCACCGATAGCTTGCGTCGATCCCGGGGTGACGCCAGCATCTAGCCGGGTGCCTCGTTGCCGGTTCGTCCTCCTCATCGCCATCGCGCTCGGGTGCGGCCGGCCCGAGCCCGTGCGCCCACGCGCGGCGACGTATCTCGCGAAGATCAAGATCGAGGGAAACAAGGCGATCGATGATGACGCTCTCGTCCCCGGCCTCGCGCTCGACCGCGCGCGTCGTGGTGGCCGGGGCGTCGACGCCTACCAGCTCTCGCTCGACGTCAACCGGATCCGGGCCGAGTACCTGCGGCACGGCTTCTTCGATGTCCAGGTGACCGCGAAGGTCGAGGGCCGGGCTGAGGGCCAGGCTGACGGTGCGACCGGCAAGCAGACCGTCGTGTTCACGGTCGTCGAAGGACGGCGCGCCCGGGTGCGGGTCGAGATCGTCGGGCTTCCCCCCGAGCTGTCGGTCGAGGATGCGCGCGCGGCGATCCCGCTCGTCGACAACGCACCGTTCGACTACCTGATCTATGACGAGGCCAAGCAGAGCCTGCTGCTGTTCGTCGAGGAAGGCGGCTACGCGCACGTGGAGCTCGACGCCTCGGTGACCGAGGACGCGGTGACCGGGATCGCGACCGCGCGCTACGAGCTGGTGCCCGGCCCGCTCTGTCGGTTCGGACCGGTGAAGATCGAGGGCGCGACCGGCGAGCTGCGCACCGCGATCGTGCGCAGGCTCGAGGCCCAGACCGGAGAGCGCTACTCGCCGAGCAAGCTCGCCGCGACCCAGGTCGCGATCTACGAGCTCGGCCGGTTCGCGGCGGTCCGCATCACGCCCGAGCGGACCGGGACCAACGTCATCATCCCGATCCAGATCTCGGTGACGCGCGGCGGTCGCGGCGAGCTGAAGCTCGGTGGCGGCGCCGGCTACGATCCGGTCGCGCCCGAGGTCCGGGTGCGCGCCAGCATCTCGCACATCCCCCGCATCCTGCCGTTGTGGACGTTCGGCATCGACTCGCGCGCGGCGCTCGTGTTCCGCGAGCGCACCGAGGCGACCAAGTTCGAGTACGACCCTCAGGTCCGCATCATC
>JBKJUF010000269.1:0-9690 GCA_046590445.1 Kofleriaceae bacterium
CCGGGATGGAGGGGGGGGGGTTTTCCCTGGCCCGTGGGGCGGCTCGTGGGGCCGGGATGGAGGGGGGCGGGCTGTGCCCGACCCCTGGGGGGGAATCACCCGGGATTTGAAATCGCTCGTTGGCGGCATCACGCGTACAGCGCCTCGAACCGGTCACGGAGCCGCTCGTACACGGCCTTGCGGCGAAGCTTGAGCGACGAGGTGAGGAGGCCGGTCTCGACGGTGAGCGGCAGCTCCGCGATGAAGTGGCGCTTGATGCTCTCGTGCCGGGGCAGCTCGCGGTTGATGACGTCGACCCGGGCCGCCACCAGGCGATCGATCCCGGCCTCGGGCGCGTCGGGACGCACCCACACCGCGGCGACGAGATACGGGCGCGCGTCGCCGTAGACCACGACGCGTTCGATCACCGGATCGTCGACGAATCGGGCCTCGATGTTCGCGGGTGGGATGTTCTTGCCGCCGCTCGTGACGAGGATGTCCTTCTTGCGATCGATGATCTGGAGGAAGCCGTCCTCGGTCCAGCGGCCGACATCGCCGGTGCGGAACCAGCCGTCCTCGGTGAATGCGGCCGCGGTGGCGGCTGGATCCTTGAAGTAACCGGAGAACACGTTGGGTCCGCGCGCGAGGATCTCGCCGTCGGTGTCGAGCGCGAGCTCGAGCGAGGGCAGCGGCTTGCCGACGGTGTCGAACCGGAACGCGCCGGGCCGGTTGAGCGTCAACGTCGGCGCCGTCTCGGTCAGACCGTAGCCTTCGATGATCAGGACCCCGGCGGCATGGAGCAGCTCCTTGATCTCGAGCTTCAGGCCGGCGCCGCCCGACAGGCAGAACCGGAGCCGTCCGCCGGTGACCCGTTGCAGGGCCTCCGCTCGCGCCTCCGCCCCGAGGTGGAGGGGGCCGGATTCACGCCGGCTCCCGGGATCGACCGGCCCGGCCTGGATCGCGCGTGCGATCTTCTCCCAGTACGCGGGCACGCTGAACAGCACCTGCGGCGCGACCTCGGGGAGCAGATCCAGCACGTCGTGGGGCGAGGCGAGGTAGGTCTCCCAGCCGAGCGTGTTACCGATGCACAGCTCGCCGAAGCCGAAGATGTGACTCATCGGCAACCACAACAGATCACGATCGCCGTCGGCGAGCAGCGGCGCGTTACATTGCAGCCAGTCGGCAGCGTTCGCACCGACATTGCGATGCGTGAGTGGGACACCTTTGGGATTGCCCGAGGTGCCACTCGTGTACAGCATCTGCGCGGGCGCATCGAGATCGATCGCGCCGAGGCGGGCATCGACAAGCGTCGGCGCCGCGGCGTCGCGCACGGACGCCGCACGGATCGTGTGGTCCGCCGCGACCGGGGCGTCGGCCTCCCACGCCGCGCCTTCGAGCTCGACGACCTCGGTGGGCCGGGCGAGGAGAGAGAGCGCTCTCGCCATACGTGCGCGGGGCTCGGTTCCTGCGACGAACACGAGCTTCGCCTCGCCGTGCTCGATGATGTAAGCGACTTGCTCCGGCGTCGACGCCGGATAGATCGGCACGAACACCGCGCCCGCAGCCTGCACGCCGAGCGCCGCGCTCGCCCACGCGACCGAGTTCGGCGCGTAGATCGCGACGTGATCACCAGGCTCGATCTCGTGCTCGATCAGCCAGCGCGCGACCCCACGGATCTGCTGGGCGAACTGGCCCCACGTCACGGGCCGCCACGCGTTGCCGGCACGCACTTGAAAGCGCACGCGATGGCGATGCGTCGCGAGCCGTGCAAACACGGCGCGGGGCGCTGGCTGGATCTCGAGCAACGCGGAGACGTCCATGGCTAAGCTCGGAGCTGCTCCTCGAGGTCATACAGCCGACTCTCGAGCTGGTTGAGCTTGTGCAGCGAGCGCTCCTGATCGCGGCGCGTCGGCAGGCCGATCGTCGACCACCATGCGCTCATCGCCTTGTCGGCCGCGGCCTTCGTCTTCATGGCGGCGGTGAGCATGGCACCCGCGGGTTCGAGGACCGCCGGGTTCGATAGCACCCTCTCCATGTACCGGGAGGTCGCTTGCTCCCACGCATTGAATCCTTGCTTCCACATATCCCAGATCATGGTGTGACTCCTAACGCAAATCGCCTCAAGTAGGCAGCCGTGGTGAACTCGGGGCTCGACTCGTCCTGACGGCTCTCCGCCCGGGCGACCTCGCCGAAACACTCGAACAGGAAGCTGACGTTGCGGCGGCTGACGACCGGCGTCCCGGTCGACGGCCTGCGCGTGGCCAGGGTGCGCACCTGCATCGCAGGCGAGAACCGGACGTACGGGACGTCGACGCGGCCATCGCCAACGACTTCGATCGCGAGCTCGTCGGTGCCGATGAATGGCAAGCCGGAGACCAGGCCGTCGGGGATCTGGGCGATCGACGTGAACGCGTCGCCGTCGGCGAGCGGGAACCTGAGCACCGCGATCGGCTGCGTGTAGCGGATCAGCGTGCGGTTGAGCGGCGCGGGGTCGCGCGACGCGATGCCGTCGAGCCACAGCGCCTGGTCATCCTGGTGGTAGATGCCATCGAGGCCGGAACCACCGTCGACGGTGAGCTGGCCGGCCGGAAAGCGATCCGCATACCACTGGTCCTTGATCGCTGTCGGACCGAGCTCGATGACGAGGTCGTCGGCGAACTCCTTGGAGAGATCCCACACGCCGTTCGTGGCCCCGAGGGTTACCGCGCGGGTGACGCCGGGAGGCGACGCGTAGTACGTGACGGTCGCGCCGAACGCGAGCGGCAGCTCGTCGGCGGTGATCATGCCGTCGCGATCCGGCACGCACGGCGGCAGCTCGAGGGCGGGCTCCGGCTGCGGCGTCTGGTTGACGCCGCACGCGGTCGCGAGCAGGAGAACTGCGATCGGCTTCATCAGAAGACGAACCACAGCCGGGCCCGCACGGCGTGCGCGGGCTTGGCCGGAAGCGAGGACCCATCGAACGCCGGACCGGGGAGGAATACGCCGTAGCAGATGGCGGCGGCGAAGCCATCGCGACTCGCGTAACGCAGCTCGGGATCGAGCTCGACGCCCAGCGACTTCGCGCCGCTCGGGGTGGACGTCGCCTCGACGGCCCATGACGCGATCAGCGCGGCCGCGGCCTCGAGGCGCCCGGTGCCGACGGTCATCAGCGTGACGCTCGCGTGCGGGCGGACATAGATCGCGTCGGTGATCGTGCCGATGATCTCGCGGAACAAGATCTGATCGACGCGATAGTCGGGATGGAACCGAAAATTATCGACGGTGTGATCGGACGGCAGGTTTGCCTGCGCGCCGTCGAACGAGCCGGGTGGAGGGGCGGCGTCGCCGGCCTTCGGGAACGCGCCGAAGCCAGGTGCGTCATCACCGCTCGCGTACCCGCCGTCGAGGCCAAGGCGTGCCGGCCCGAACGCGAAGTCGGACTGCAGCGCGAAGCCGAGCTGGCTCGACGTCACGGGGATCGTGATCTCGGTGCCGGGGATCAGCGACGGCTGGTCGATCCGGGCGCGCGTGTAGGCGAGCTCGCCCTCGATGCGAAAGCCGGCGCGCGTGACCCGCAGCCAGCCGCCGGTCGCCGTCGCGGAGAAGCCGCGCGCGACGAGATCGTCGGACGTGTACATCGCGGGCGGTGTCGCGGTCGGGAGGTAGCTCGCGGGGACGTCGTTGTCCTGCGCGCGGATCGAGAGGTACGTCCCGTACTCGACGCTGGTGCGGCCGGCCGCGGCGCGGCGTTCGAGTGCGGCCGGGGAGTGAAGCTTGAAGACGGCGAGCGTGAGCCCTGACGCGCTGTCGGTCGCGTCGAGCGTGACCGGATGGCCGCCGTCGTTGGGTCGCGTGAACGGGCCGCGGGCGGCGACCTCCCACGCGACGGCGAGCAGATGGCCGAACAGGGGCGAGCTGAACGCCACCCGATCGGCGGCATCGCCCTTGTCACAGTCATCGCAGTCCCCGCCGTTCGCGGTGATCCCGAGGCCGAAGTGCGCGCCCATCCGGCCCGCGGCGAGGATTCCGAACGGCGTGAGCGCTTCGCCCCACGCGCGCTTGACGACGACCGTCGTCGGACGCTGGCCGCCGCTCGTCGCCGGCGAGCCATTCGCGAGATCTGGATCGCCACCGAGCGCGACGTTGTCGAGCCAGTCGATCCGCGCCTTGACGGCGACGCCGACCCCTGGCGCGTAGATCGCGATGTCGGTGCGCGCGCGCAGATCGGCGGCGACGAGCTTCTGCCCGCCGCCGAGCGGAACCGGATAGACCGGCCGGCCGCGTGCGTCGAGGCCGCGATCGAGATCGAGGTTCACCAGATTTTGCTCGCGAAGGCGAGCTCCGCCGTGGACGACGAGCTGGACCTGGTCGCGCGGCGCCGCGAACAGCCGGGGCGTCAGCTCGGCGCCGAGCGCGGCGAGCTCGGCGCCCACAGGCAGCGCGAGGTCCGCGGGCCGCGCCGGCAAAACCAGGTTTGGTTCCATCGCAGCAGCAGCGGCGCCGATCGCGGTGTGGCCGGTGGCGGCGTGGCCGGTGGCGGTGGTGGCGGCGGTGGGGCTGGTGGCGGTGTGGCTGGTGGCGGTGGCGCTGTTGCCGCCTCGGTCATCCGCTTCGTGGCCGGTGTCAGGCGGAGGGACCTCGGCAGGCGATGGGGGAGGAGCCGCATCGGCGGCGAGGAACGCGACGAGATCGCGCGTCGACGGGGTGTGCGCCTCGACCATCGGGATGTGGCCGCAGCGCGGATAGACCTCGAGCTCGGCGTTCGCGAGCTCGTTCGCGAGGCGCTGTCCAAACCGCAGCGGCGTGACCTCATCGTCCGCGCCCCACAACAGCAGCACCGGCCTGGCGAACGCCCGCAGCGCGGTGTGCAGCGCCGCGAACTGATGCTTGCGGGACGCGGCGAGCGCGGCCGCGACCGTGCCCGGCCGGTCGAGCTCGTGCTCGATCTGGTCGAGGCGTGCCTGGGTGACCCAGCGGGGGTCCTTGTAGGCGAGCGGTGCGCGATCCTCGAACCGCTCCTTGTAGTAGAGGCTGAACAGCGCATCGCCGAGCCCCGACTTCTCGGCCCACCGGAAGAAGCTCGGGACCTGCTCGTCGTAGACGTACGCGGCGTACAGCGCGACCCGGCGGATCCGCTCGGGCTGGGTGACCGCCATCGTCAGCGCGACCGACGCGCCCCACGAGTGCCCGACGATCGCGACGTCCGTGACGCCGAGCTTGTCGAGCACGTGCCAGACGAGGAGCGCCTGCGCGGCGGGGCTGTAATCACCTGCAGGACGGCTCGACCAGCCGAAGCCCTTGAGGTCGACCGCGATCACGCGGTGCCCCCTCGCGACCGCGGGGATCACGGAGAGCCAGCTATCGCTCGACGCACCGAAGCCGTGGATCAATACGACGACGGGGCCGCTGCCCGCCTCGCGGTAGCGGACATGCACCCCGTCGACCTCGATGAAGGTCGCGTCGACCGGAGGATCTGGCAGCTTGCCGGCGTGGAACCGCGGACAGGCGGCGAGGAGCAGGATCCCGGCGACGAGCGCTGCCCGCACGCTCACGGCGCGAGTCTCCGAACCTCCGCAGGGTCGTTGAACTCCGCGGACGATTCGAAGTCTTGCGACTGCACGGTCGCGATCGAGCCGAAGCACTCCGCGATCCACGCGAAGCTGCGCCGGGTGAGGATCGTCGAGCCGAGCGAGCTCCGGGTCAGATCGGTCGCGACGCGTGCGACCGGGAATTCGCCGTACGGCGTCTTCATCGTGCCGACCTGGTCGACCACCGAGGAGTAGCGCTCCGTGAACGACGTGATCGCGCCCTGGGCGGTGCCTGCCACGGTGCTCGTCGTCGTCCAGGTATTGGCCGCCGCGAACGGCAGCGCCAGGATCTTCGCCGGCGGGTCGTACGCCAGCTCGGTGCGGAAGCTGCCGGCGGCCGGCGACACCACGCCGAGCAACACGAGCGACGTGGTGTCGACCCGGAACACGCCGAGCAGCTCGGACTCGGCCGACAGCAGCGCCGCGTAGCTCGCGGTCGGGAACTTCGCGGCCCACCAGGTTCCGGACGGCGACAGCAGCGCGAGCTGACGATCGCTATCCATCGCGAGCTGCCCCGAGAGATCCCAGCGGCGCGCCCCGCCGGTGCCCGCGGACCCCGTGGTGTCGAACATCGCGTCGAGCGCGACGCGGAATGTGGCCGTCTTGCCGGCGGTCAACGGGAGCTCGGCCAGCGTGATCGTGCCGTCGTGATTTGGGACGCAGACACCGCTCATCACATCGGCCGGCGCATCGAGGCCGACCGTCGCATCGAGCTCGGCCGGCGCACAGGTGCCGTCCGCGCGGCAGAACCGCGACGCGCACTGCTCGTCCTCGGTGCACGAGGTCCCGCTCCCACTGTCGCCGCACGCTGCGGTCGCTGCGCTCATGCTGCACAGCAATATCAAGGAGGGGCGAACCGACCGCGACATGCGCGCAAGCTACGACCGTGCCTCGCCGGTGTCAACCGTTCTTTTGCGGTGCAGCAAAACCTTCGCTTGCAGTGCAGCAACGCCGCCGGTAGGGTCCGTCCATGGCACCCGTCGTGATCAAGAAGTACGGCAATCGCCGGCTCTATGACACCGGGGACTCCCGGTACGTGACCCTCGACGAGCTGGCGACCAAGATCCGGTCTGGCCTCGATGTCCGCGTCCTCGACTCGCAGACCCACGAGGATCTGACGCAGGCGACGCTGACCCAGATCGTCCTCGAGACCGGGCACGCCGCGAAGTTCCTCCCGGTCCAGCTCCTGCTCCAGATGATCCGGCTGTCCGACGATGCCCTCGCCGAGTTCTTCAGCCGCTATGTGACCAGCGCCCTCGACCTGTACCTCCAGGCCAAGCGCGGGGTCCAGACGCTCGCATCGTACAACCCGCTCGCCCAGCTGCCGGTCGCGGCCTCCGATGCACTCGCGCGGATGTGGATGGGCGGCCCGTTCGGTCAGTTCGGTCAGTTCGCGCAGCCGCCGCCGCAACCACCATCGGGCTACGGCTACCCGCCAACCCAGAATTTCACCCCGGCCCCGCCGCCCACGGACCAGGACGCTCCAGAGGGAGACGGCCAGGATCACGGACGGCCCGATCGCAACAGCGATGTCGCCGAGATCCGCCGCGAGCTCGACGAGCTCAAGCAGGCAATCCGCGAGGGCCTCGCCTCGAAGCCCGCCGCGAAGCCTGCCCGGAAGCCTGCCGCGAAGCCCGACAAGAAGAAGTCGTGACTCGAACCACCGGGCGGTGTTCGCCGTCGCGACGCCGTCGCGACGACGGGCCTCGACCTACTCGACCCAGTCCTGCTTGATGGTGCGCGACGCGAGCACGAACAGGATCGACGCCACGACGTAGAAGCCGAGCACGATGTAGAAGGCATAGCGTAGCGACTCGATGCCGTAGCTCGGCCGCAACGCATCCGAGAGCACGCCGGGGAGGTAGTAGCCGACCGCGATCCCGAGGAGGTTGTTGATCAAAAGGAACATCGCCGACGCGGTCGTCCGCATGTGGGCGGGCACCAGGTGTTGCACCGCGGTGACGACGGGACCGAGCCACGCGAGATTGAGCGCGGTCGGAATCAGGAACAGCGGGAATGCGAGGTACCCCGACGAGGTGTTGACCGCGAGCAGGAAGCACGGCAGCGCGACCATGAACGCCACCGCCGGAATGAGCGGGTATGCGGACCGATTCTTGGCTCCAGCTCGATCGGCGATCACGCCGCCGCCGAGGATGCCGATCGTGCCTCCGACGAGCGTGAGCACGGCATAGAACCACGCTCTATCGACGAGCGACATGCCCATGCTGCGCTCGAAGAACGTCGGCAACCAGAACGCGATGCCGTACCCGCACACCGATGACGAGGCAGCGCCGCAGGCCATCAACCAGAACGTCTTCTTGCGCACGACGATCCGGACGACGTCGAGGAATGCCGGCGGCGGGACCTGTGCGGCAGGGACGCCCGCGTCATCCACACCACCCCGGTGCGGATCGCGGACCGTGAACCGGAAGATCGGCGCGAGCACGATGCCCGCGCAGCCGACGATGATGAACGCCGCGCGCCAGTCGATCGCCTTCGCGATCAGCCCGCCAAACAGGATCCCACAGGCGCTGCCGATCGGGATGCCGAGCGAGTAGACGGCGAGCGCCCGGGCCCGCTGGTGCTTGGGGAAGTAGTCGGAGACCAGCGAGTACGCGGGCGCGACGCCACCGGCCTCGCCGATGCCAACGCCGACGCGCGCGAGGAACAGCTGCCAGAAGCTCCCGGCAAAGCCGCACAGCGCCGTGAACCCGCTCCAGATGCCGAGCGCGTACGCCATGAGTCGACGGCGGCTCGAGCGATCGGCAAGCCATGCGATCGGGACGCCGAGCGTCGAGTACAGGATCGCGAACGCGAGCCCGCCCATCAGGCCGAGCTGGCCGTCGGACAGCTCGAGCTCCTTCTTGATCGGACCGGCGAGGATCGCGAGGATCTGCCGGTCGAGGAAGTTCATCGTGTAGACCACGACGAGCATTCCGAGCACGTAGTAGCGGTACCTCCGCGTCGGAGTCGGGACCTCGTTCCCACCACTTCCACCTCGTGGTCGACCATCGGGACCCGCGGAGCGGTGGGCAGCCATGCCCCGTCCGATATCGCAAGCGATACCGCGACGCAACATGTAAGTTGCTCAGCCCGTCGACTCGCTTGATAAATCCATCGGTTATCGCACGCCTCGCATAATGCTGAGTGCTGCAGCGCAACATCAAGGGTTGGCCGCGGTCCCCCCCGCGCGCAGATGCTAAGCAGCGGGCGATGCCCGAGCTGCCCGAGGTCGAGACCGTTCGCAGAACGCTGGCACCGGCCATCGGTGCGCGGATCGAGTCGGTGTGGGACAGCGGCAAGCCGTTGCACATGCAGCGTCGTCCGCCGCGCGCGAAGCTGCGAGCGCTCGTCGACGCGTCGATCGTCGGGATCCGCCGCCACGGCAAGTACTTGCTCGTCGATACCGATCGTCCGCAGTCGCTGCTCGTGCACCTCGGGATGACCGGTCGGTTCTGCATCGTCGACGCCGCGACGCCACGCGCCAACCACACCCACCTCGTACTCGGACTCGGCGCGCGCGAGCTGCGCTTCGTCGACGCGCGGCGGTTCGGCCAGCTCGATGTCATCGAGCGCGCGCACGAGCGGCTCCATCCCGCACTCGCCGTCCTCGGTCCAGACGCGCTCAACGACGGAGTCGACGCGACCGCGCTCGTGACCCTCGCGAAGCGTCGCAAGACCACGCTCAAGGCGTTCGTGCTCGACCAGAGCGTGCTCGCGGGTGTCGGTAACATCTATGCGTCCGAGGCGCTGTGGCGCGCCAAGCTCCGGCCCACGAAGCGCTCCAACAAGCTCACGGTGGCGGCCGCCGCGGTGCTCGCCGCCGCGATCCGCGAGACCCTCGAGAACGCGCTCGAGAACGGCGGGACGACGCTCTCGGACTTCGTCGCTGCCGACGGTGTCGCCGGCGAGAACGCCGACTACTTGTGGGTCTACGACCGTGCCGGTCAGCCGTGTCTGGAGTGCAAGACGCTCATCAAACGTGCCGTCCACCAAGGACGGGCCACGTACTACTGTCCAACGTGTCAGATCCCGTAAGTGGTCTACGCCTCCTCCGTTCACAGCTCTGACTGCCGCCGCGGCCGACGGGGTTTGCTCGTCAGCTGTGCCCTGGGGTAGTGTGACGCCGAAAACAGGACGAAGG
>JBKJUF010000278.1:0-6721 GCA_046590445.1 Kofleriaceae bacterium
ACTCACGCTGACCGCGCGCGGAGGCGGCACCGGCACGAACGGTCAGTCGCTGACGTCCGGCCTCGTCGTCGACCTCGACCCGGTTGCCGTCGAGCGAGTGGATGCGCGTCATGTGACGGCCGAGGTCGACGACGAGGCCGGACGTCAGCGACTGACCGTTCGTGCCGGTGCCGCCTCCGCGCGCGGTCAGCGTGAGTGAGCGATACGCATCCTGACGCGCCGTGCGCATGACGAGGACGACGTCCTCGCGCGTGCGTGGGTAGATGATCGCCTGCGGCAGGATCTGATAGATCGAATTGTCGGTTGCGCCGACCACCCGGGTCGCGAGGTCATCCGCGAGATCACCGGAGAACCTGCCGCGCCTGAGCTCCGCGAGAAACTCACGCGTGGCCGCCGTCGCGGGCTCGAGCTCGGTCAGCCGCGGGATCACGGCGACACCATACGCCGGGACCCAAGCTCGTGTGCGCGTTGGTGACCGCGGTGATCACGCGCTCGTAGTGGCCGCGACCGGAGATCAGATGCAGCGAGACCGCGCGAGGAGCGAGCGCGAGGCGGAACTC
Source organism: Kofleriaceae bacterium (assembly GCA_046590445.1). Lineage (GTDB taxonomy): Bacteria > Myxococcota_A > Polyangia > Haliangiales > Haliangiaceae > JABFXX01. Next base: position 561 of record JBKJUF010000278.1, read on the forward strand.
TCGGGACTCTCGTGACTTGTGGGACTCGCGGGACTCTCGGGACTCGCTCTGCATCGACGCGCTCGACGGCCGCGGCGCGCGCAGTGTCACAGCGAGCCACCGAGCGGCGGCGTGGCGACGCAGTGACCGCCGTCGACGACGAGCACGTGGCCGGTGACGTATGCGGCGGCGCCCGAGCGCAGGTAGACGGCCGCGGCGGCGATCTCGTCGATCTCGCCGAACCGACCCGCGGGGATCTGCTGGGTGATCTTCGCGCCGAGATCACCGGGCGCGAGCCGGCGCATGCCCTCGGTGTCACCGATCGGACCGGGCGCGATGCCGCAGACCCGGATGCCGAAACGCCCCCACTCGACCGCGAGGTTCTTGGTGACGGCATCGATGCCGGCCTTCGCGGCGGACGCGTGAATCTGCAGCGGCGTGCCGTGGTAATGGAGCGTCGCGCTGATGTTGAGGATGAAGCCGTTGCCGCTCTGCTGTAGCGCCTCGAACGCGCCGCGACAGGTGTTGAAGGTGCCGTTGAGATCGATATCGATCACGGTGCGAAATCCGTTCGGCGACAGCGCCGCCGCGGGTGACAGGAAGTTACCGGCCGCGCCGTTGACGATCGTGTCGAGCTTGCCGAAGTGCGTGCGGGTGGCCGCGATCGCCTTGCCGATCGCGTCGGGATCGCGGACGTCCGCGGCGAACCCGAGTGGCGTGCGGCCGGTCGCGGCGGCGATCTCCTTCGCGGTGGCGTCGAGGACGTCTTGCTTGCGACTCACGATGCAGACATCGGCGCCAAACCGGGCGTAAGCGGCGGCGATCCCGCGGCAGATCCCGGTGCCACCTCCGGTGACGAGTGCCACGTGGCCGGCGAGCGCATCGGGGCGGAACACGTCGAGAGGACCTGGCATCCGGCGATCATGCCAGAGGCGCGAAAAAATCCGAAACCGCCGGCGGTCGCCGATGTCTCAGCCCTTGAACACCGACGGCGCCGCTGCAACGGGCAGCGTGCTGGCGGTACCGCGCGCGAGCCAAAAGCTCCGCGTACAGCCGGCGCGCGAGCGCCGTCACCGGAGGTTTGCCATGCGATCCACGACCTGGGCGCGATGGGCCACTTGCGCCCTCGCCATCTCGATCTTCGTCCCCGCAGCGCTCGCCGATACCGCGCGAGGCGCGAGCAAGAAGTCCCTCGCGACCTGCACCGCGTTTGACCAGCTCGACAAGGACGACAACACCGTCGCCTTCACGATCTCGAACACGTGCACGATCCCGGTCGACTGCTCGATCAGCTGGCGGGTGGTCTGCGCGCCGGACTCGAAGAAGCGTCGGGCCACGCACGGCGGCCGCGCGAAACTGTCGCTCGTCCACGGCGGTAGCTCGAGCGCCGAGGCCTCCGCGGCGGTCTGCGGCGACGATGGCTGGACGCTCGACCACATCCAGTGGAGCTGCGAGCCAAACAAGGACTGACATTCCAAAGGGTTGCCACCTGCGACTCGCCCCGTCATGTCCACGCCGCACACACGTTAGATCGTCAGCCTGGGTCCTGCGTCTGTAACAGCAGAGCCGAACGAAACGCCCCCGAGCCAAGCACGAAGTCAGTGCCAAGTGCTCGAACTGTCAGGGCTCGTTCGTTCGTCGCTCGTCTGTTACACACGTAGTATAAGGACCCGAGCATGGTGGAACGTCAGGACATCGATGCGCTGCTGATCGGCAGCCTCTACGGGGAGCTCAGCTCCGCCGACGAGGCTCGCCTGCAGGCGCACCTGGAGTCCCATCCAGCCGACCGCAGCGCGCTCGCCGATCTGACGCACGCGCGTGACGTCGTTCGCGAGAGTCGCATCTTCCAGGTCCAGGTCGATCCGCCGCAGTCGATCACCGCGATCCTGATCCAGGAAGCCGCGCGCCGCGCACCGAAGCCAGCCCCCGAGCACGGCTGGTTCCAGCGCTTCATGCGCTCGTTCATGCTGCACCCGGCGATGGCCGCCGCGGCGATGCTGGTGCTCGTCGTCGGGGTCGCCAGCACGATGTACGTCCGCAAGGGCGACCAGTTCGCGTCGCAGTCCAAGGCTCCTGGCAACGACCAGTCCGCCGTGATGTCGCCGGCCGTGCCGGAGCCGACCTCCGAGATCACGCGTCAGGGCGAGACCATGCTGCGCGCCAACGATGACGTCGGTGGCGGCGAAGCAGACCGGATGGCTGGTTCGGCCGCCTACGGCGTCACGCTCGACGAAGGCGCGCGCGGCCGGGTCGACCAGCTGAGTGCTGCCACGCGCGATGGCAAGCTCGCCGACAACAAGCCGACCGACGCACGCTTCGAGACGGCCAGCACGGGCGCCAGCAAGGGCGCCAAGCAGGCCAAGCCGCCGAGCAAGGAGCGCGCGTATCTCGAGCTCAACACGCCGTCGCAGGCGCCGAAGGATCTCGACGCCCCGCTCGCGAAGAAGTCGGCGCCGAAACCCACAAGCACCCAGGGCACCCGGGTCACGACGAAGGCCGACAGCGCCGACTTCGGCGATGCGACCGTCGGCCGTGCGCCGAGCGGCGGCGCCGCGACCGGCATGGCGTCGCCCGATCCGGCGCCGTCGGCACCGCGTGCGGTCGCGCCGGCCGAGCCACGCGCACAGCCGACGACCACGCCGTCTCCTGATCGTCGAGTGCCGACCAAGGCCACGGTGAGTCCGCCTCCGCCCCCGGTCGCCCGACCCGCCGAGGAGAAGGCGAAGAATCAGGACAAGGCCGAGGCAAAGCCGGAGCCCAAGCCCGATCCCGAGCTCGTGTGGGCGAAGGAGCAGCACAACCGGGTGATCGCGCAGATCCGAGGCAACAACTGCCCCGCCGCGGCGAACACCGCGCTCGCACTCGAGCGACGCGCGTCCGCGTACTACGCGCAACACGTCGAGACCGATCGCAGGGTGAGCAAGTGCGTCGCATACATCACGGCCGCTCGCGAGAAGGAAGCCGAGAGCGTGCAGCGCGCTCGCGCGACCAAGCGCGCCACCGACGAGCCGGCCAAGGCGACGACGATCGACGCGACGCAGTCGAAGTAGCGATCGCCGAGATCGCTACCGCGCGCGCAGCCAGCGCATGATCCGCGGCGGTCTGTCCCGGAGGTCGTCGAGCGCCGGTTTCTGCAGCATGACGTGGGACTTGCTCGCCCAGAACACGATCGGGCCGACGCCAGATGCATGGATCCGGAGCAGCGCGGCGGCGGCCTTTGCGGCGTACACGCCGTCGAGCCGCGGACCCTCGAAGCGCTCCATCGCACGTGCCCCGCGCGCCGTCGGTCGCCCGTAGCCCGCGCCGATCTCGCGACCATCGATCACGAAGCGCGCGAGCAGCTCGCGCCGACCGATCGCGACGCGTGGCCCGCCGAGGCGCTCGAGGCGCGCGAGCGTACGGGCCGCGAGGTCGGCGACCCGCAGCGGCGCGGTCACCGGCCATGGCGTCACCCGCACCCCGTGCACGCGCGGCACCGGCCACTGCCACACGCCGACCGCGTGCGCGAGCGCCAAGCCGGCGACGAGCCCGGCGATCGTGCATGCGCTGCCGACCCCGACCACGATCCGCCGTGGTGGTGGCAGCTCGCCGGCGGCGATCTGATCGGCAAGCTCGAACACGCCGGACACCGCGCCGGGAGTCCCGATCGGTGTCGCGCCACCCGGTGACATCATCACGGCGTCGCGCTCGCGCCGCGCGATCCGTAACGCGACGAGCGGCATCAGCGCGATGTTCGCGACCCGCACGATCTGGCAGCCCGTCGCGAGCAGCGCTGCGCAGTTCTCGACGGCCCACTCGCTCGTTGGTTGAGGGAACACGATGGCCGCCGCCTCGAGCCCGGCGCGTGGCGCGTGCAACGCCGTCGCGATCGCGTGGTTCGAGCCGTACGCGCCGATCGCCCAGATCTTGCGAGCGCCGCGAGCGCGCGCGTGACCGAACCAGGCCTCGAGGCAGCGGATCTTGTTGCCGCCGTAGAGCGGGCTCGACGCGCCCTCGTCCTTGACCCAGATCTGGTCGCCGGCGACGGCGACCGAACGGATCGGTGTCGGCCACTCACCGAGCGGCACCCACGGAATGCGCGCCGCCAGGAGCGGAAGGTGATGCCAGGGTGCGTGACCGACCGCGATCACCGCAAGGCGCTCAGTGCGAGTGTTTCTCGGGGACGTACTCGGTCGGAAGTGTGCCGCCGTCGCCGAACAGGAACGCCTCGCACTGCTCCTTGAGGACGTCGTGGGACTTCTTCTGGGTCAGATCGAGCCGGTATTCGTTGACGATCTTCTTCGAGTGCTCGATCCACTGCTTCCACGCGTCGGCCGAGACCGTCTCGTAGATCCGCAGTCCGAGCGCGTCGTTGAACGGCTTGTAAGGAAGACCTGGCAGGGTCTCGTTGAGCTTCACGCACTTCACCATCCGGGTCATGCGGCGGATAGGAGCAAGTTTCTCTTGCCACGGCAAGGTGCGCGGTGCCGCACACTCCGACCTCGACGAGATCGTTCAGTCGCACCGCCCGCTTCGATTAGTATCAGGCATGGTCTTGCGCCTCGGTTTCCTGGCATGCGTGCTGTCGATCGCTGCCTGCGGCGATGACAGCGGACTCTCCGACTACTACCCCGACCTGCCGCCGACCGGTGGCGCGCAGGAGGTGTTCGCCGGCGAAGTCAGCGATCCTGCACAGCTCGTTGGCGGACCCGCGCAGAGCGGCCTGGTCGGCGACTTCTACATCAAGAACGATCGGGTGACGTTCATCGTTCAGGCGCCCGCGCGCGTGATCGGCGTGATCCCGCAGGGCGGTAACGTCGTCGATGCCGTGCTGACCGAGGGCGGGACGCAGGCCGTCGACGATCACTTCGGCGAGCTCGGCCTGATCTACCTGCTCGGGCGGACCTGCGAGCCGACGCGCATCGAGATCGTCCGCGATGGGTCGAAGGGCGGCGCCGCGGTGCTGCGCTCGATCGGCAAGACCGGCAACGACGACTTCCTGAACCTCAAGGGCATCGGCGTGCTGCGCGTCGACGAGGCCGTCGATCCGGATATCGAGGACGGCGTCGATTGCGCGACGACCTACGTGCTCGCGCCGGGCTCGACGACGCTCGAGGTGCATCACTCGCTCTTCAACGGTAGCGATCACGCGATCGACGGTCCGCTCGGCACGCTCGCCGACACCGGCGGCCATACCGAGGCGTGGACCAACGCGCGCGGCTTCGAGCGCGCCGACATCTCGGCGATCGCGACGCTCGGGACGCCGCAGCCGATCGACTACGTGATCTACCAGGGCCCCGGCGTCGCGTACGGCGTGATCCCGCGGCACCCGACGCCGACCGTCCATACCCAGGCGCTGATCGCGGGCGTCTCGATCCTGCTCGACGGCAACGAGTCGCTGCTCGATATCCTGCAGAAGGAGAAGTACTTCCTCCGGATGCCGGCCGGCAAAGGCTTCCTGCAGAGCTACGACCTCGTGGTCGGCAGGGACGGCGCGGACGTCGACGAGGTGTTCCGGCGCGGCGAGGAGCTGCAGGCGGTCTCGGGCCGCGTCGACTTCTCCGCGGGCGGGCCGGCTGTCGGCGCGCGGGTCGGCGTGTTCCTCGATGGCAACGGCAACGGTCAGCTCGATCCAGGAACCACCGACAGCGACGGCGATAACCAGCCGGACGACAAGGTTCTCTCGTACATGGACGTCGCGGCGGACGGCACGTTCAGCGGCAACGTCCCGACGACCGCGGGCAACCTCTTGCTGCGAGCCGAGGTCAAGAACGTCGGACGGTCAGCTGCCGCGCCCGTCGCGGAGTCCGTTTCCTTCACCGTGCCGTCTCCGATCAAAGTCGATTACCAGATCCTCGACGGCGCGACCGACACGCCGATCCCGGGACGGCTGCTCGTCGTCGGCGATCATCCGGCGTTTCCCGACCAGCGCGTGTTCGAGACCTACGATCGCGCGGGAGACGTCGTCGCGAGCATGCACGCGATCCGCGGCACCACCGTCGACCTCGGCGATGGCGTAGATCCCGCGCTCGCGCTGCCCGCGGGCGGCACCTACCGGATCTATGCGTCGCGCGGCACCGAGTGGTCGATCGACTCGCAGCCGGTGACCGCATCGGGCTCGCTGACGTTCCGGCTCCGCCACGTCAACCCGGCCACCGGCTACATCGGCAGCGACTGGCATGTCCACCAGGTCGGCTCGCCGG
>JBKJUF010000282.1:0-9447 GCA_046590445.1 Kofleriaceae bacterium
GAGCGGCGTATTCTGGAGCGGTCGCAGGAGCTCCGCGCTCGTCACCGCGAGCGTCTTGCCACCATGGATGACGAGTGTGACCGGGCCTACGAGCTGCTGGGGCCCGCCAACCGCCACGAGAGGCGCCACCGCACGTAGCTCGCGCGAATCTCGATCTCGCCCTGGCACGCACGGAGCCTTGCACGACCGCCACGCGTCACTCAACTGCCCAGGCGCGCCGTCACCGTGCGCTAACGCTCGGCCTCACGGTGTGCAGCGCGTGAAGTGTCGTCGTCGCTGCCGGCATGCACCGTGCAGATTCTCCGGGCATGAGCTTCCAACCTCGTGAACCGCAGATGATCGGCCGCCTGCGGCGCTACAAGATCGTCTGTGGCATCGATCTTTCGGAGTATTCGGACATCGTGCTCGAGCACGCGCTCGATCAGGCCGCACGGCACCAGTCGCCGGAGCTGCACTTCCTCACGGTGTGTGAGAAGAAGAAGCTGTCGACCGAGGACCGCAAGCAGGCGCTCTGGGAGCGCGTCTATCCCGAGCTCGAGGCGTTCAATCGCCACGGCGTCGAGTGGCGCGCGCGGCTCCACGTGCGGCGCGGCCGTCCCGAGGATCAGATCGCAGCGCTCGCGGCGGACATCCGTGCGGATCTGATCGTCGTCGGCAACTTCGGCTTGCACAACCCTCGCAACACCGACAAGAACGTGCCGAATCGCGTGCTGCGCAACGCCGTGTGTCCGACGCTCGTGGTCGGCATGCCCGAGGTGCTCGACACCAAGCAGTGCCCGGTCTGCGTCTCGCTCCGCGAGAACACCGAAGGCGATCGCTGGTTCTGCGATAACCACAGCTCGTCGCGCCGCGATGACCACGCCACCACGCCGATGACAGTGTGGACCGGCGGTCAGTTCGCGATCGAACGCGCCGCCTGACGCGCTCGCCTCGTGGCACGCTGGCGTCATGCAGACGCCCGTGCGCCGATCACCAGGCGTCCTGCGACGCGTTTTGGTCTCGGCGTTTCGTCGCGTGATGCGGCTGTACTTCCGCGACATCGAGCGGGTCGGCACGCCGCCGGGTCCGGACACCCGGGGCCGTGTGGTGGTCTCGAACCACACGAACGCGCTGATCGATCCGATCCTCGTGCTGACCGATGCCGCGTGCGAGATCTCGCCAGTCGCGAAGTCCACGCTGTGGTCGATTCCCGGGCTGCGGTGGATCCTCGATCGCGCGGGCGCCGTGCCGATCGTGCGGCGCAAGGACACGCCCGACAAGGACAGCGCGGCGAACGCGTCCGTGTTCGAGAAGATCGCCGAGCACCTCGCCGGCGGCGGGAACATCCTGATCTTCCCCGAGGGGACCAGCCACAGCGAGCCTCACCTCGCGCCGCTGCGCACCGGCGCCGCGCGCATGCTGCTCGCCGCCGAGCAGCGTGCAGCCACGCCGCCGACGTTCCAGGCCGCCGGGCTCGAGTTCGATAACCGCTCGGACTTCCGGTCGCGCTGCCTCGTGCTGTGGGGACCGGTTCGCAGGTTCGCGGACATCACCGGTGATCCCGAGGAGCGCGTACGGGCGGCGACCGCGCTGATGAAGGACGACCTCGCGGAGCTGCTCGTCGAGGGCGCGACTCACGAGGAGCGGCTGCGCGTCGCGCGGGTTGCCGAGCTGATCGCGAACGACGACGGTGATGGCTCGCTCGAGGCCTGGAGCGGGATCGGCCGCCAGGTCGAGCTCGCGCAGCGCACGTTGCGAGGGCTCGCTCCCGTGGTGATCGCGCAGGTCGGCGCGCACGTCGATCGCTACTACGGCGAGCTCGAGCGGCTCGGCCTCGTCGATGCCCAGATCGCGAGCGGCAGCCGCGACATCGCCACCGATCGCGCCCCGCCGCGCTGGCAGCAGGTCGCGCTGATCCCGCTCGCCGCCGCGGGCTTCGCGCTCTACGCGTTGCCGTACTTCATCCCGCGCTACATCGCGCGCAAGCACGACGACGATGCGGTCTCGACGGTCAAGCTCGGCGCGGCGCTGCTCGTGTACCCGATCTGGATGGGCGGCCTCGTCATCGGCGCGTTCGTCCTGCTGCCACCGCCGCTCTCGTTTGTCGCGGCCGCGATCGCGATCACCTCGCCGTTCGCGGCGCTGCGCTGGCTCGACGTCTGGTACCAGCATCGTCGCGAGCCTACGTCCGACGAGCTCGCTTGGCTCGCTCGATTGCGGATCGCTGCCCGCACCGCGATCGACGAGGCACGCAGCCGGCTCCCCGCCTGAGCTGGCACGCGACGCACCCGCGTGTCACGACCTGGCATGCGCGCGATGCTCGCTCTCTGCGTGGTGGCGTGGTCGACGGGGGCGAGGGCAACGCCCGGGTCCTCGACCGAAGTGGCTTGGCTCGACGGGCTCACCGAGCGCGTGATCACCGACGTGGCCGCCGGCAAGCCACTCGTCGCCGAGGTGCATGTCCCGCTCTGCGACAACACGATCATCCCGTGCGGCAACCCGAAGCTCGGTGACGGCGACAACCCGAAGACGAATCTGTACTGGGCGACGACGCCGGGTTTTGGCGTGTGGTTCGGGCGGTCGGGCAGCGGCTGGAAGCGCGTCGCCAAGATCGTCCAGCCCCACGGGCAAGCTGGCAACCTGACCGGTGACCCCAACATCCTCGAGACCCACGTGTATCGCCGCACCGTGCGCGCGCCGGCGGGCTGGCGGCAGCGCGGCGTGGCCGCGACGTTCGAGCTCGACATCGTCGTCCATGCGTGGCGCGGGTCCGCGATCGATCGCGCGCTCGCCGCGTACGCCGCGCAGATCTCGACTGATACGCCGCGCGCACTGACGCTCGCCGATGGTAGCAGCCTCGAGATCGGCGGGGCCGCACAGCTCGTCGCGTGGGTCGGTCACAACCGGCTCATGGATCTCGCGCGCTTCGAGTGGCCCGCGCCGGTCTCGGCGAAGAAGGGCACGATCGCGATCGCCTGCCACACCGCCGCGTACATGGAAGCGCACGTGCCCGCGGCGACGCGCGTGCCGCTGCTGATGACGCGCGACTTCCTGTTCGCGAACGCAGCGCCTCTCGAGGCTGCCGTGCTCGCGTTCGCCGCAGGCGGCAGCTACGCGCGGATCCGCAACGACGCCGCGATCGCCTACGCGAAGGTCCGCGATCGTCCGGTCGCGAAGATCGCCGGGGCGTTCACGAACCCGTCGGACCGGCGCTGGAAGAAGCGGTGACACCACCGCCCGCGCGCTGCGAGCCGTTGCTGAGGCTGGCGAACGACGTGGACTTCGTGCTCGGGCGCTCGACGCGATCCGCTGACGCCCCAGCTACCGCGGCGGCGGCGGCGGCGGTGGCGGCGCCGGATTCTGGCGCTGCGGCTGCATCTGCCCGTGCATCTGCTGCTGCTGCCACTGCTGGCGGCGCTCGATCTCGCGGTGCGTCATCCCGTAGTGCACGGTCAGGCCGACGCCGATACTGAGCCAGCCACCTTCATCGGGATACGTGGTCGAGAGGGCGAGGAAGCCGAAGAGATCGAGCCGATCAGGTACGACCTCGTAGATCCCGCCGACGCGGCCAGTGAGGCCGAGCCGTAGCCCGAACTCGTAGCCGTCCGCGTTGCAGAGGACGGTGTCGGTCGGATCTTCGCACGGGACGTGGAGCCCGACGAGGCTCGGCTCGCCTTCGATGAAGCCCTTGAGCTGCGGCATCACCGGAATCGCGACGCGCAGGAACATGCCGACGAGATCGAAGTACAGCTGACTCGGTGCTCGAAGGCCGAGCCGCGGATCGGCCTTCGACGAGGTCGCGACCATGCGAAACGTGGCGCCGAGCGAGAAGTACTGGTTGACGTTGGTGCCGAAGAAGCCGATCCGCAACGCCTTCGCCGTGTTCTGGCGGTCCGCGATCTCGCCGCGCGGCGACGCGATCTCGCCGCTGACATCGAGGCGAAACAGCCGCGACGAGCGCTCCTCTACTTCACCCGGCAAGGGGGGCGGGATGTTCGGGGCCGGTGGTGGCCCCATTGTCTGCGCTGGCGCGACGCACGCGGACATCAGCGAGGACGCCACAAGGAGGGCACGCTTCGCTGGATGCATTTTCGAGATTGTAGCACCGCACGGTCACGAGCACGCCGGCATCGATGGCGTGATCGTGCGCGATCGCATGGAGGCCGATTTCCGATCCCACCGAGATCGCTACGAGATCACGGAGTCGCCGGCGCCTTGGCCGCGGCGCGGATCATCTCGAGCGCCTGCTTGCGATAGCCCTCGGTGTCGGCACCGAGCGCGCCCTCCGCGAGGTTCTCGACCTGCTTCCACGTCAGATTCGAGCGGTGCGGCGAGTCGCGCAGCATCATCCCGAAGCCCGCGATCGCCGCGGTCCACCGGAAATCCGCCGACATCTTCGCGAGCTCGCCGGGTGCACCCTTGACGCTGCGCGACAGCAGCTTCGAGGTGTCTCCGTTCGGCGCCTTGTAGCGGACCTTCACGGTCATCAGCTCGCCACTCGACGCGGCGGCGGCCGGCGCGGTCTTGGCGCCGTACTTGAGATCGTCGACCTTCGCGCTCGGGACCGCGATGCCCGCAGGCACGATCTCGTAGAGCGCGGTGACCGCATGACCCGCGCCGATGTCGCCCGCGTCCTTCTTATCGTCGTTGAAGTCCTCGTGGCGCATGATCCGGTTCTCGTAACCGATCAGGCGATAGCCGGCGACCATCGCCGGGTTGAACTCGATCTGCAGCTTGACGTCCTTCGCGACGGTGATCAGCGTCGCGCCAGCTTCCTTCACGAGCATCTTGCGGGCCTCGAAGATCGAGTCGATGTAGCCGTAGTTGCCGTTGCCGCGATTCGCGAGCTTCTCCATCGTCGAGTCCTTGAGGTTGCCCACGCCGAAGCCGAGCACGGTCAGGAAGATGCCGCGCTCGCGCTCCTTCTCGATCAGCCGGGTCAGCTCGCCTTCGCTGGTGACGCCGACGTTGAAGTCACCATCGGTGCAGAGGATCACGCGGTTGATGCCGTTCTTGATGAGGCTCTTCTCGGCCATCTCGTACGCGAGCTGGATGCCGGCGGCGCCGTTCGTCGAGCCACCCGCCTCGAGCGCGAAGAGTGCCTGGCGGATCTTGTCCTTGTCGCGACCGCTCGTCGGCGGCAGCGCGATGCCGGACGCGCCGGCATAGACCGTGATCGAGACGGTGTCTTGCGGCCGCAGGGTCTCGACGAGCAGCCCCATCGCCTGCTTGAGCAGCGGCAGCCTGTTCGGTGCGTTCATCGAGCCCGACACGTCGAGCAGGAAGACGAGGTTGCGTGCGGGCACCTGCGCGTCGTCGATCGACGGCGCCTTGAGGCCGATGCGAACGAGCTGGTGCTTGGCATTCCACGGCGCCGGGCCGATGTCGGTCGAGATCGAGAACGGCTCGCCCTTCGCGGGCTGCGGATACTCGTACTTGAAGTAGTTGACCATCTCCTCGATGCGGACCGCATCCTTGGGCGGGCGCTTGCCGTCACGCAGGAACCGGCGAAGATTCGAGTACGACGCGGTGTCGACGTCTGACGAGAACGTGGACAGCGGCGCGGTCGTGCTCTGGAAGAACGGGTTGTCGTCGATCCGCGCATACGCCTCGGTGTTACTCGGGGTGTCGAGCACCATCGGCTGCTGGCGTGGACCGGCGATGTGTGCGAGCGACGCCGGCGGCGCCATCGGTGACGGCGAGACCATCATCGGCGCGCGCTTGCGGAGCATCTTGGACTCTTCGCGCGGCATGGGCCTTGGCATGTCACGCGCGGGCTCCGGCTTCGCCACGACCTTCGGATCGGTCTTCGTCACCACCGTCACACGAGGCGCGAGCGCGAGTCGCACCGTCGCGACCGCCTTCGCGGAGACCGTGACCTTGCTCGCGGCATTGGCGAACCCGGCGGCGGTGACGGTCACGGTACAGCTGCCCTCGGGCAGGCCACCGATCGTGAACGCGCCGGAGCTGTCGGCAGTCGTGGTGCGCGTGGTCGATCCACACGACGCCGTCACGCTGGCTCCGCTGATCGCGACGCCGGCAGCGCTCCGCACGGTGCCCTGGAGCGAGGCCAGCGCGTCGGCACGCGAGGCGGCTCGGATGCCGAACACGACGGCGAGGATGACGATGAGCTCGAACAGCTTGGTGGGGCGGCCTCTTCGCATTCGTGCTTCAACGCACGCGAGCGGCGAGCGATCTAATGAGGCAGGTGCGATCTCGAGCATGGGCGCGGCCACCGCGGACCCATTGCCCAATGGATCTCGGAAACCGAAATTGGATCGAGCGGCTACGCGCTGGCCGGTCGGCATTGATCTACCGCCCGATACTCGTCGAGAGCTATCCTTGAGCTCTCACCTAATGCAACGCGACCGGCAGTAGGCGCCTCGTACGCGAGCCGATCGAACGCCGCCGGCTCAGACCGGAGATCTCGAAGCCAGCCACGCTACCGTGAGGCAGCGCGCCGCCGGGCGGTTGTGGGACAGCAGACATGGCTACCGTGGCTGGCGGAGACAACAGTGACGTGGGTGGCTCATGGGAATTCGCATAGTTGTCGACGGCGCGCGGCTTGCTGTAACCGAATTCATGAAGGCACTCCTCGTGGCGGTCATCGGAATGACAGCGATGGCGTGCGGCCATGGCGGTGGTGATGAAGGTGTGAGCCTCGTCGAGGGCGCGCAGACGGCGCTCGCGTTCGCGGTGATCGTGTTCCCGATCCTGCGCGTGCTCGGGATGCGCGAAGACAGCGATCCGCCACCCGGCCAGTAGCGCTCGGCCGGCCGCGACATCGCCGTCATGGATCGGCGCGTGCGGCGGCAACTCGCGGGACGCAAGCGGACGAGATCGCTCGCGGCCTCGGGGCACGGCCGTTGCGATGAGGAGACGCGGAGGTTGCGATGCGTCTTCGCTTACTGCTGGGCCTGGCCCCGGCTCTGGTCACGGCTCTGGTCACGATCGGCGCGTGCGGCGGCGGCGAGGTCGACGACGGTGGTGGCGCGAACCCGGATGGCGCGCCGAGCAGCGACGCCGGTGTCAGCGGCTGCTTCTCGTCGAGCGAGTGTCCGACGGGGCAGGTCTGTAATGACTTCGGACGCTGCGAGCTGCCGGCGCCGATGGGCGATGGCGGCGTCACGCCACCGCCGGAGGTCGAGTACGAGTACGGCGCGCCGATCAGCTCGGACCGCTACGTCTACGTCGCGATGACCGCGCAGGACGAGCTCGCGCGCATCGACGGTCAGACGCTCGCGGTCAAGGCAACGCCGGTTGGCGAGGCGCCGCGGGTCGCCAGTGCGATCCCGGGCAGCGACGGCGCGGTGGTGCTCGACTCGGTCAACGGCACGGTGACCGTGGTGCGCCCCGCCGGCGACACCGACACCAAGAAGGTGCTGCCGACGCTGCAGCGCCTGAACCGCCTCGATGTCGACCCGTCGGGTCGCTACGCGGTGATCTGGTTCGATCTCTCCAAGGCGATCGCCGATGGCGGCATCGGCGGCATCGGCAGCTTCCAGGACGTCACCGTCGTGGCCCTCGCGCCGGGTGTCGAGCGCGCCGTCGATCTCACCGTCGGGTTCCGGCCGCGCGCGGTGCAGTTCGACGCCGCCGGGACGCGTGCCTACGTGATCACGCAGGACGGTGTCTCGGTGATCGATCTCGGCTATGCGACCACGCACGGTCCGTCGATCGTGCCGCCGATCCCGGTCGCCGATTCGACGCTCGCGCCCGAGAGCCTCGAGGTTGGTATCGTGGCGACCGGCCAGTACGCCGCGGTGCGGATCACCGGCCAGCCGCTGCTGCGGATCGTCGACGTCGCCGGCCCCGAGCCGGGCCGGATCTTCGACATCCCGCTCGCGTCACCGCCGACCGATCTCGATCTCGCACCGGATGGCGCGCGGGTCTACGTCGTCCAGCGCGAGGCCAAGGCGCTGTCGATCGTCGACGTTCCAGGCGACGCGTTCGTCTCCGGCGGCGTCCAGACGATCGACCTGACGAACCACGCGATCGGCTCGTTCGTGCAGTCACGAGATGGCCGCCGCGGCCTGCTGTTCACGAACGCGACCCTCGACGAGCGCATCACGTTGGTGAAGCTCGACGATCCCGGCTTCGCCCGCGTGACGTGGCCGCTCAAGAAGGCGGTGCGGGCCGTCGGCATCTCGCCGACCGGTGCGACCGCGATCGTGATCAACGCGAAGGCTCCCGGCGATCCGGGCACCGCGACCTCCGTCGACGATTACATCAACAAGAGCCACGGCTACACGCTGCTCGATCTCGCGAGCGGCTTCGCGAAGCTCCAGATCACGCCCGTCGATCCGGGGCCGTTCTCGTATTCGCCGGACGGCAGCAAGGCCTACGTCGCGCTCGACGGTGGCGACCTCGTGACCGCAACGCGCGCGCTGCAGATCGTGACGACCCAGACCGGCGTCGTCACCACGAAGCAGCTCGGCTCGCCGCCCTCCGCCGTCGGCATCCTGCCGGGCGCCGGCCAGGCCTTCATCGCCCAGCGTCACCCGCTCGGCCGCGTCACGTTCGTCGCGCTCGCGACGGACGCGCTGCGCACGATCACCGGCTTTGACCTCAACAGCGACATCGTTCCGTGAGAAATCCCATGCGCCTTCATCCAATCGCCATCGCCCTGAGCCTCGCAACCACCGCGAGCTGCACCTGGGAAGACGACCGGCCGGTCGTGTGGGAACGCGAGCGCACCGTGCTCGGTCCGATCCCGCTCAAGACCCAGGTCGCCTACGTCGACTCCGCGCTCGATCGAGTCACGCTCGTCGATCTCGAGCGCGACGACGCGACGATCTCGCACCGCCCCGTCGGCCGCCGCGCGATCCACGCGGTCCCGAGCGCCGATCGCCACGTGCTGTTCGTGATCACCCGCGGCGAGGAGGCGATCAAACGCGGCCAGATCGACGAGGCGCCGCAGTTCTGGGTCGTCGACACCCAGTACGCGAGCGTCGCGCCCGTGGCTTACGCGATCGGCTCGCCGTTCGATCGGATCGCGGTCGCCCCCGACAACAGCACCGCGATCGCGTACTTCTCGGCGGCCGGGCCCGATGCCGCCGGGTTCTTCCGCAACCCGAACGAGCTCGCGGTGATCGATCTGAGCCGCCCGCCCGGCCCCGATAACCCGACGCTCAAGACGATCCGCTCGTTCGGCTCGATCCCCGAGGGCATCGTGCTGTCGCCGCCGATGGTGATCCGCGGCGCGGCCGACCGCGCCGGCCGCACGTTCGCGTTCATCCTGTCGTCGAACAACCTCACTGTTCTCGACGCCACGCACCCGAAGCGCCGCGAGATCTCGATCCGGCTCGATCTCGGCGGCCCGCCCGTGATCCCGCGCGAGGTCGTGTTCGCGCCGAACACCGCGAGCGCCTACGTGCGCAGTGATCACGCGCGCGACGTGCTGCAGGTGATCCTCGAGGCGAGCATGCCGGCACCTGGCTCTGCGATCGACACCGCGAACGACTATCG
>JBKJUF010000733.1:0-4759 GCA_046590445.1 Kofleriaceae bacterium
GAGCGTCTTGATGAACATCCACTCGGCCGCGCGCACGGTCTTGTGGTGATAGACCTGCGCGTACATGTACGAACGCGCGAACAGGTATTGCTCGACGGCGTACATGCCGCGTCGGTAATCGACGACGAGGTCCGACGGATCGTCTGCACCGCAGTGTACGTTCGCGATCTGGATCGCGTGGATGATCCAGTCGAGATCGTAGGTCGCGTAGCCGGCGCCGGAGTAGTGGCCGTCGCGCAACAGGTAATCGAGCCGATCGACGTCGAGCTGCGACGACACCAGCTTGCGTGCGAAGTGGGGCTTGTACGCCTTCGTCCAGAACGTGCCCATGGTCGCGGGCAGGCCGGGCTCGAGCCGCTCGAGCGCCGCGCCGAGCTCGGCATCCTCGGCGACGATGCGGCCGCCCCAGTGCTCGTGGTTCTGCCCCGCGAACACGTGCTCCCACGCGTGCGAGAACGGCCCGTGGCCGATGTCGTGCAAGAGCGCGGCGACCTTGACGTGACGGGCGAGCGT
Source organism: Kofleriaceae bacterium (assembly GCA_046590445.1). Taxonomy (GTDB): domain Bacteria; phylum Myxococcota_A; class Polyangia; order Haliangiales; family Haliangiaceae; genus JABFXX01. The sequence continues at coordinate 514 of JBKJUF010000733.1, forward strand.
GGGCGGAAGGTCGAGGCGGGCGGTCACGCGCTGCGCGATGTGGAACGCGCCGAGCGCGTGTCCGAACCGCGAGTGCTCGGCGCCGGGGTAGACGAGCCACGCGAAGCCCATCTGCTTGATCCGGCGAAGCCGCTGCATCGCGTGGGTATCGAGCAGGTCGGCGAGTGGCCGATCCTCGCCCTTGAACTCGACGAGGCCGTGCACCGGATCGCGGAACACCCGATCCTTCTGGTGGATGGCTGGCGCGCCGACGGTCACGCGCGGACTGTATCAGGGCTCATTCGTCGACGAAACACCCCGCCTGAACCGCGGGTGCTATGAAGTGGCATGGCGCAGGTCCTCGACGTCGCGATCGATCGGCTCGATGCCGCGCACGCGACCCGGCATGCAGATCGCGATCGGGTCGTCATCGAGAACCCGCTGCAGCTGCGCGCGCGCGGCACGCCGGTCGCGACGATCATGCGAACGCCGGGCAACGACCTCGAGCTGGTGCGCGGCCTCCTGCACGCCGAGTCGGTGCGGCCCGGCACGATCGCGCAGATCGACGACGATTCCGTCGAGCTCGGCATCGATGCCAGCGCGTTCGCGGGCCGGGGCCTGCTCGCGTCCGCGGCGTGTGGCGTGTGCGGTCGGGTCGCGATCGCGGATCTCGAGCAGCGCGCGCGAGAGATCGCCGCCGACACCACGATCGAGCATCGCGTGCTGCAGACCTTGCCCGACGTGCTGCGTGGCGCGCAGTCGGTGTTCGCCGAGACCGGGGGACTGCACGGTGCCGGGCTGTTCACGACCGCCGGCACCCTCGTCGCCGCGCGCGAGGACGTCGGCCGCCACAACGCGGTCGACAAGCTCGCCGGCTGGGCGCTCGGCGCGGGCCTCGATCCCGCGGTGCACGTGCTGATCCTGTCGGGACGCATCGGCTACGAGCTGGTGCAGAAGGCGATCATGCTCGGCGTGCCGATCGTCGCGGCGGTGTCGGCACCGAGCTCGCTGGCGATCGAGCTCGCCGAGCGCTTCCGGATCGGGCTCGCCGGCTTCGTGCGCGGTGCGCGTGCGAACACCTACGCCCATGGCTGGCGCATCAGATGATCTCCGACGGCGCGCGGTGCTTGACCGCGGCCTCCACTTTTGAAATACCGGCGACGCTGAGGCACTGCTTTGTTGCCTCGCCTGTCCCGAACCAATAGGGTCTTTCGTCGATGAACCACCGTCTCTTGCTCTCGGTCATCACTGCCACGGTCACCGCGTCGGTCACGGCCTCGCTGCTCGCGGGTTGTGGCAAGGGCACCAAGGATCAGGGGCCCACGACCGCGGATCCCAAGATCGCCGAATCGGGCGCGGCGTCACCTGCCGCCAAACCGGACGGCACGCCCGCAACGCCGGATGTCGCGCCGGTCAAGGCCGCGGCGCGTGGCCCCGAGCATGCCGTGTACTCGCTGATCGATAACCGGCTGTCCGCGCACCTGACGCGCGGCGGCGGGCTGCTCGTGCCCGCGGGCTCGGCAGGGTTCGCGAAGTACATCCGGTTCGCCAACGTCTCGAAGGGCGGCAAGAAGGCCTGGGAGCTCCGCCAGAAGGAAGGCGATGTTCCGGTCGCGCGGCTGTCCGGCAAGAGCGCGTCGGTGTTCGTGCCGCTGACCGCGGCGCAGGCCGCTCGCAACTCGTTGCGGGTGCGGCTGTTCGCGAAGGAGGCGGGCACGATGAGCCTCCGCGCGAACGAGCACAAGGACGTCAATACCGCCGTCGAGCAGGGCTGGTCGACCGTCGAGGTCGCGATCCCCGAGGGCCAGCTCAAGGAAGGCGAGAACACGTTCCAGTTCTTCATGAAGTCGAGCGGCAACGCGGTCGCGTGGCTGCAGATCGGCGCGAAGGCGCCGGTCGCGGAGGACGGTGCGACCGCGTTCTACGATCCGGCGCAGAAGGCCGTGCTGGTGCCCAAGGAAGGCCAGCTGAGCTGGTTCGTGATGATGCCCGACAAGGCGAAGCTGACCGCGGACCTCGCGGACGGCAGCTGCCAGGTCGCGGTGCTCGCGACGGCCGAGGACGGCGCGACCGTCGAGGGCAAGCTCGTCGGCATCGGCTCGGCGGTCGATCTCGCGGCGCTCTCCGGCAAGGCGACGCGCGTCGATCTCGAGACGTCGGGGTGCGCGCAGGCGGCGATCGCGAACGCGTCGCTCGTGGTGCCCGGCGAGGCCCCGCAGGCCCAGCGTGGCGCGGCCCCGAAGTACGTGCTGTTCATCATCATGGACTCGCTGCGCGCGGATCGCGTGAAGCCGTTCAACCCCAAGGCCCGTCCCGACGCGCCGACCTTCGAGAAGCTCGCCGAGTCATCGACGCTGTTCATGCAGCACTACGTGCAGGGCAACGAGTCGCAGGTCTCGCACGCGTCGATGTGGACGTCGATGTACCTCGCGAAGCACAAGGCGCTCAAGATGGGCGACAAGCTGCCCGAGCGCTACGTCACGATCGATGACGTCGCGAAGCAGGCCGGCAAGTTCGTCGCCGGCGTCTCGGCGAACGGTTACATCCGCCCGGCTCGCGGCTTTGGCACGTCGTGGGACAAGTACGTCAACCACATCGAGTCGAGCATGGGCCTCAAGGGCGTCGATATCGTCGAGAAGGGGATGTCGTTCATCACCCCGAAGAAGGATCAGCCGTGGTTCCTCTACCTCGGGATGATCGACACCCACGTCACGTGGCGTGCGAAGCAGCCGTGGATGGACAAGTACGACGGCGGCTACAAGGGCCGGTTCCAGGACTCGTTCGGCGACGATGGTCCGGGCGGCTTCGCGAAGGATCTGACCGATCGCGAGAAGGATCACGTCCGCGCGCTCTACGACTCGAACGTCAGCTACCAGGACGATCTGCTCGGCAAGCTGATCGAGAAGCTGCAGGCCTGGGGGATCTGGGATCAGACGATGCTGATCATCACCGCCGACCATGGTGACGAGCAGTGGGAAGACGGCCGCGTCGGCCACGCCGGGTCGCAGAAGCAGACGCTGATCCACGTGCCGCTGCTCGTGCGCTACCCGCCGATGTTCCCCGCGGCAAAGATCGAGTCGGGCACCGAAGGCATCGACATCACGCCGACGCTCGCCGACACGCTCGGCGTCGCGATCGACCCCGAGTGGCAGGGGATGTCGCTCGTCGGGCTCGCGAACGGCACCGTCGGTTACCCGCTGCTCGCGTCGTCGTCGCAGTACGAGAACTTCCACGGCGGCCGGATCGGCCACTGGAAGGTCCGCCTTGCCGGCAGCGGCACGCCGCAGCTCTACAACCTCGCGAAGGACAGCGGCGAGAAGAAGGATCTGTGGGGCACGCCGAGCGCCACGATCGCCGCGCGGGTGCTGCTCGATCCGATGTGGCAGCTCCGCAACTGGAACGAGGAGTGGAAGAAGTCGCAATGGGGCAACGCCGCCGTGGTGTCGTCGCGGTTCGCGGCCGATCTCGGTGAGTGATCCGCTGCGGGCGCTCCGGCCCACGTCGGGAGCGCGGTTTCTGCTCGAGCGCACTGCGACTTCGTCCCTCCATCCCGGCCCCGGTGACGCCGGCGCCGACGGTGCGCGCGCGGCCTATCGCACCGCGATCTACACGCCCGACGCCGAGTTCACCGGCACCGCGACGCTCGTCGACGACGGCACCGTCGAGGTGGCCGCGACCGGCGCGCCCAGCGAGCTCGACGACATGTTGACCATGCTCGCGAAGCTGACCGCGCGCGGCGCCGCCAAGCGTCGCGAGGACGGACTCCCGGCGTGGCCCGCACGGCTCTTGCGCTGGCGCGGTCCGCGTGGCGCTGGTCGCGGCTGAATGCGCTAACCTCGGCACTGCTTGCCGTCGACACGCGCACTGATCCACGCACCGTGGTCGGCCTCCAAGGTCGCGACGGCGCTGCGCTGTCCGCGGCTCTTTCACTTCAAGTACGTCGACAAGCTGAAGGAGCCCGAGGTGATGCCGGAGGCGCGGATCGGCAAGGCCGTCCACAAGGCGCTCGAGCTGGTGATGCAGGGCACGCCGATCGAGGAGGCGACGCTGACCGTGCGCAACGAGCTGCCGAACGAGACCGAGCAGCTCCGCTTCGATCGCATCGGCACGGGCATCCCCGCGTTCGCGAGCCGGATCGCGCAGTTCCGGCGGCGCCGCCGCGTCGCGCGCCAGCTCGTCGAGTACTCGCTCGCGATCCGCGAGGACCTCTCGGTGACGCCGTTCTACTCGGGCGACGCGTACTACCGCGGCGTGCTCGACCTCGGCT
>JBKJUF010000511.1:0-7989 GCA_046590445.1 Kofleriaceae bacterium
GGCAAGAAGGGCAACGGGTTCTGCGCGGTCGCGAGCGCGACCCGCGTCGCCGGGGGCCTGTTCGACGCGACGGTCGTCAAGCTGCCGGCGCTCAAGACGGGCCGGCTCGGCGAGCGGCTCGGCGGCTCGATCGCCCTGCACGATCTGCCGCTCTCGATCGTCCAGCAGTTTGCCGGCAGCGACGTCGCCGGCGGGCTCGCCTCGACGACCCTCCACCTCGCGGGATCGCCGCTCGCGCCGCAGGCCAACGGCGCGCTGCAGCTGCTTCGCGCGTGGGCCGCGCACGCGTTTTTCGGCGATGCCCAGCTCACCGTCGAGCCGGCGACGATCGACACCAACAAGCCCGCGATCGCGATCCGCGGCACGCTGCTCGCGGGCCGCCTGCGGATCGACGCGGTCGTCGGGACCGCCGCGCCCTACCCCGTCGAGCTCGCGATCAGCGGCCGCCGCATCGAGCTCGACGTGCTGCTCGGCCTGCAGCAACGGCTCGGGCTGCCCGAACCGCTGCAGGCCTGGGTCTCGGGCACGGTGACCGTGAAGACCGAGCTCGCGCCGAAGAAGCCGATCGAGCCCGAGGCCTGGATCGAGCTGACCGAGATGCGCGCGACGATCACGCATCGCTCGGCGGATGGCCGGCTCACGCCGCTGACGCTCAGCGTGTTCGATCGCTCGAATGGCCAGCGGCCCGCGATGTCGCTGCGCGCGACGCCGTCGTCGATCGAGCTCGCGTGCAAGGACCCCGGCGCCAAGGGTGGCCGCGTCGAGTGCCCGACGTTCGTCGCGACGCCTGCCGGCATCCTCGAGATCCGCGGCTCGGCGAGCCCCAAACGGATCAGCCTGCTCGCGCGCGGCGACCTCGACCTCCGCCAGATCGCGCCGCTGTTCGACACCACGTTCGAGGAGCTCAAGGGCATCGCCGCGCTGACCGCATCCGTCAGTGGCACCTACGAGACGCCGAACTACGAGGCCGAGCTGCGGCTCAAGGACGTCAGCGCGCAGCCCGTCGGTGGCGACACCATCCTCGAGGCACCGAGCGGCCTGATCCGGCTCGCGAACGGCAGCCTCGGGTTCACCGACGTCAAGGTGCAGGTCCGCGACCGCCATCGCGACGAGGCCGGCGAGCTCCACATCAAGGGCAACATCACGCTCGACGGCCTGAAGCCGGTCGGCTGGGGCATCCTGATCGAGGGCAAGATCGCCGGCAAGATGCTGCTCGTCGCGGTGCCGAGCGCGGTCTCGCAGGCGAGCGGCCTCGCCCGCATCGAGGGCGATCTGCTGCTGTCCGGGAAGGGGCCGCGCCCGACGATCTCGGGGACCATCGACTTCGCGCCGCTGCCGGTCTGCCCGAAGGGCGAGGAGCGCATGGCCGATGGCGCAGAGTGCCGGCAGTCGACCGAGCAGCATCGCCCGCTCGCGATCATCCCGCGCGGTGTGCGCCGCGAGCTGACGTTCGGGACCGGCAGTGTCGACATCGACACCGAGGCGGTCGGCGAGCGCCGCACGTACAAGATCTCGCTCAACGGCATCAGCACGTCGATCGACGGCGAGGGCACGCTGTCCGGAATCGACGGCCGGATCGAGCTGCGCGACGGCGTGCTGACGAAGCTCGACGTCCGGCTCGACGCCGACGACATCCCGTTCCGGGTGCCCGGCACGCTCGATCTGATCCTCACCGCGCGCCGGATCACGATCGACAAGGCGAGCGAGCACTCGACGCTCGAGGTCGGCGGCATCGTCACGATCATCGACGGGACCTACAACCGCAACTTCGCGATCACCGACCAGCTCGTCTCGATCGCGGCGCCCGCGGCGTTGCCCACGAAGCCGTTCTGGGAGGAATACCCGACGATCGGCAGCGCGAACCTCGATCTCGATCTCGAGGTCCGGCGGTTCGCGGTGAAGAACAACATCGCGCAGATCGAGCTGAGCGGCGATCTGGAGATCTCGAACACACCACGCGATCCGCGGCTCGCCGGCCGGATCAGCGTCGCGCGCGGCCGGTTCCGGGTCCCAGGCACCCGCGCGCCGTTCACCGAGACGACCGGCTCGATCGACTTTGCCGAGAACGAGCGCGCCGGGAATCCGGAGCTCAACGTCGAGAGCGATGCGGTCTACCGCGACCAGTCCGGCCAGGAGCACCTGATCACGCTGTCGCTGACCGGCAAGCTCGAGCAGCTGCAGTGGGACCTCAAGACCTCGACCGGCTACAACAAGTCGCAGACCCTGTCGCTGCTCGTGCTCGGTCGCAACCCCGAGCAGCTGCGGCGCTCGCTCGGCGATCAATCGCTCGGCTCCGATCCGACGACCGGCGACCCGACGACGAACCCGAGCGGCGGCTTTGCCGATCAGATCGTCAAGGACCTCGCCGGGGACTGGGTGTCGAGCCTGCTCGGCGACTCGCTCGAGAAGTACACGCCGTTCGATGTGCTCCGCATCGAGATTGGCTTCGGCTCGATCGGCTTCCACGTCGAAAAGAAGGTTCTCGAGAACATGCGTCTGATCGGCGACACCGAGCAAACGATCCGCGGCAACACGGTCAACGGCCGCGCCGAGTTCGACGGGCCGCTCGGGTTCAAGGTCCAGCTCGGCTACCTCAACAAGAACTTCAATGACCCTGCCGAGCAGGACATCGAGGACCGCAGCCTCAAGCTCGTGAAGCTCTTCATCTGGTAACTCCGTTCCGTGCCCCGTTCCACCGTCATTCGCGCCATGCCGCTCGTGGTCGCGCTCCTCGCGATGGCGAGCCCTGCCGCGGCGCAGCCCGAGCCAGAGACCAGCGCGCCAGCCTCCGCACGCAGAACGGCCGACGACGGAGGCAATGACGAGGTCGTGGCCGACGACATCGAGCTCGCGGCGGCCAACTTCGATCCGAGCAAGTGCGACGAGCTCGCGCCGCTTCCGCTCGCATCGTCTGCGACCGTGGCTGCGCCGGTGACGTGGAGCGACTTCGAGGTGATCGGCAAGCTCGCCGATCCGGCGGCGACCGTGCGCGCGCTCCTCGCGCCCACGCTGAACCGCCACCGCGCGCTCACCAACGACGCACGCGAGGACATCCGGCGCGCTGCGGTGGCGTTCGGCTACCACCTGACGGCCCTCGGCACCCGCGAGAGCGCGGCCGGCACGATCGCGGTCGTCGCGCTGCAGCCGCTCCCGATCGTCCGGCACATCGAAGTCCCGAACCCGTCGTGGAGCAGCACCCGCGCGAGCGGTGACGAGGTGAGGCGGCGGATGCGGACGCGGGTCGGCGCGTACCTGCCATGGCGTCCCGAGGAGCGCGCGTGCGAGCTGCACCGCGAGAAGATCCGGATCGAGGAGTACCTCATGGACGAGGGTTTCTTCGAGGCGCGCGCCACGATCGTCCAGCAGCGCTCGGGTCCCGGCATCAGGCTCACGGTCAGGGTCCGGCTCGGGCCCGCCTACGAGACCGACATCGAGCGGATCACGATCCCCGATGCCGAGACGCTCGCGGTCAGCGCCGACAAGATCCGCGACACGTTCCGCCACAAGGGCTGTCTGCTCGGCCAGTACGTCTGTGTGCTATCGGAGGCGCGGTTCACCCGCGCGCAGCACCAGGCCGACGTCCAGCGGGTCGTCGAGCTGTTTCACAACGCCGGCTATCCCGCGGTCCGCGTGCGCAGCGACTTCCGCCCCGAGCAGTCGATCGATCGGCGCACCAAGACGGTGCGGTTCTCGCTGACGATCGACCAGCGGCGACGACTCGACGTCGTGTACGAGGGCCACAACGCCTCGGTCTCGACCGAGAACCTCCGCAAGCAGCTCACGTTCGACGAGGCCGCGAGCACCGATGACGTCGAGGCCAGCGAGTCCGCGCGCAGGATCGCGGCGTATCTGCAATCGCGTGGCTACTTCGACGCACGCGTGACCTGGACGCGCGAGCGATTCGGCGTGTTCGACCGCCTGATCTACCGGATCGAGCAGGGCAAGACGCGCGGCGTCCGGACGATCGAGTTTGTCGGCCACCCCGTCCTACCGGAGACCGAGCTGCGCGAGACGATCGGTACCAAGGAGGCCAAGCTTTCCCGCACGCTGTTCGGCTCGAGTACCGCGGCGACCTCCGAGGTGCTCGCGAACGACGTCGATCGGCTCGCCGATCTGTATCACCGCAAGGGCTATCGCGATGCTCGCATCCGGGTCAGCGCGAGCACCGATCCGAGCGCGCTCGGCAGCGCCGCGCTCACCGCCGCGTTGGTGTCGGCGGAGCGCGGGTCGGGCCTCCACGTGCGGTTCACGATCGACGCCGGCCTACCGACCCTGCTGACCCAGGTGATGGTCGAGATCGACGACCACGGCGACACGATCCGGGACGCCGCGGACCGTACCCTGTGCGAGCAGGTCCTCAAGGATCTCGCCGAGCTCTACAAGCATCCGCTGCTCGCGACGCCGGTGACCACGGATCGCTGCATCGGCATCGCGACGAACCTGGCGTTTCACGAGGACGAAGCGGCCGACACCAGGGACCAGATCAAGAACAAGATGTTCGGGCGCGGCCGGCCGCGCACCGAGGTGACGTACGAGCCCGTCGTGATCGGGCCGCGCCGGATCGCCGCGAAGTACCACCTGACCGATCTACAGGCGCTGAAGATGGGCAAGGTCGTGATCCGCGGTAACTTCCGCACCCGCAACTGGATCATCCGCAACCGGCTCGGGCTCGACGACGGCCAGCCGTTGACGTCGGACGCGCTGGCCGAGGGCGCACGCCGGCTGCGCAACACCGGCCTGTTCGACTCGGTCAACATCACGATGCCCGACCTCGAGACCACGAGCGCGGGCGCGGTCAATGCCGTCATCGAGGTGACCGAGCGACACGATCACTTCGCGCAGATCACCGGCGAGACCGGCTACTCGAGCTTCAACGGGACGTTCATCAAGGCGATCCCGTCGGTGAAGAACCTGTTCGGCGTCGGCATCTCGCTCGACCTCAGTGGCACGTTCGGCTTCGACCTCGGCGAGCTCTTCGACGCCGGTAACGTGCGCACCCGCCAGCTCGCCGCGGATGCGACGCTGCGCATCCCGCAGTGGTTGACCACGTGGTCGCCGATCGAGTTCCAGACCGAGGTCAACGCGTTCCACCGCCGTCAGGAGACCGCGCGGTTCGGCCTGCTCCGTACGACCGGCGCGACGCTCGGGTTGTCGCGGACCTGGGAGCGCCAGCGTGTCGGCACCCGCGCCGCGCGCGCGATCACGTTCGGCCTGCACTACGACTACCGCAGCCGCGAGCGCAACGTCGATGCCCTGCGCCCGATCGGCGCTGACGACGACGACTCGCAGGTCCCGATCACGACGATCACCGGATCGGCCGGTGCCACCTTCGAGTGGGAGCAGCGCACCGACCGCCGCGGCACGCTCTCACCGCTCGCGCCCGAGGCCGGTTTCCGGTTTGACGCCCAGGGTTCGTTTGCGAGCCCGTACCTGCTCGGTCAGGACACGTTCATCAAGGTGTCGGCCGCGGGCTCGAAGTACTGGCCGTTGACCGACAGCCTCGTGCTGCGCGGTGACCTGCGCTACGACCAGGGCTTCCCCCTCGGCGGCGCGGCGCTACTCCCCGAGGTCGAGCGGTTCTTCGCCGGTGGCGACTCGACCGTCCGGGGCTACGACGACGAGCGGCTCGCGACCGAGGTGATCCAGACCGGCGTGCCGCCGCTCGACAACATCGAGCAGATCCGCATCCTGCCTGCGGGTGGCAACATCCGCGTGATCGGTAGCGTCGATGCCCAGGTCCGGATCTACAAGGTCCTTGCGAGCGCGCTGTTCTTCGACGCCGGGGTGATCCGGAACCAGTGGAGCGCGATCGCCGTCGACGACATCCGGCCCTCGATCGGCATGGCGCTCGCGCGGCTCGTGACGCCGTTCGGGGTGTTCGCGTTCGAGCGCGCGATCCCGCTACGTCCCAAGCTCGGCGACGATCCGCGCGGCCGCTGGCACATCTCGTTCGCCGCTCGCGCGCAGTTCTAACGGGTCCGCGAGGTTGACGGCGGGGCACAACGTCAGCAAGATGCCGCCCCACCCGAAGGAGACTTGTATGGGACGCGGAGATAATCGCAGGAGCCCGAAAATGAAGCGCAAGAAGAGCCAGGCCAAGCTCAAGGCCCGGATCAAGCGCAAGATCGCCACGGCCAAGGCGGCCAAGAAGCCCGCTGCGCCGTCGAAGAAGAAGTAAGCTTTCCGGGCAGGAAAGCGTGACGCCCGACGAGACACGCTGCGTGATGACGCAGATCGTGATGCCGATGCACACCAACGGGGTGGCTGGCGTCATGTTTGGCGGTGTGATGATGCAGTGGATCGACGTCTGCGCCGGCGTGGCCGCGATGCGCCATGCCTCTGGTGCGGTGCTGACGGCGTCGATCGACCGGCTCGACTTCATGTCGCCCGTGCAGGTCGGCGAGATCGTCGTGCTGCAGGCGCAGGTCAACTACGGCTCGCGGACCTCGATGGAGGTCGGCTGCCGGGTCGAGACCGAGGACATGCGCACGCGGACGCGGCGGTACGTCACCAAGGCCTACCTGACGTTCGTCGCGGTCGACGAGCATGGCAAGCCGCGTCCGATCCCCAAGCTCGATCTGCCGACCGAAGATGACCGCCGGCGTCACGCCGAGGCCGAGCAGCGACGTGCGCTGCGCCTGCGCGCAGCCGGGAGGACAGCATGACGACCCCGACACCGGTCACAGATCCCGGCGAAGCCGTCGCATCCGCCATGCAGGTCGCGCCGATCACGCCGATCACGATCGACCGCTCTGGATGGGGACGCCTGAGGGTCACCGGCGGTGATCGCGTGCGTTTCTTACAGGGGCTGACGACGGTCAACGTCGAGCAACTCGCGGATGGCGCGCACGGCTGGGGCGCGATCCTCAGCCCGAAGGGCCGCGTGCTCTCGGTGATCGATGTCGCGCGGATCGGCGAGGCATTCTTCGTCGCGTGCGAGCCGTCGCTCACCGAGAAGACGCGCGCGATCCTCGAGAAGTACGCGGTGATGGACGACGTCACGTTCGAGCCGATCGAGGGACCCGCGCACCAGACCTGGGACGACCTGGGAACCGTATGGTTCGCGCCGATTGTCGAGGGTCTGGCCGCAGGCGCTGAAGGTCTGGCAGGCGCCGAAGGCGCGCCAGCCGATGCGGTCGCCGAGACGACGCCGGCCGCCGAGCTGATGCGGATCCGCGCGGGCTTCCTGCGCTACGGCGCCGACGTCGACGAGGATCACTTCCCGTTCGAGACGCCGCTGGTCCGCTACCTCGACTACGACAAGGGCTGCTACATCGGCCAGGAGCCGGTGTTCCGGGTCCACGCCCAGGGCCAGTCGCAGCGGGTGCTGCGCGGCCTGCGATTCGACGCCGGCGGCGGCGACGCGGCCGTCGCGCCCGGCGCGGTCGTGGTCCACCCGGCCAAGCCGCGCGCCGGCGCCGTCACCTCGTCGGTGGTGTCGCCGCGGCTGGGGCCGATCGCGCTGGCCATGCTCCACCGCACCGCCTGGACCCCGGGCGACCGGGTCGAGGTCGACGGCCGGGCCGCGACCGTGGTCGAGCTGCCGTTCGCCGACGTCCGCTGGTAGCGGGTGGTAACGTCGCCGGCGGTGCTGTCCTCGCGTCGCCTCGCGTTCGCGCTCGCCGGCCTGATCGCCGGGGCGGCCGGGTGTGGCGAGTCGGGGCCTTCGGGCGACCCGTTCCCGATCCATGCCAGCCGCGCCGCCGGCGCGTTCATCCTCGCCTTCGACAGCACGCTCGATCCCGGCGGCGCGGCGGCCCGTCCGGCGGTGATCGATGTCCTGTCGCCGGTGACGGTGATCGATCTCGAGGGGCCGCCGCCGCGGCGCGACGCCGTGGCGATCGACCTGCTCGCGCCGCCGCGGCCGGGGGCCACAGCGCTGGTGGCGCGGGCCCGCTTCGACACCCACGCGCTCCTGCTCCACCCGTGCGCCACCGCCGGTCCGTGCACGATCGGCGACCCGGCGGCGCCGACCGCGATCGGCGCGGT
>JBKJUF010000611.1:0-7238 GCA_046590445.1 Kofleriaceae bacterium
CGGGATCGCCGGCATCCGGTGCGGCCTCGCCGGTGTCACCCTCGTAGGTGCTCGCGGTGCAGGCGGTGGTGAGGAGGGCTACGAAAGCTACGGCGAGGTTCTTCATCGAGAGGCTCCTGACGGGTCGAGGAACCTCTTCAGCAAGCACCGCGCCGTCGCGAAAACCGCTGCGTTCGAGGGGATCCGAGCCGTTAGCAATGGGGACAGCGAGCCCTAGGGGGGCACTCTCCCAGCCACCTCGAGTAGCCACCGAGGTCGCCCGAGGTCTGGAGCCGAGGCGCCCCGACGCTACTGCTTGGTCTTGTCGCGAGCGACCGCGCGCGGCAGCTCCTGGCGGAACGCCAGCTTGTAGAGCAGCACGAGCACGAGACCGACGAACAGCAACGCGGGCCACTTGAGGTGGGCGTACTTGCCGTCGAACATCGCGAGCACGTTCGCGTCGTGCGCGGCCGCGACCGGTACCGCGAGCACGATGCCCATCAGCGCCTCGCCGGTGATGAAGCCGGCGGCGATCAGGAGGCCGTTGCGCTCGATCTCGCCGCGGCGGGCCTCCGTGGGGCCCATGCCCTTCATCGTCCGCGAGACCATCCAGGCGATCACGCCGCCGAGGAAGATCGGCACGTTGAGATCGAACGGCAGGTAGACGCCGACCGCGAACGCCATCACCGGGATGCGGAACGCGATGCGCTTCGCGCCGAGCACCGCATCGATCACGATCACGACGACCGCGATCGCGGCGCCGACGCCGATGATCGTCCATGGCAGGCCGCCGGCGAACACGCCCTTGGCGACCGTCCCCATGAGGTTTGCCTGCGGCGCCGGCAGGCCGTCGCTGCCGATCGTGTACGCGTCGTGGAGGAGGTTGAGCAGCGGCGCCATCATGAACGCCGCGACCACGACGCCGAGGATCTGCATTACCTGCTGCTTCCACGGGGTCGAGCCGACGAGCTGGCCGCACTTGAGATCCTGCAGGTTGTCGCCGCCGATCGCGGCCGCGCAGCACACCACGCCGCCGATCAGGATCGCGGCGACCGGACCGGCCTTGCTGTCGACGCCCATCGCGAGCAGCAGCAGCGCGGACACCAGGATCGTCGAGATCGTGATGCCCGAGACCGGGTTGTTCGACGAGCCCACGAGCCCGGCCATGTACGAGGCCACCGCGGAGAACAGGAAGCCGGCGATGATCATCACGACCGCCATCACCGCGCTGACGCCGATCGAGCCGGTGAAGTGATGGAAGATGAAGAACAGCGGGACGACGCAGACCCCGATCGCGATCAGGATGATGTTCATCGGCATGTCGCGCTCGGTGCGCGGCACCTGGACCGTGCCGCCGCTGCGCGCCTGCTGGTAGGCCGCGAGGCCAGCGGTGATGCCGCCGAGCAAGGACTTGCGGAGCTTGAACAGCGACCACATGCCGCCGACGAGCATCCCGCCGACGCCGAGGTAGCGAGTGACGCGCGCGTGGATCAGGCCGCTGGCATCGGACGCACCGAGGCCGAGGAGCGCCTGCTCGAGCGTGCCGCCGGTATCGGGGTTGACGACGATCGCGCTCGGGTCGCCGAACAGCGTGAACAGCGGCACCGCGACCCAGCGGTTCATCACCGCGCCCGCGAAGATCACGACCGCGACGTTGAAGCCGACGATGTAGCCGACCGCGAGCAGCGCGGGCGAGGCGTTGAGGCCGAAGTAGAACGGGACGCCCTTGGCGGCGCCGACCGTGGTGGTCGCGCCGACCGTGGTGGCCGCGCCGGTGGCCTCGGCGGCGCCCGCGCTGCCGCCGATCCAGGTGGCCCACTCGACGGCCTCGGCCCACAGCTTGAGGCCGGTCGCGCCGACCTTGACGATCGCGCCGATCGCGGCGCCGATCACGAGCAGCACGACGCCGCCACCACCCTGCGCGCCGGCCTTGAGGACCTCGGCGGTCGCGACGCCCTCGGGGAACTGCAGCGGCTGATCGATGATCAGCGAGCGACGCAGCGGGATCGTGAACAGCACGCCGAGGATGCCGCCCATGCCGGCGATCAGCGTGGTCTCGACATAGCTGAACTCGGACCACACGCCGAGGATGATCAGGGCGGGGAGCGTGAAGATGACGCCGGCCGCGAGCCCCTCGCCGGAGGCGGCCGCGGTCTGGACGGCGTTGTTCTGCAAGATGTTGCCGCGCCGCACGAGCTTGAAGATCGCCATCGAGATCACGGCAGCGGGCACCGAGGCCGAGACCGTCATGCCGGCGAACATGCCGAGGTAAGCGTTCGCGCCGGCGAGGATGATCGAGAGCAGCGAGCCCAGGATCAGGACGCCGATGGTGAGCTCGGGGAGTGACTGACTCGCCGGGATGTACGGCTCGACCTTGCCGGGACCGGGCGCGCTCGGGACGTCGGACATCCGCGGACTGTCGTCGCGGCGGCACCACAGGTCAAGCGCCCACGGTCAGCCAGGATATGGACCGATGCGGACGGCGCGCATCGCGACACCACCGGCTGCGCCGTGCTTGGGCCGTGATCCCCGGCCCCTCGCTTGCTTTGTCGGAGAGCGCGGGCGACCGTCCCACCTTCAGCGCGAAACCCGGGGTGGAGCGTTGGTACCCGTGCATTCCGGAGGAACCCGTGAAGGCTCACACGCTGTTTGTTCGTATCGTCGCGCTCGCGACGCTGGTGCCGTTCAGCGCGATGTCGTGCGGCGGCAAGCGTGGGGGAACCGCGACCACGGGGCTCGGCGGACCCTCTCCGATCTCCGATCTCGTGCTGGTCCAGACCAAGGATCTGCCGCCGGGGCTCGATCTGAGGCTCTCCGATGGCGAGCAAGGACCGCCGGCCTTCGATCGCGCGAAGCTGACGCCGGCGACCAAGCTCGGCGCCGCCGACACCCAGGCGCTGCTCGCCCGCGCCCGGCCGCTGACCAAGGATCCCGACGATCAGCAGGCGTTCGCGCTGCGCCCGGGCTCGAAGCCCGCGCCTCAGACGGGGCAGACGATCACCGGCCAGTTCCCGCCAGCGCCGTTGACAGGGGCTGGCGCGTTACTGCCGCCGATCGCGTCGGACGCCGGCCAGGATCTGCGCGTGTTGCGATGGATGCCCGAGGGCAAGGTGCCGCTCGCGCCCGAGCTCAGCGTGACGTTCAGCCAGCCGATGATCGCGGTGACGTCGCAGACCGACGCGGCGGCGACGACGCCCGTGAAGCTGGCGCCGCAGCCCGCGGGACAGTGGCGGTGGATCGGCACGCGCACGATCCTGTTCGATCCGGCCATCCGGTTCCCGCAGGCGACGACCTACCAGATCGAGATCCCCGCCGGCACCAGGAGCGCGAACGGCGGCGTACTGAAGGCCGCGGCGAAGTTCTCGTTCGAGACCCCGCCGCCGACGCTGCGCGCGAGCTACCCGAATCCGGGCACGCCACACCGCCTCGACGTGCCGATGTTCGCGATGTTCGACCAGCGGATCGATCCGCAGGCGGTGATCGGGTCGATCACGGTCACCGCGAATGGTCAGGCCGTGCCGGTGCAGCTGCTCGACGCCGCGGAGCTCGCGAAGGACAAGCAGCTCGCGAGCCTCGCGAGGGCCGCCGACAAGGATGAGCAGCAAGGGCGCTGGCTCGCGTTTCGCGCGAGGCATGCGCTTCCGGCCGACGCAGGCATCGAGGTGACGATCAAGCCCGGGACGCCGTCGGCCGAGGGCCCGAACAAGACGACCGACGCGCAGTCGTTCGCGTTTCGCACCTACCCGCCGCTGCGTATTGCGCGTTCGGAGTGTGGCTACAACCGCGAGTGCCCTCCGGGCTCGCCGTTCATGATCGAGTTCAACAACCCGCTCGATGTCGACCGGTTCGACGAGGCCCAGCTCGCGATCACGCCGGCGATCCCGGGCGTCAAGGTCGTGCAGAGCGGCAACTACCTGTCGATCATGGGTCTCACGAAGGCGCGCACCACATACCAGGTGGTGGTATCGGGCGGCGTGCTCGACGAGTTCGGGCAGACGCTCGGCAAGGACACGACGCTGGCGTTCCGCGTCACCGACGCGCAACCGACGTTCTACGGCCCGAGCGGCATGGTCGTCGCCGATCCGCTCGCGAAGCAGCCGACGCTCGACTTCTTCAGCACCAATTACGAGGGGCTGAAGGTCCGGCTCTACCAGGTCACGCCCGCGGATTACGACGCGTACGGCTTCTACATGCGGAACCAGTGGAACAAGGACAAGCCGCCCCGGATCCCCGGTCGGAAGGTCCACGACACGCTCGTCAAGGCCGGCTCGTCGCGCAACGAGCTTCTCGAGACCCACCTCGATCTCGCGCCGGGCATGGCGGGCGGCCTCGGTCACGTGATCGCGATCGTCGAGCCGTATCCGTGGACCGAGCGCTACCCGGCACCACGCATGGTGAGCTGGGTGCAGTCGACCAGGCTCGCGATCGATGCCTACGTCGATGCCGACAGCCTCGTCGCGCACGTCACCGAGCTCGCCACGGGTAAGCCGGCCGCCGGCGTCGCGGTCGAGATCGAGCCGTTCGGCATCACCGGCAAGACCGACGAGCGCGGCCTCGCCACGCTGCCGCTCGGCGCCGACGGCATGAAGGGCTCGCACTACGTGACCGCGCGGCGCGGCGCTGACGTCGCGTTCGTCACCGACGAGTCGGGGTGGAGCGAGTACGGCAGCTGGGTCAAGCAGGCGCGGCCCACGCAGCTCGCCTGGTACGTGATCGATGACCGCAAGATGTACAAGCCCGGCGAGGAGGTCTCGCTCAAGGGCTGGCTGCGCGTGCTCGACCCGGGCAAGCATGGCGACATCGGCGGCATCGCCGGCAACGTCAGCGGCCTTGCCTACACCGTGAAGGACTCGCGCGGGAACCAGATCGGCAAGGGTTCGATGGTGGTGAGCGCGGTCGGCGGCTTCGACACCCGGTTCACGTTACCCAAGACGCCGAACCTCGGCAGCGCGTACGTCGCGATCGAGGCTTCCGGCCGGATGACCGGCAGCTACACCCACAGCTTCGAGATCGAGGAGTTCCGGCGCCCCGAGTTCGAGGTCACCACGCAGGCGAGCCAGGGCCCGATGCTCGTGGGACAGGGCGGTGACGTCACGGTGAACGCGAAGTACTACGCGGGTGGCCCGCTCGCGGGCGCACCGGCGAGCTGGTACGTGACGGCCGAGCGCACCACGTTCACGCCGCCGAATCGCGATGACTTCACGTTCGGCGCGTGGGTGCCGTGGTGGGGCCATCGCGGGTTTCACGGCGACGATGATGACGGCGGTGGCCGCGGGCGCCGCGAGACGTCGTCGTGGAACTTCGCGGGCAAGACCGACGCGGTCGGCGCGCACACGCTGCACCTCGACTTTCTCTCGGTCAATCCGGCGATGCCGATGGCGGTCACCGCGAACGCGAGCGTCACCGACGTCAACCGTCAGACCTGGTCGGCGTCGACGCCGCTGATCGTCCACCCGGCGTCACTCTATGTTGGCCTCAAGACGAAGAAGCCGTTCGTCGAGAAGGGCCAGCCGTTCGACATCGACGTGATCGGCGTCGATCTCGACGGCAAGGCCGCGGTCGGCACCAAGATCGAGCTGCGTGCGGTGCGGCTCGACTGGCAGTACAAGAAGGGCAAGTACGTCCAGCAGGAGCAGGGTCCGCAGACCTGCGCGGTCACCGCCGCCGACAAGCCGCAGGGTTGTCAGTTCGCGACGAACGAGGGCGGCACCTACAAGGTCACCGCGACGATCGTCGACGCGAAGGGCCGGCCGAACCAGACCACGCTCGACTTCTGGGTGACCGGCGGTGAAAAGCCTCCGGCGCGCGATGTCTCGCAGGAGCGCGTGCAGCTGATCCCCGACAAGCAGGAGTACAGGCATGGCGACACCGCCGAGCTCCTCGTGCAGAGCCCGTTCTTTCCGGCCGAAGGCATCGTCAGCTGGCGGCGGAGCGGCATCGTCAAGACCGAGCGCATCGCGCTGACCGGTCCGACGACGACGATCCGCATCCCGATCGCCGATGCGATGGTCCCGAACATCGTCGTCCAGGTCGATCTCGTCGGCGCGGCCGCGCGGCTCGACGACAACGGCGATCCCGATCCGAAGCTGCCGAAGCGTCCGGCCTATGCGGTGGGCACGATCGATCTGCCGGTGCCGCCGAAGCAGCGCACGCTGGCCGTCGAGGTGACGCCGAGCGCGGCGAAGCTGGGGCCGGGAGAGGCCGCGAAGCTCGGCATCGTCGTCAAGGACGCGGCGGGACGGCCGATGCCGGACGCCGAGGTCGCGGTGATCGTCGTCGACGAGGCGATCCTCGCGCTCACCGGCTACCAGTTCCCAAACCCGGTCGGCGTGTTCTACACGCAGCGTGGCGCCGACACCCGCGATCATTACCTGCGCGCGTACGTCAAGCTCGCGAAGCCCGACGCCAGCGTGCTCGCCGACAGCGCGGCCACACGCGGCAGAGGCGGTCTCTCGAAGGAGCCGATGGCCGCACCGGCGCCGATGGCGATGGACATGGTTGCCGAGGCCAAGCCCGCGCCACCGCCACAGCGCCAGAAGAAGAACAAGGACGGCGACGAGGAGAGCGATGGCAGCAATCCGGCCAAGCCAATCACGATCCGCTCGAACTTCAACCCGCTCGCGGCGTTCGCGCCGTCGGTGAAGACGGATGCGCAGGGCAAGGCGACGCTCGACGTGAAGCTGCCGGACAACCTGACGCGCTATCGCATCGTGGCGATCGCGACGGCGGGCGACAAGCAGTTCGGCAAGGGCGAGAGCGCGATCACGGCCCGGTTGCCGCTGATGGTGCGGCCGAGCCCGCCGCGGTTCCTCAACTTCGGCGACACGTTCCTGCTGCCGGTCGTGGTGCAGAATCAGACCGATGCCCCGATCACGGTGAAGCTCGCCGCGCGCACGACGAACGCGATGCTCACCGACGGCGCAGGCCGTGAGGTCAGCGTGCCGGCGAACGACCGCGTCGAGGTCCAGTTCCCTGCGGCCGCCGAGCTGGCGGGCACCGCGCGGTTCCAGATCGTCGGCTCGTCCGGTGGGTTCAGCGATGCGGCCGAGCTCGCGCTGCCGGTGTGGACGCCGGCGACGACCGAGGCGTTCGCGACGTATGGCGTGATCGACGACGGTGCGCCGGGGGGGGCGCCGGGAAGTATCATCAAGCAGCCGGTGACGTTGCCGGGCAAGGTCGTGCTGCAGTTCGGCGGGATCGAGGTGACGACGGCGTCGACGAACCTCCAGGCGCTGACCGACGCGCTGCTCTACCTCGTG
>JBKJUF010000016.1:0-5143 GCA_046590445.1 Kofleriaceae bacterium
ATCGGATCGTCTTCGAGGACGTCTCGGCAGAGGACTTCATGCTGCACAAGCAGGCGCGCATCGCGGCTGCCGAGGCGAGCGGCGGCACGTGCAGCGACACCGAGTTTGTCCGCGCGAGTGCGGTCGCGATCCTCACACCGTCGTCTGCGGTTGATGAGCCGACCAAGCCGCCGTTTCAGACCGCGGTGACCACCTGTCGTGACTGCAAGAGGGCCCACCTGGTCAGCGCCGGGATGGAGATCGCGCTGTCGCCGCAGGGCCTCGAGCGCGTCGAGTGCGACTGCGAGCAGATCGGCGACCTCGAGCGCGACGAGCCGACGCGGGTCAAGTCGAAGATCCCGGAGCCGACGAGACGGAAGGTCTTCGTCCGCGACAAGTTTCGGTGCACCGTGCCGTGGTGCACGGCGACGCGGTTCCTGGCGATCCACCACATCCTGCACCGCGAGCATGGCGGCGGACACGAGCTGCCGGTCTTGACGCTGCTGTGCGACGGCCACCACAAGCAGCATCACGATGGTCTGCTCCTGATCCGAGGGCAGGCACCCGGCGCGCTGGCGTTCGTGCTGACGTCAGTCCCGGCCGGGACTGAACCGGAAGCCTGGCGATCGAACCGAGACGCTCCGTGACAGCCGATCGTTGAACGAAGGACTGCGCGGCGGCGAGACCGAGTCGCCGTTCGCGATGAACCTGTGCCGGTGGCAACCGAATCGTTGAACGAAGGACTGCGAGGCCCGGTACCTCGAGAGGGCAGGCTCGTCGAACCATCGGTCCCAACCAGGACTGACGATGAACTCGCGCGGCGATCCAGACATCGCGGCGATCGCGGCGAGCAGGGCGCCGCGCAACTCGTGACCGGCGGGCCCCCCGGCCCGAGCCGGGCACGAGCGCACGGCGCCGCACGCGTTCTTCAGAGCTGCAGCGGCAGCGCCGAGCGGACGAGTACGGTCGGCGCACGAGCAGCGGCAACATGGAGTAGAGCGATGGAGAGCGCCGCGCCATCGCGAGCGACCATCGCCCCGTCCGGAGCCTCTGCGAGCGCCGCGCGCTCTCCGTCGGGAGGCTGGCGGCGAGTGCGGCGAGCAGTGCTGCTGCAGCAGCCGAGTAGACGAGCAACGGCGTACGCGCCGCGGCAACATGAAGCAGGGCGATCGAGCGTCTCGGCGTGCTGGGAACAAGTACGCCGGACCGACTTTCGAAAACGGAAGTCAGAGCGATCGGTTGCGCCTTTCATAAATGAATGAACCGACTGGCATGGCACCTGGCCCGGATGATTCACCAGGCCGTCGGCTGTGACCGGCGCGGCGCGAGCGTCTCGTGGCGTACGTCCGGTGCTCGCGCGGCCCGGACGGCAAGTCCGAGCTCTCGCTCAGGGCGTGCGCCCCGATCTGCCTTGCCCGCTTGGTCTCGCTCGACGTCCTGATGAATCATCGGGGTCAGCGTACCGGACGCAGCGGGCGGATGACCTGCGCCGGGTTGCCCGCGCATAGCACGAACGGTGGGACGTCCTTCGTCACGACGCTGCCGGCGCCGATGATCGCGCCCTCGCCGATCGTCACGCCCTTGAGGATCGCGACGTTGAAGTTGATCCACGCGTGGTCGCCGATCACGACGGGCGCCGTCTGGATCGTACCCTTCTCGAACGGCCGACCCTCGACGACCGTGCGCTGGTAGTGCGCCGCGCGCTCCTCGGCGTCGAGCTGGTGCGAGTTCGTGTCGGTCACCGTCACGTTGTGCGCGATGAACACGTGATCGCCGACGCGGACCTCCTCGCCCGACCACACGCGCGTGCCCGCGCCGATGTACGACGACTCGCCGATCACGATGCGCCCGCCGTAGTCGTGCACGAGCAGCTCGCCATCGACGAGCGTCTTCGCGCCGACGACGATCCGCGAAGGGTCCTTGCCGACCACGCGCGCCGCCGGGCCGAACCGCACGCCCGCCGCCGCGGTGACCTGGCGCAGGCAGCGCTCGTGGGCCTGGCGCGCGAGCGTCCACTCGAGCACCTGCGGCACCCTCGCGACCCGTAGCATCTTCCAGACCAGCTCCATCATCGCTGCCACATCACCTTCGCCTTGCGGAACAGCTGGCCGACCCGCGCGGTGAGCCCGCCCCGGCTCGCGCGCCGGATGAAGTCGCAGACCGCGGCGTACTGCGCGTCGTCGAGGCGCACCGGCGGGAGCTTCGTCGGGAGGAAGTCGTGCGCGTCGGCCTCGAACGGCGAGCTCTCCTCGCGGTGCGCGCCCGAGCCATCGTGGCCGCGGTTCGCGACCAGGCTCTGCCGCGGGTACAGCACGAGGCCGTCGTGGGCGAACACGTCGAGGTACCAGGCGATGCCCCACGAGTCGATCTCGCCGCGGCGCTGCGAGACCAGCATCTCGAAGTACGGATACGCGGCGTCGAGATCGAAGCGCCGGCGCAGCGCCGGGTCGCTCGCGAGGCGGTCGTAGGAGGACGCGCCGTCGCCGAGCTGCGCCCACGACCGTGCCCACACGCCCCAGCCCCAGCAGCTCGTCGTCGGCAGGAACAGCGCGTCGTCGGTGCCGGCGACCTCGACCGGGTACATGTAGCCCGACACCTGCATCACGCGCGGCTCGTCGGCGTAGCGCGCGAGCGCGTCGTGCATGAACCGCAGGAACGTCGGCGCCACCTCGAGATCGTCCTCGAGGATGATCGCGCGGCCGGCCGCCTCGCACAGCTCGGTCACGCCCGCCCGCATCGACGTCGCGAGCCCCATGTTCTGCGCGCGCTCGACGATCCGCGCGTGCGCCGGCGCGACCTCGCGCGCGACCCGCCGGGTCTCGTCGATCCGCGCGCGCCCGGCGTCGGTCGCATCGGGCTTCGGTCCGTCGCAGAACACCACGAGCTTCGACGTGGCGAGCTCGGGACACCGCGCGAGCGCCGCGAGCGCCCGGGCGAGGTGCTCCGGGCGATTGTAGGCGAAGAGCCCGATCGGAGCCGCGCCGGTCGCCATGGCGGCTCTATAGCCCAGGCGGTTCCCGACGACAATCGCGGACCGCCCCCGAGACCCGGCCCGAGACCCAACTATGATGCCCGTCGTGAAGGTCCTGCAGGTCTGCGGCATGTACCTCCCCGCGACCGAGTGGGGAGGCACGACGACCGCCGTCGCCGCCTACGCCGAGGCGCTGCAGCGCACGGACGTCGACTGCGAGGTCTTCACGACGACCGCGCGCGGCAACCCGCAGCTCCCCGCGATCGAGCCCGGCACGCGCGACGTGCGCGGCGTCCGCGTGACGTACTTCCCGGCACGCCCGGCGCGCCAGTCCTTCGTCGCGCCTGCGCTCGTCCCCGCGCTGGTCCGCCGGATCCGCGAGTTCGATCTCGTCCACACCCACATGCTGTGGGCATTCCCCGGGATCATGGTCGCGCGGATCGCCGAGCTCCTCCGCGTGCCGTACGTCGTGACGCCGCACGGCAGCCTCGATCCGTGGTCGCTCGAGCAGCGCAAGTGGATGAAGCGCGCGTTCCTCTACGCCTCGGAGAACCGCACGCTACGGCGCGCCGCGGCCGTGCACTACACCGCCGCGGCCGAGCGCGCGAACGTGCCCGAACGGTTTCGCGACCTGCCGTCGGTGGTCGTGCCGAACGTCGTCGATGCCACGGAGCTCGGGACGGTCGACGCGCGCGAGCGCGATGCCAGCTTCGACGTCCTGATCCTCGGGCGCATCCACCTGATGAAGGGCTTCGACATCCTCGTGCCGGCCTTCCGCCAGATCCTCGCGAGCGAGCCGCGCGCGCGCCTCGTGATCGCGGGCCCCGACGAGGGCGGCTACCGCGCCGCGGTCGAGCGCATGATCGCCGAGGCTGGCATCGGCGCCGCCGTCACCTTCACCGGCCACGTCGACGAGGCCGGGCGCGCGTTGCTCTTCGGCCGCGCCGCGCTGCTCGTCCAGCCGTCGTACCGCGAGAATTTCGGCATGGCCGTCGCCGAGGCGATGGCCTCGGGCCTGGCCGTCGTGCTCTCCGATCGCGTCAACATCTGCGACGACGTCGCCGCGGCAGGCGCCGGCCTCGTGGTCCCGCGCGAGCCCGCGGCGCTCGCCCGCGCGATCCTGACGCTCCTCGCGGATCCCGCCCGCCGCCGGCACATGGGCGAGCATGGGCGCCGGCTCGTCGCGACGCGCTATGCACCCGCGGCGGTCGCCGCCCAGCTGCGCCGCATGTACGAGGACGCGATCGACCCAAAGCTCACGCCGCGCGCTTGAGGCCGAGCCGGACGGCGAGCCAGTACACGCCCATCGACGCGACGCCCGCGTACATCAGCGCGCGAGCTGCGAGGCCGAGCTCGAGGCGGCGGGCGCTCGCGCGCTTGACCCGGTACGCCTCGCGGATCTGCTTGCCCATCGCGGCGATCGACTTCGCGTCGGTGTGGTAGCGCGCGCAGGCGATGACCTCGGGGATGTAGCGGGTCACCCGCGCGGCCGCGAACAGGCGGATCCACAGCTCGTAGTCCATCGTGTAGTGCAGCGTCTCGTCGAGGCCGCCGACGTCGAGGAACAGCTGGCGGCGGAACACCAGGGCGGGCTGGAGCACGAAGCTCGCGGGGTGGGTCACGATCTCGGCGACCCGGGTGATCGCGCGGGCGCGGTACGGGCCGAGCTCGGCGCCGGCGACGTCGACCCGGACGCCGTTGCCGTAGGCGATGTCGACGTCGCGCTCGGCGTCGAACGCGGCGAGGAGCTGGCCGACCGCGCGCGGGCTCGCGTAGTAGTCGTCGGAGTTGATCCACGCGACGAGCTCGCCCCGGGACATGCGCACGCCCTTGTTGATCGCGTCGGACTGGCCGCGGTCGGGCTCGGAGATCCAGCGGATGCGATCGCCGTAGCCGGCGAGGACGTCGCGCGTGTCGTCGGTCGAGGCGCCGTCGACGACGACGATCTCGGAAGCCTCGATGCCCTGCGCGAGGCAGCCGTCGATGCACTGGCCGATGAAGCGGGCCTGGTTCCTCGTCGGGATCACGAACGAGAGGCGCATCGGCGCATGGTCTACCGTGGTTCCGCGAACGCCGTCGAGCGTGAACGCCACGGATGTCTCGGTGAACGCGCGCCGACGCCGAGGTGCCGCCAAGGTGCAGCCGACGTTGCAGCCGACGTGCTGCCGACGCCTGCTATAGTCGCCGGCCGAG
>JBKJUF010000035.1:0-3876 GCA_046590445.1 Kofleriaceae bacterium
CGTTCATCTGCCTCCACGGCCGCCTCGGTGAAGACGGGTGCGTCCAGGGTCTGCTCGAGCTACTCGGCATCCCGTACACGGGCTCGGACGTGCTCGCCTCTGCCCTCGCGATGCACAAGGGCAAGGCCAAGGAGCTGTTCCGGCTCCACAACCTCCCGACGCCCGCGTACTACTCGCTGACCGCGTCGGACCTGAGCGACCTGACCGGCGTCCACGGCGATTTCGGCTTCCCGTGCGTGGTGAAGCCGATCCGTGAGGGCAGCTCGGTCGGCGTCACGATCGTCCACGCGCTCGAAGACTTCGCGCCCGCGGTCGAGCGCGCGCTGTGCTTTGACGACGAGATCCTGGTCGAGCGGTTCATCACCGGCCGCGAGGTCTCGGTCGCCGTTCTCGAGAACCGTGCGATCGGCGCCGTCGAGATTGCTCCGCGCGATGGGTTCTACGACTATGCGAACAAGTACACGCGGGGTGCGACCGAGTACTTCGTGCCGCCGCGGCTGTCGCCCGAGCGCTATCGCGGCGTGCTCGCCCAGGCCGTGCGTGCGCATACCGCGCTCGGATGTCGTGGTGCGACCCGCGTCGACATGATGGTCAGCGACTCGGGCAACGAGTTCGTCCTCGAGGTCAACACGCTGCCCGGGATGACCCCGACGAGCCTGCTCCCGAAGATCGCCGACGCCGCGGGCATCTCGTTCGGTGAGCTGTGCGAGCACATGCTCGCGGGCGCGACGCTCTCGACCTCGCGCGGTCGCGGCGAGCGCCGGATCCTGCAGCGCCAGTACATCGGCGATGAACGCCGCGAGGCGGTGATCGAGCACCACTGATGCGAGGCTTGCGTTCGCGCGAACGTCGAGTGCTGTGCGCGACGGCGATCCTCGCGCTCGGCGTCCCGATCGCCGCCGCCGAGATCGTTCGTGCGCGCACCGACGCGCTCGCCGACCGGCTGACCGCGGCGGGTGGTGTACCGGCGCGGATCGGCGGGATCGATGCCGACCTCACCGGCGCGATCCGGCTGACCGATGTCGCGCTCGGCGAGATCGTGCAGGTCGACGCGCTCGAGGCATCGGTCGCGATGGGCTCGCTGCTCGGCGGCCAGCTGCGCGCCGACGAGATCCGCGTCGATGGTCCGCGGGTCGCGATCCGCGTCGATCAAAATGGCGACTCCGATCTCGCACGGCTGGCGCGGCGGATCGCCCGGCAAGGCGCGGGACGCAGCGACGGTCGCGGTGGACGTGGTCGCGGCAGCGTGCGCCGCATCATCGTCGCCGAGGGCACGCTGACCGCGAACATCGCGGGGCTTGGCGAGCTGACCGCCGATGGCGTCGAGCTCGTACCCGACGCGACCGGCGTCCGCGTGATCACCGGCCCGGTTCGGCTGCGCGGCGGGCGAGCCCCGCTGCGCGTCGATCTCGCGTTCGCGCGCAGCGCCGCCGAGCTCGCGCTCCCCGAGATGCGGTTCGCGCGCGTGCTCGCGGTCGCCGGGACGGGCCGGGTCGATGCTGGGAGCAGCACGATCGCGCTCCGCGACGTCGCCGTCGGCAGGCTCGCGCCCCATGGCGCCCTCGAGCTGCGTGCCTCGATCGATGACGCGGGGGTCGCGCGCCCGCTCGCCGTCGACGTCGCGCCGTCGGACCTCGCGCTCACCGTGCGCGGCGACCGCCTCCCGCTCGCGGCGCTCGCGGCGCTCGCCCCGCGTGGCTTCGATCTGTCGCGGACGCGCGCCTCCGGATCGATCGTCGTGCGCCGCCGCGGTGCCGACGCGACGCTTGCGCTGGACGGCAGCATCGAGCAGCTCGCGATCGACCACCCGAACCTGGCGAGCAGCACGGTCACCGTCGACGGCACGCTGCGTGGCGAGCTCGCGATCTCGGCAGATGCGATCGCGGTCCCGCATGCCGAGCTCGGCATCGGCGCGGCCCGGTTCACGGCAAGCGGATGGGTGCGGCGATCCGTGCCGGTCTCCGGGCAGCTCGATGTCAGGCTCGCCTCGGCGCCGTGTGCGGATCTCCTGCTGGCGCTACCGCTGGCGCTGCGTGGCCCGCTCGACGGCATGACGCTCGGCGGCAACCTCGGCGCGTCGATGCGGCTCGCGATCGATCTCGCGGCGCCACTGGGCGATGGTGCGAGCCTCGCGAGCTCGTTCACCGGTGCCTGCACGGTCAGCGCCGAGCCGCCGGAGGCCGATGTCACGAGCTTGCTGCGCGCCGGCGAGCAGCAGCTCGCAGATGGCTCGCGCGTACACATCGATCCCGACGACGGCCAGTACATCTCGCTGCGCCGCCTGCCTTATCACGTGCAGGCCGCGTTCGTGTCGGCGGAGGATGGCCGCTTCTGGAACCACCCCGGCTTCGATCTCGTCCAGATCGCCCGCAGCCTCGAGATCGACCTCCGCGAGCGCCGGCTCGCGCGAGGCGGCTCCACGATCAGCCAGCAGCTCGTCAAGAACGCCTTCCTCTCGCAGCGCCGCAGCCTCGACCGCAAGATCCAGGAAGCGATCCTGACCTGGCGCCTCGAGAGTCGGCTCGACAAGACCGCGATCCTCGAGCGCTACCTCAACATCATCGAGCTTGCACCGCGCGTGTTCGGGCTGCGCGCCGCGGCACGCTACTGGTTTGGCACCTCGCCACGCGACCTTACGGTCCGCCAGGCGGCCTTCCTCGCGGCGCTGACCTCGCAACCGACATCGATGAGCCGGCGTGTCCGCAAGGCGCGTGGCCTCGACCCCGAGACCGCCGAGCGCGTCGCGATCGTGTTGGGCGCGATGAAACGCGACGGCGTGATCACCAGCGAGACCTACGACGTTGCACGCCACAGCTCGATGCACTTCGCATCGACGGCCGTCTCGCCCGAGCCGTGAGGTCGATAGCTCGCCGAATCGACCGCGAAGCTCACGATCGACCGAAAAGGTCACAATCGACCGCGAAGGTCACAATTGCTCAGACGCCGAGGAAGAGGCGATTGCCGAAGTTCCGCTCGAGCTCGGCCGCGAAGATCTTCTGCGCCGCCGAATCGATGTCGTACGCGACGCGCTTGAACTCGAACACGTGCTCGTCGGTGTCGTAGATCGTGTAGCTCGCGCGGTTGTCGTAGTCGCGCGGCTGGCCGACCGAGCCGACCGAGATGATGTAGCGGTGCTCGGGACGGATGACGAACTTGGTCGCGACGACCTCGAACACCTCGTCGCGGGTCAGCGCGAACGACTTGCAGAGGTGCGAGTGGCCGATGAACGTCACCATGCCGAGCTCGTCCCAGATATCGAGACAACGCGTCGCTTGCTCGACCGAGAAGATGTACTCGAACTCTTCGAGGTTGATCGGCGAGCCATGACAGAACGTGACGTCGCCCTCGCGAACCTCGTACGGCAGGCCGCGCAGCCACTGCATGTTCTCGGCGCTGAGCTGACGGGAGTGGAGGTCGAGCGCCTGGCGTGCGGCGTCGTAGTAATACGAATAGTCCATGCGGCCCGCGACGGCTGCGTCGTGGTTGCCGAGGATCGTGTACGAGGCCAGCTTGCGGATGATGTCGCAGCACTCGTTCGGCGAGGCGCCGTAGCCAACGACGTCGCCGATGCAGACGTACTTGTCGATGCGTTCCGTCTTGAACGCTTCGACCACCGCGGTCATCGCTTCGATGTTCGCGTGGACGTCCGAGAAAATACCGATCCTCATGAAGACTGCGCGCCGATCATAACCGAAATCACAGGGCGATTCAGGTCTGGATGAGGTCGGATTCGTCCAGCTCCTCATCCTCGTCGTCGATGAGGTCCGTCTCGTCTAGGACCTCCATCGGTCCCGAGGCTTCGAGATCGACCAGCCCGGCCTGCCCGGCGTCGGGAATTCCCTGCTCGAGGGCCTCGAAGAACCGCCGCGAGAACGC
>JBKJUF010000202.1:0-7491 GCA_046590445.1 Kofleriaceae bacterium
CCGGCCCCCGACATGGACGCGCCGCCACCGGCGCCGGCGACCAAGCCCAGGGACGGCGCGAACGGCTCTGGCAGCGGCGCGTCCGGCCGCGACAGCGGGGGCGGCATGTGGCCGCTGATCTACCCGCGGCTGCTCGAGATGATCCTCGCGCATCGCACGACGATCGTCTTCGTCAACTCGCGGCGCCTCGCCGAGCGGGTCTCGCAGCAGCTGTCCGAGCTCGCGGTCGAGACCGGTCAGGTCCAGCCCGACGTCGAGCTCGTGCGCGCGCATCACGGCTCGGTGGCGCGCCACCAGCGGTCCGAGATCGAGGAGGCACTGAAGGCTGGCCGGCTGCGCGCGGTCGTCGCGACGTCGTCGCTCGAGCTCGGCATCGATATGGGCACCGTCGATCTCGTCGTCCAGGTCGAATCGCCGGGCGCGGTGTCGCGTGGCCTCCAGCGGATCGGGCGCGCCGGTCACCACGTCGGCGGCGTTTCGCGCGGCCGGATCCTGCCGAAGTTCCGCGGGGACCTGCTCGAGGCGACGGTGGTTGCCCGCAAGATGCTCGATGGCGAGGTCGAGAGCATCCGGGTTCCGGACAGCGCGCTCGACGTGCTCGCGCAGCAGATCGTCGCGATGGTCGCGACCGACACCTGGAAGGTCGACGATCTCGAGCGGCTCGTGCGGCGCACCGCGAGCTACCGCGAGCTGTCCCGGCAGGCGTTGACCGGCGTCCTCGACATGCTCTCGGGACGCTATCCATCCGACGAATTTGCGGAGCTGCGGCCGCGGTTGACCTGGGACCGTCAGGCCGACACGCTCGTTGGCCGGCGCGGCGCCCGGCTGCTCAGCGTGGTCTCGGGCGGCACGATTCCCGATCGCGGGACCTACGCGGTACACATCGGCACCGGCCCGCGGATCGGCGAGCTCGACGAGGAGATGGTCGCCGAGAGCCGCAAGGGCGAGACCTTCATCCTCGGCGCGACCACGTGGCGGATCGAGGACATCACCCGCGATCGCGTGATCGTGTCGCCCGCCCCCGGCCAGCCCGGGAAGATGCCGTTCTGGCGCGGCGAAGGTCCCGGCCGCCCGATCGAGCTCGGCCGGTCGCTCGGTGCGTTCTGCCGCGAGCTCGATGGCCGGCTCGCGAGCGACGGCGTCGCCGCCAAGGCCTGGCTCGAGGCCGACTACCGGCTCGACGCTTACGCCGCCGACAACCTCATCAAGTACCTCGCCGATCAGCGCGCGGCCACCGGCGCGGTTCCGACGGATCGCGCGATCACGATCGAGCGGTTTCGCGACGAGCTCGGCGATGTCCGGGTCTGCATCCTCTCGCCATTCGGCAGCCGCATCCACGCGCCGTGGGCACTCGTGATCGCCAAGCAGCTCGAGGCCGACCTCGGCTATCCGATCCACCCGCTGTGGACCGACGACGGGATCGCGATGCGGTTCGCCGACGGCGACGTGCTGCCGACCGATGACCAGCTGATCCCCGATCCGGACGACATCGAGACGATCCTCGTCGACGAACTCGCGCGATCGAGCGTGTTCGCGACGCACTTCCGCGAGAACGCCGCGCGCGCCCTGCTGCTGCCGCGTCGCCGTCCCGGTCAGCGCACGCCGCTGTGGGCCCAGCGCCTGCGCGCCCAGCAGTTGATGGGCGTCGCGCTGCGGTTCCCGGCGTTCCCGATCACGCTCGAGACCTATCGCGAGGTCCTCCGCGACGTGTTCGACCTGCCCGCGCTGATCGACGTGCTGCGCCAGGTCCGCTCGCGCGCGATCCGCATCGAGCCGGCGGTGACCGAGGCGGCGTCGCCGTTCGCGCGCTCGCTGGTGTTCGACTACGTCGCCGCGTTCCTCTACGAGGGGGACGCGCCGCTCGCCGAACGCAAGGCCCAGGCACTCACGCTCGACCGCAACCTCCTGCGCGAGCTGATCGGCGGCGGCGAGCTTCGCGACCTGCTCGATCCCGACGTGCTCGCCGAGGTCGAGCTCGAGCTGCAGCAGCTCGCCGACGATCGCAAGGCGCGCAACGTCGACGAGATCCACGATCTGCTGCGCCGGCTCGGCGATCTCTCGCGCGACGAGATCGCGGCGCGGTGCTCGTTCGGTCTCGCGGCTGCGAGTGAATTTCAACCGGGGGCCGAGCCCGACGAGACACATCGCATCGATGGTGCGCTGCGCACGCTGATGACGGCGCGGCGGATCGCGCCGGTGCGGATCGCCGGCGAGGAGCGATTCATCGCGGCCGAGGATGCGGCGCGCTACCGCGACGGGCTCGGCGTCCAGATCCCGGCCGGCCTGCCTGCCGCGCTGCTCGAGCCGGTCGCGCAACCGCTCGAGACCCTCGTCGCGCGCTATGCCCGCACCCACGCCCCGTTCACGACCGACGCGCCGGCGAAGCGCTGGGGGCTGCCGGCCGGCCAGATCGAACCCGTACTCGCGTTGCTCGAGAGCCGCAACGCGCTGGTGCGTGGCGAGCTGCGCCCGGGTGGCAGCGGCAAGGACGCCTGTGATCCGGAGGTGCTGCGCCAGCTGCGGCGGCGGACCCTCGCGCGACTCCGCGAACAGGTCGCCCCCGTTGGCGCGTCGGCGTTCGCGTCGTTTCTGCCGCGCTGGCACGGGCTCGATCAACCGCGCCGCGGCACCGGCGCGTTGCGCGACGTGATCGTCCGCCTCGAGGGTGTCGCCCTGCCGTTCTCCGAGCTCGAGCAGCGGATCCTGCCCGCGCGGATCGCCGACTACCACCCGCGGATGCTCGACGAGCTCGGCGCCGCCGGCGAGCTGGTGTGGGTGGGCGCTGGCTCGCTCGGCACCCGTGATGGCCGCGTGATCCTGCTGCGCCGCGAACGCGCTCGTGCGCTGGCGCCCGACCCGGCAGCGATCCCGAATACCTCGCCGATCCACGACGTGATCACCGCGCACCTCGCGACCGCAGGGGCGTCGTTCCTCGTCGCGATCGAGGGCGCCGTAGCCGCCGCCGTGCCACGCGAGCCGCGCGAGGTCACCGGCGACGGCGCGCTCAAGCAGGCATCGCTGCGCACCAGCGTCGTCACCGCGCTGTGGGACCTCGTGTGGGCGGGCGCGATCACCAACGACACGTTCGCGCCGCTGCGCTCGCTGTCGGCGCCCGCGGGTCGCCGGGTCAACGTGCACGCGTCGTTCGGCGGCCGGTGGTCGCTCGTGTCATCGCTCGGTGCAGCACCGACCGCGACCGCGCGCGGCCACGCGATGGCGACGGCGCTGCTCGAGCGCTGGGGCGTGGCGAGCCGCAACGGCGCGCGCGCCGACGAGCTGCCGGGAGGCTTCGCGGTCGTCGGCGACGTGCTGCGCGCGATGGAGGATGCCGGCACGGTGCGCCGCGGCTACTTCGTCGAGAGCCTCGAGGGCGCGCAGTTCGCGTGGCCCGGCGCGATCGATCGGCTGCGCGAGCTGCCACGCGGTCAGGCGCCGCGGGTCGACGTCGTCGCGGCCGTCGATCCGGCGAACGCGTGGGGCGGCGCCCTGCCCTGGCCTCAGCTCGCAGATCCGAACGCGCGTCCTGCGCGGCGCGTCGGCGCGACCGCCATCCTCGTCGATGGCGAGCTCGCGATCTGGCTCGAGCCGCGCGGCAAGCGGATCGCGACCGGCCAGCTGCCGGCCGAGACGATCGAACTCGCGTTCGCCGTCGGGTTGCCGCGGCTCGCGGGTCGGGCGCGCCGGCGCGAGCTCCTGATCGAGACGATCGACGGCGTGATCGCGGCCGAGTCGCCGTTCGCGCGCGGCCTGATCGCAGCGGGCGCGCGCATCGACTATCGCGGCCTCGTCGTGCGCGCGCCGATCGTCGGCGTGACCGCACCCGAGCCGTTGCCTACCCCGGCCGATCTTGCTGCCGCCGGCGCCGAGGTCGACGCCGCCGACGACGATGGTGATGCCGAGCCCAACTTCGACGCCGACGAGCCGGCTCTCCCGTAATCTGCACGCGTGGTGCTGCCCGCGCGCACGGCTACGTGTGATCATCGCGGCGTGCGACTGATCGTCCTGGTGCTCGCAGTCGTCGTCGCAGGTTGCGATGTCGTGCTCGGCATCAAGCCGCCGTTCGACGTGCTGCCGGCCGGCGTCGATCCCTGCGAGCCCGACGCGATCGTCGATGAGACGATCAGGATAACCGGTGTCTTCACGGACTCCAGCACACTCAAGGGGATCGCGCAGCTAGGCGTCGATGCAATCCCGGGCGGTGTGGGCCAAACCGACGCCGCTGGGATGTTCGCGATCGGCGTCCGGAGCTCGGGTGCGCCGCGATCGGTCGCGCTCACGGCGTCCGGCCGGACTGACTATCCGCGGTATCGGTTCCGGTACCAGCGTCCGTTCGTGGCGCCGTCGACGGACGTCAGCGTCGCTCTCATCAGCATCGCCGGGATCGCGTCGCTGTACGGCGGCGCGGGAATCCCACAGGACGCGCAAAAAGCAACGCTCGTCGTCTCGGTGCGCGACTGCGTGGGTGTCGGCGTCCCGAACGCGACGGTCGCCACGACCCCGGTGTCGGCCCGTATCGTCTACCAGGGCGGCGGCAACGCCACGGATGTCACCGGTGTCGCCTACGTGCTCAACGCGCCGCCGGCCGCGAGTGTCGAGTACGCCGGCACCAGCTTCGCCGCGGATACCGGCGCCGGCGAGGTCGGCTTCGTGTTTCTGGTCCGTCCCTGATCGCGCGCGGGTGCTAGACAACCGTCGTGCCCGAGGGCGATACCATCCACAAGCTCGCGGCCGCGATCGGGCCGCGGCTCGTCGGCAAGCGGCTCGAGCGGGTCACCACGCAAGGCCTCGCGCGCGACATCGCCGGGCGCAAGGTCGAGAGCGTGACCGCGCACGGCAAGCACCTCGTGATCACGCTCGACGACGGTGCGTACCTCCGCACCCACCTCGGGATGAATGGCCGCGTCCGGATCCACGATCGCGCGAACGGTGAGGCGGCGCTCGCGCGGATGTCGCCCGGACGCGTCTCGCTCGCGCTGACGACCGAGGACGGGATCTACCTCTGGCTGACGACGCCAACCGTCGAGATCTCGCACCGCCGCGCGCCGATGCGTGGCCTGGCGATCGCGTCTCTGGGGTCAGATGTCCTGGCCGACGACTTCGATAGCCGGCAAGCGGCGTCGCGCGCGCTGGTGCACAGCTCGCGCACGATCGCGGACGTCGTGCTCGATCAGCGGATCGCCTCTGGCATCGGGAACGTCTACAAGTCGGAGGCGCTGTTCCTCCGCGGCGTCGATCCGCGGACGCCGGTGAGATACCTCACGCTCGACGAGCTCGACGCGATCTTCACGACGGCGCGCGAGCTCATGCTCGACAACCTCGGCGCGGGGCCACGCTCGACGCGCGAGCGGCTGGCCGGCGATCGTCCCGGCGACGATCGCTACTTCGTCTACGGGCGCACGAACCAGCCGTGTCGACGGTGCGGCACGTCGATCGAGTGCTACCAGCTCGGTTCACCGGTCGTGCGCTGGACCTGGTCGTGCCCACAGTGCCAGGCAGTGCGGACCCCACCTGCCGTCAGTCGTTAGCGGCGGCCGATCACGCCGTCTGGCTGATCGAGTAGTCGGGGCGAGGAGACAGAACCTCGTTCAACTATGCGGAACCTGGTCGCGACGCTCTGGTATCGCGGTTGCTCATGGGGAAAGCAGCTCGAAAGGACGTATCCAATGGCCGCTACCGCCCTCGCATTCGCCCCCCAAATCTCTCCCCTTGCCAGCGAAGTTTCCACGACGCTGACGGTCGGTGCCGGCGTCGCGTACGAGGTGTTCGCCGACGCCATCGAGATCCCGCGCTGGCTGCCAATCGTCCAGACCACGCGCGTCCTGACGCGTCACGAAGACCAGCGTCCGGCCAAGGTCGCCTTCACCCGCAAGCTCGAGCGTGGGTCGCTTGGTTACACGCTGGAGTACACCTACGACCCCAAGACGCTGACCGTCCTGTGGTCAACGCCAGAGTCGTCGAACGTGACGCTCAACGGTGAGGCACGGTTCATCCCGCTGTCCAACCGTGCGTGCCTCATGCTCTATCGGCTCGTCCTCGACCTGCCGATCGTCGACGACCTGATCGCCAGCGAGCTCGACAAGCATCCCGCCTCCGCAGTTGTCGCCGAGTTCCGCGAGCACCTGCGCCGTCTCTGCTAGCCGCACATACACACCGTCGGTATTAGCGTCTGGCCTGGCGAAATCGAGTTGGCCACCGATCCATCATCTGCGTAAGATGGTGATCGTGTCCTCCGACCGGCGTCTTGACGGCCGCGGTGCGCTGCCGCCATTGCCGCCCGTCCGCGCGGAGTCGCAGCCGGCACCGGGAAGTGACGCGCACGCCTTCGCGGTCGGTACGCATCCGCACGCGTCGCTCGATATCGATCCGGTCGCGGAGCTCTGCGAGCTCGAGACCAAGCTCGACCGTTGCCTCGCCGCGCTGACCATGCACTTCCAGCCGATCGTGCATGCCAGCACGCGCGCGCGGTTCGGCTATGAAGCCCTGCTCCGATCGACCGATCGATCACTGCCGCATCCCGGCGCGATCCTCGACGCCGCCGAGCGCCTCGAGCGCATCCCGACGCTCGGCCGTGCCGTGCGCGCGAATAGCGCGAAGGTGATCGCGGCGGCACCCGCGGAGCGCGGCGTCGTCTTCATCAACCTCCACCTGCTCGATCTATTCGACAAGCAGCTGACGAGCCCGTTCGCGCCGCTCTCGAAGGTGGCCTCGCGCGTGGTCCTCGAGATCACCGAGCGGACCTCGCTCGAGGGCGAGATCGATCTGCAATATCGCGTCGCCGAGCTGCGCGAGCTTGGCTTCCGGATCGCGATCGACGACCTCGGCGGCGGTCACGCCCGGATGGGCACGTTCAGCCCACTCGACACCGACTTCGTGAAGCTCGACATGTCGCTCGTGCGCGACGTCGACCGGCACCCGATGAAGCATCGCCTGATCCGCTCGGTCATCGAGCTGTGCAGCCAGCAGGGCATTATGGTGGTTGGCGAGGGCGTCGAGACCGAGAACGAGGCCCGCGTGCTCGTCGATCTTGGCTGCGATCTCCTGCAGGGCTACCTGATCGCCCGCCCCGCGTTGCCGTTCATCGATCCGTTGTGAACGATCGCGGGTCAGTCGAGATCGAACGCGTACAAGATGCCTCGGTTGCTCATCACGAACAGCCGGCCGTCGCCGGTCACGGTGGGCTGCGCGGAGATGCCGTCACCCGGATCGAAGTACTCGAGCGTGTCGCCGGTCTTGCGGTTCGCAATGAACATGCCGTCCTCCGCGAGCGAGTAGATCAGAAGCTCGTTCCACACGAGCGGCGCGGCCGGCTCGCCACCTTTGTTCGCGCCGACCCGCCACAGGATGTTGCCGCTGAGATCGAGCGCGTAGGTGCCGAGGTCGGCGACGCTGGCATAGAGGATCTTGCCGTCGGTCGCGAGGCCGCCGACATTGCCGGTCGATCTCAGCGGCAACATCCTGTGGCGGGTCGGCGCGAACAAAGGTGGCGAGCCG
>JBKJUF010000206.1:0-8827 GCA_046590445.1 Kofleriaceae bacterium
GCGCGATGTCGACCTCGCGCATGTAGTCGCGGTCGAATGCCACGATGGCCGCCGGGATCTGCTTGGCGCACGCACAGGCGAGATAGAGATCGGCCGGACGCAGACCGTCGAGCGCCGCGTCGGCGAGGTCCGCGGTGACCTGGCGGGCCACGAACTTCACGACATCGACCGCGTCGAGCGGCAGCTCGGGCCAGGCCGCGCGACCCTCGGCCACGATCGTCCACAGCCGCCGGTCGAGGTCCGGGATGGCCTCGAGGGTGGCCCTCACGGCAGCCGGCGCGGCATCGAGAAACGGACGCACCAGGGTCGGCGTGCTCACCGTCACCGAGTAGGCCACTGGAGGAGGCAATTGGTCAAACGATCTCCCTTGGGCTACGATTTCTCGACGTGGAGCCGAACCGCAAGGTCCGCAAGCAGGGGCTCGAGCACTTCATCAAGTTCGTGCGCGAGCTGCCCTCGCCCTCCCCCCAGGCCATGTTCCAGGCCCTCCAGGAGCATGGCTACCGCGGTCAGGACCAGGCGCGCCGCGCGATCTGCCTGATGGCCTACCGCCACGTCCGGCGGGTCAAGCGGATCTACATCGATGGCGTCGATCGCGCCGAGCTCCCGCGCAAGTCGAACTTCCTCTGCGTCGGGCCGACCGGCTCGGGCAAGACGTTCCTCGTCGAGACGCTGTTCGGCAAGATCCTGAAGCTGCCGACCGCGCTCGTCGACATCACGACCTATTCGGAGACCGGCTACGTCGGCCAGGATCCGTCGACCATCCTCACCCGCCTGCTGCACACCGCCGACGAGAACCCGATGCTCGCGTCGATCGGCATCGTCTGCCTCGACGAATTCGACAAGATCGCCTCGGGCCAGAACAACGCGATCTTCGCCGGCGCGGGCACCACGAAGGACGTCACCGGCATGGGTGTCCAGCGCGAGCTCCTGAAGATGCTCGAGTCCAGCGAGGTGGTCGTGCCGCTCGATCTGACGCACAGCTCGTACGCGGATCACGTCGTGATGTCGACGGCGGACATCGCGTTCATCGCCGCGGGCGCGTTCTCGGGCTTCCAGCAGATCGCCCATCGCCGGGCGATGCGCGACCAGATCGGGTTTGGCCGCGACCAGGCCGAGGGCGGCCTCGACCCCGACGCCATCGCGGTCGACTTCTCTGTCGAGCAGGTCGAGAACGTGGCGAACTTCCAGGCCTATGGCTTCCTGCCCGAGCTGGTCGCGCGGTTCACCCGCGTCGTCCCGTTCCGCGCGCTCGACACCGGGACGCTCAAGGACATCCTGCGCACCGATGTCGTCCAGCGGATGACCCGCGAGTTCAAGCTCGAGGGCTTCGACCTCGTGATCGACGAGGCCGTGCTCGATCACATCGTCGGCGACGCGCTCCGCCGCGAGACCGGTGCCCGCGGACTCTCGTCGACGCTGACCCGCAACCTCGAGGATGTCGCGTTCGGCGCGTTCGGCGTCGACAAGACCGGCACCGTCCGCGTGGTCCTGCGCGGTGACGACATCGTGGTCGACGTCGACGCGTGAGCGTGACGGTGCGTGCCGCATACGAGCGCGATGGCTTCGTGGTGCTCGAGGGCTTCATGGATGCACCTGCGTGCGATGCGCTGATCGAGCGCGCCGCCGAGCTCGTGCAGGAATTCGATCCGTCGATCGTCTCGATCTTTTCGACCCGCAAACAGGTGCGCCACGCCGACGACTACTTCCTCGGATCGGGCGACCAGATCCGGTGCTTCTTCGAGGAGGAGGCGTTCGATGCGGCCGGAGGCTTGCGACAACCGAAGGAGCGGTCGATCAACAAGATCGGGCATGCGCTCCACGATCTCGACCCCGTGTTCTCGCGGTTCTCGCGGGATCCGCGGATCGCGGCGCTGACCAGCTCGCTGGGGATCGAGCGGCCGCTGCTCCTGCAGTCGATGTACATCTTCAAGCAGCCGTTCATCGGCGGCGAGGTTGTCGCGCACCAGGACCACACGTTCCTGTGGACCGATCCACCGTCGGCGATGGGCCTGTGGTTCGCGCTCGAGGACGCGACGATCGAGAACGGTTGCATGTGGGCGCGTTCCGGCGGCCATCGCGAGCCGCCGCATCGACGCTTTCATCGCGAGCCCGGCGGCGGTGTCGGCTACGAGGTCCTCGATCCGACCGAGCTCCCCACCGACGCGATGCTCCCGCTCGAGGCGCCGAAGGGCACGTGCATCGTCCTCGACGGGCTCCTGCCACACCGCAGCGGCCCGAATCGTTCGGCGCGTTCGCGCCAGGCGTACTCGCTGCACGTCATCGACGAGCGCGCCCACTATCGCGCGGACAACTGGCTGCAGCGTGGTCCCGAGCTACCGCTGCGCGGCTTCTGAACGCGGCGTCAGCGGCAGAACGCTGGTCGCGTCAGGTCAAAGTTGCTAGGGTCCCCCGGCAAAGCCTGCGCCCACCATGACCGCCGATATCCTTCGCGAGAACATCGACCGCTACCTCGGCGCCGACGCGCGGAAAGACTGGGTTGTCGACAACGACCTGTACGGATCCGAGCTCGGGATCATCGCGCGCCACTTCCCGCCGGCTCCCGCGAAGATCCTCGATCTCGGGTGCGGCGGTGGTCGCAGCACGATCGGGCTCGAGGCGCGTGGCTACGACGTCGACGCGATCGATCTCGCGCAGGATCTGGTCGAGGAAGCCCAGAAACGCGTCGTGAAGAGTCGGGTCCAGCACATGGATGCGCGCGACCTCGCCTTCGAGGACAGCTCGTTCGATGCGGCGCTGTTCTCGTTCAACGGGCTCGACTGCGTTCATCCCTCGCAGGAACGGTTGCGCGTGCTCGCCGAGGTCCACCGCGTGCTCAAGCCGGGTGGCGTCTTCTACTACTCTGGACACAACGGCCTCGCGGCGTGGGCACCACGTCCGGGAGACACGCTGCGCAAGACGATCAGACGCAATCGCGATCTGCTGCTCGCGCAGCGCCGATCATTCACCGAGCGCACCCGTTACCTCGCGTATCCCGAGCGCAGCGGTAGTCAGGTGCTGTACTCGGCCCTGCCACCTGTCCATTTTCGCGAGCAGCGCGAGACCGGCTTCTTGCCGCTCGCGATGTATGCGAGCCGCAGCTACCGACAGGGGATCACGGACAGCATCACCGACGAGCCGGCGAGCTGGCGTCACGTCGGCCGCCTCGCGCGCCTCGCGCTGACGTGTCCGCACCTGCACTACGTCGCCCAGAAGCTCGCGGACTGATCGTCAGTGCCGCGCGAGCCTCGACTGCGCTTCGAGATCCTCACGAAGCCCGCGGCGCTTGCAGCGCGGCCGATCTGGAACGAGTGGACGCAACGCTCGGGCGCGTCGCCATTCGCGTTTCCCGCCTTCTTCGAGGCGTGGCAGCAGGGATTCGGTGGCGGGCGCACGAGCTTCGTCGTCGCGGGCCTCCGAGGTCGCGCGCTCCAGCTGCTCCTCCCGTTCTGGTACGCGAACGAGACTCCCGAACACTGGAATACGCTCGGCGTGTACCGCGCGGACTACACCGAGGCTGTCACGGTCGCGGACGACGCGTCGATCGGCCACGCATTCTGGCGCTGGTTCGAGCGCAGGGCGCCCTGCCGCAGCGCCAAGCTCTCCCGGTTCCCCGCCGACTCGGTCCTCGGGCGAACCGTTCCGCACGCGACCCGAGACCTGATCGGTCGCACGTATCGAGCTGCGATGACGTTCACGCCGGCTGGCGGGATCGCGAGTCTCGAGACCGGCACAAAACAGGAGCATCCGTATGCAGATCTCCTCCAGATCCAGGAGCTCGCGAGCCGCCTCGAGGCGAAGTACGTCCGCCGCAACATCAAGATGCTCTCGAAGAACGTCGACGATGTTGCGTACGCGGTGCTCCGCGGTGCCCGCGACATTGGCCCACTGTTGCCGACCTTCTTCGCGATGCACGTCGCCAACTTCTCCGGAACAGGTCGCTCGTCACAATTCGAGTCCGAGCGCGATCGCGCGTTCTGCGAGGCACTCGTGGCGAGCCCTGATCTCGCCAACGTGTTGCACCTGGACCTGCTGACCGTCGCGGGCCGACCGGTCGCGATGCACCTCGGATTCCAGCACCAGGGGCGGCTCTACTACTACAAGCCGACGTTCGACCTCGAGCTCGCCAAGGCGAGTCCAGGCAAGACCCTGCTCGCGTACGTGTTCGCGCGCGCGAAGCACGAGCAGATCACGCGCGTCGATCTGTTGAAGGGCACCGAACCGTACAAGGCCGAGTGGGCGAACCATTCGCGGACGACCACGACCGCGATGCTGACTCGCCGGCATCCGCGCGCGCTCGTGCGCGAGCTCACGGCACGGTGGGGCAAAGGCTACCGCTAGAGATCGACGATCCGCGCCTGCTCGCGGCGGCGCCACCACAGAAGCGCCCAGCCGATGCCGAGGAAGACGCTGAGGGCCGCGCCGGTCGCGAGCGCGAACCGAGTCTCGGTCGACGGCAGTCGGTGGCTATAGCCAACGTTCACCATGACGTGGATCGCGCCGTACGCCGTGCCGAGGCCGATGACGATCGCGACAGCGAGTGTCGACCAGCTCGCGAGGCTTCGAGTCTTCAGCACATCGGCTTGTTCGCCGCTGCAGCTGCGGGCCACGAACGTCGCGGCGATGCACGCACCTGCGACAGCGAGCACGAGCATGTCGATGTTCTTGGAGACTGCGCCGGTCATCAGCATCGCCTGGAGCGACCATGCACGCGAGAGATCGTGGAACGCACCGATCACGACGACCATGTAGCCGAAGACGAGCGTCACGGCCGTCGCCCCGGCGAGCATCAGGCCGAGCGACAGTGCGTCGACCCGGCGCACCGCGGCTTGTGCGATCTCGAGCGGACCGCGCGAGAGCCGATCGAGGTCCTGATATGCGTCGGGTCCCGTCCGGATCGCCTTGCGCATGTTGCGCGCGAACCACGCCTCCGCGCCCCACGTTGCGATCACGTAGACTCCAACGATCGCGAGGGTCGCGAGCAGCGCACACACGCTGACGTTGAGGCCGGGCACGACCCACGCAACGAGGCGAAGCGCGAGCGGATCGGCGAGCAGCACGATCATCACTGCCGCGGAGACGAGCGCCGCCGCACCGGCTGCTGCCCGACCAACGCGATGCGCGAACACGTGCGAGAGCGTCAGCGGCATGAGGACGAGCTCGCGACGCCGTTCGTCGGCGAGCGCGTCGCGGCGTGCCTCGGCACCCGGACGCTCGTCGCGGTAGATGCCCGTGGTCCGCAGCGCGTCGTCGAGCGTTCCCGGCGCACGCCGGCTGTCCTCGCCGAGCGCGCCGAGGTCACTCGTGATCAGGTGATCGAGCGTTGTCATGGGAGCTCTCCTGGAACGAAGGAGGAAGCGGCGGGCTTCAGGCCGAACCGGCGCGTGTAGACGGTGCGCAGGCGTTCGCGCCCGCGTGAGAGCCGGGACTTGATCGCGGAGATCGACGTGCCTTCGAGCTCGGCGATCTCCTCGACGCGCCAGCCCTCGATGTCGTGCAGCACGATCGCCTCGCGTTGCTCGGCAGGCAGCGTCGCGAGCGCCACGCGTGCTCGCTCGGCGGAACCGAGGTCGGCATCGTGGGTCGCGAGCG
Organism: Kofleriaceae bacterium; assembly: GCA_046590445.1. Classification (GTDB taxonomy): domain Bacteria; phylum Myxococcota_A; class Polyangia; order Haliangiales; family Haliangiaceae; genus JABFXX01. The sequence goes on from JBKJUF010000206.1 coordinate 5,593, forward strand.
TGCGGGTGTGCTCGTCACCGATCGGCAGGAGTCGCCGCCAGAACGCGCCGCGGAGCCGGTTGCGATGCACCGAGATGATGACGCGATAGAGCCAGCCGCGAAATGCGCCATCCTCGCGAAGGCCGTCGAGCTTGCGCAGCGCGCGCAGCACCGCCTCCTGGAACAGGTCGTCGCCGTCCGATCGCGACCGGCAGACCGAGCGCGCGAACGCCAGGGCGCGGTCGTGGATCGGCTCGAGCAGGCGCCGCAACCGTTGATCGGAGGTCTCCATCTTCGCCATCGACAGCACCAGCTACCCGGTTGGTCGCATCGATCATCTGCCGATCCCCACAAATCGTTCAACTGCGCGAGATAACAGGCCGCGAGTGATAGGGTTTCCGCCGGTTTGCCAGGGTGACGTTCAACTCGCTCACGTTCGTCGTGTTCTTCGCGATCGTGCTCGCCGCGCATCGGGCGCCGCTGCCGTGGCGGGTCAAGAAACTGAACCTGCTCGTCGCGAGCTACGCGTTCTACGCCGCCTGGAACCCGCCGCTCGTGCTGATCCTGTGGCTGTCGACGGTGATCGACTGGTGGGCCGCGAACCGCATCCATCGCACGCGCCTGCAGCGCCACCGGCGCTGGTTCCTCGCGGTGTCGATCGTGGTCAACCTCGGACTGCTCGGGTTCTTCAAGTACGGCGGGTTTTTCGTCGCGAACGTCACCGCTCTCGGCAACTGGTTCGGCCTCGCGTACGAGCCCGCGACGTGGAGCATCGTGCTGCCCGTCGGCATCTCGTTCTACACGTTCCAGACGATGTCCTACACGCTGGACGTCTATCTCGATCGCGCGAAGCCCGCCGGATCCTTCCTCGACTTCGCGCTGTTCGTGACGTTCTTCCCGCAGCTCGTCGCCGGCCCGATCGTCCGCCCGACCGATCTGATCCCGCAGTTCGCCACGCCGCGTCGCGCGACCTCGCGCCAGCTCGGGTGGGGCCTCTTCCTCGTCACGGCTGGGCTCTTCGAGAAGATCGTGCTCGCGGATGGGCTGCTCGCGCCCGTCGCCGACCGCGTGTTCCGCGCGACCGAGCTCTTGCATCCGGCGGACGCGTGGCTCGGCACCCTCGCATTCTCGGGCCAGATCTTCTGCGACTTCGCCGGTTACACGACCTGCGCGATCGGCACCTCGCTCGCGCTCGGGTTCTCGATGATCGACAACTTTCGTTACCCGTACGCGGCGATCGGGTTCTCGGACTTCTGGCGGCGCTGGCACATCTCGCTGTCGACCTGGCTACGCGACTACCTCTACATCCCGCTCGGCGGTAATCGCCGCGGCCCGATCCGCACGTACGTGAATCTCATGCTGACGATGTTGATCGGGGGCCTCTGGCACGGCGCCGCGTGGACGTTCGTGATCTGGGGCGGCCTCCACGGCGTGTTCCTGTGCGCGGAGCGCCTGCTCGTCGGCAAGCTCGGTCACCTGACGTGGTGGCGGACGCTCCCCGTGAAGCTCGCGCTCGGCCTCCTGACCTACGCGCTGGTCAACGTCACCTGGGTGTTCTTCCGCGCCGGCAACTTCACGACGGCGGTCCGGATGCTCCGCAGCATGCTGCTGCTCGACACCAGCGGCAAGCCGGTGCTGTCCATGTGGTTCGTGCTGAGCAGCGCCGTGACCACCTGCGCGATCGTTGCCTCGCACTGGCTGATGCGCGAGCGCACGCTGCACGGCTCCGTCGAGCGCATCCCGGCCACCGCGTTCGGGCTCGCGTGGGGCGCGATGCTGTTCTTGATCGCGATCACCCAGGGAGGAAGCAGTGCCTTCATCTACTTCCAGTTCTGACGCCCGACCCGACGAGCTCGACGAGCCCGCATACGAGCGGCCGCTGCCGGCGTTGCGATTCGGCGTCGCGGCGCTGGTCGCGCTTGTCGTCGCGGCCGGGGGCCTGACCGGCTGGGATCTCTACTGGCGGCAGTTCGGCGTCGAGCCGTCGATCCAGAACAGCGACGGGCTGTGGGCGCGCGAGCGCCGCCGCATCGATCACGGCGAAGGTCATCGCACCGTGCTCGTGGGCGCGTCGCGCATGCTGTTCGATGTCGACCTCGGCACCTGGGAGCGGGTGACTGGCGAGCGGCCGATCCAGCTCGCGATCGAGGGCACGTCGCCGCTATTCGTGCTCGAAGATCTCGCGACCGATCGCGACTTCACGGGGCGGCTCGTCGTCGGGGTCGCGCCCGACATCTTCTTCTCCGGCTTCGCCTATCGCGACAAGCTCGGCGCGTACTACCGCGACGAGACGCTGGCGCAGCGCGCGGGACAGTGGCTCTCGATGACGTTCCTCGAGCCGTACGCCGCATTCTACGATCCGGACTTCGCGCTGTTCACCGTGTTGAAGCGTCAGGACTGGCCGGCCCGCGACGGCGTCAAGGCCAGCCTCGACGTCCGCAAGCTCGCGAACAGCGCCGCGGATCGCGATACCTGGATGTGGAGCAAGGTCGCCGACGATCCCGAATACCGGGCGCTCACGCAGCAGATCTGGATGCAGGACATCGCGCCGCCCGACGCCAAGTTTCGCGCCAAGCTCGACAAGCTGCTCGTCGAGCAACTCGACCGCACGACCGCCGCCGTCCGCAAGCTCCGCGCGCGCGGCATCGAGGTGATCTTCGTGCGGTTCCCGAGCATCTCGCCGTATCGCGACCTCGAGGATCGTGACTTTCCGCGAGCGAAGACGTGGGACGTGCTGCTGGCCCGCACCGGCGCGCCGGGGATCCACTTCGACGACGAGCCCTCGCTCCAGGGCTACGAGCTCCCCGAGTGGTCGCACCTCGCAGCCGGCGAACGCCCGCGCTTCACCGAGGCCCTGCTCGGCGCGATCGCCCGCCTGAAGTCGCAATAGCGCGGGATCTCGCGGCGTTCATTCATCAGACGTTCCGTGTTACGTCCCTCGGTGCCGTATGGACAAGATTGTCGTCGAAGGCGGAAACCGCCTCGTTGGTAAGATTCCGATCAGCGGGGCGAAGAACGCCGCACTGCCGCTGCTCGCCGCGGCGCTGCTGCCGACCGGCACGTCGACGTACAAGAACGTCCCGCAGCTCGCCGACGTGCGGACGATGGCGAAGCTCCTGCGCATGCTCGGCTGGGAGGTCGAGGGCACCAAGACGCTCGCGATCACCGCGCCCGAGGGCAAGAACCGGAGGAAGCTCAAGCTCGAGGCGCCGTACGATCTCGTCAAGACGATGCGCGCGAGCGTGCTCGTGCTCGG
>JBKJUF010000244.1:0-5333 GCA_046590445.1 Kofleriaceae bacterium
TCGGCCTCGAAGCGCGGACGCACGGCACCGAGATTCGCGATCGCGTCGGCTACATGCCCGAGCAGGAGGCGTTTCTCACCGGGATGTCCGCGGTCGAGCTGTGCGCGTATGCCGCCGAGCTCTCGGGGCTACCGAAGACCGATGCGATCCAGCGCGCGCACGCGGCGCTGTTCTACGCCGGCCTCGAGGACAAGCGGTATCAGCCGATCGAGAGTTACTCGACCGGGATGAAGCAGCGCGTGAAGCTCGCGCAGGCGCTCGTCCACGATCCGCAGATCCTGTTTCTCGACGAGCCGACGAACGGCCTCGATCCGCGCTCGCGCGAGGACATGCTCGAGCTGATCGCCGAGCTGCCGGAGCGCCGCGGCTGCGCCATTGTGCTGTCGACGCACCTCCTGCCCGACGTCGAGCGCGTCTGCGATCACGCGGTGATCATGCATCACGGGCGGATCCGGTTCGTCGGCAGCATCGACGTGCTGCGCGGCGCGCGGAGCCTCGAGACCGAGATCCTCGTCGAGGTGAAGGCAGACGCCGCGAAGCTTGGCGCCGTGCTCAGCGATGCGGGCGCGACCTGCGAGGTCGTCTCGCCGGTCTCGGTCGCGGTGAAGCTTCCGGCGAGTGCGACGACCGAGCTCGTGTTCCGCCGCGCACGCGAGGCGGGTCTGCAGATCCGCGGGATCGGCGACCGGCGGCAGACCGTCGAGGCGGCGTTCCTCCGCGTGATCGGCGACGCCCCGGCGAAGGACGCGACCCCGTGACCCAGCCCGGTTCGAGCGGCCCCGTCGGTACGGTCCACGACCTCGGGTACAAGCGCTACGCCGGCACCCGGCGCTCCGCGGGCACGCGCTGGCTCGTGATCATGCGCAACCAGATCGGCACCGCGTGGAAGACGTGGTGGCGGTTCAAGTCCTCGCTCGCGCTCGCGGTGATCACGACGTTCATCGCCGGCGGGATCATGTTCATCCTCAACGATCAGATCGTCCGCAACCTGGCGGGCGCTGCCGCGTCGACGATGGCGGATGCGGCGCTGCCCAAATCGATCCAGTGGTACACGCGCGCGGCGTTTCTCGTCAGCCTGACGATCGGTGCGCGGATCGTCGCGGGCGATCTGCGGAGCGGCGCGTTCACGTTCTACTTCGCGCGCTCGGTGCGTCCTCGCGACTACGTGATCGGCAAGCTCGCCGGGATGTGCGCGCTGATCGCGATGATCTACGTGGGCGGGCCCCTGCTGCTCGCGATCGCACGGCTCGGGCTCTCGGACTCGACCGACGAGCTGATCGCGATCTTGCCAGTGATCCCGAAGGCGCTCGCGATGGGCATGCTCGGTACGCTGGCCTTCGCCGCGGTCCCGCTCGGATTCTCCGCGCTCGTTCACAACCCGCGGTACGCGATGGCGCTATGGGCCACCTACTACCTGATCGTCGGCGGCATGGCGTGGGTGCTGTCGCGGATCACCGACAGCGGCATCGCGGCGCTTGACCTGGCGGCCTCGCTCGACCGCATCGCGTACTACCTGTTCGATCTCGAGGTCGTGTGGGGCCGCTCGAAGCGGATCGATCCGGCTCTCGCGCTCGGCTCGGTGCTCGCGCACGCCGCGGCGGCGATCGCGCTCGTCATCTACCAGGTCCGGCGCGCTCACCTCTCGGGGATCGGCGGCGCGTCGTGACCGTCGTCGTCGACAACTGCAGCAAGTGGTACGGCCACGTGCTCGGCGTGTCCGACGTGAGCTGGCAGCTGCGAGGTGGCACCGTCGGCTTGCTCGGGCCGAATGGCGCCGGTAAGTCGACGCTGATCAAGATGATGGCCGGGCTCCTCCGGCCGTCCCGCGGCAGCCTGACCGTATTCGGCAAGAGCCCCTTCCATGACGTCGCGGTGCGGCGCCGGATCGGCTACGCGCCGGAGCACGAGAAGACGTGGGACGAGCTGACCGCGCTCGAGCTCGTCACCGTCATGGCGCGCCTCGCCGGCGTGGCGACCGGCGACGCGCGTCGAGCCGCCGAGCGGGCGCTCGCGCAGATGGGGATGACCGAGGCGATGCACCGCCGCGTGCGTGGGTTCTCCAAAGGCATGCGGCAGCGCACCAAGCTGGCGACCGCGATCGCGCACGAGCCCGACTTCCTGCTGCTCGACGAGCCGCTGACCGGCGTCGATCCGATCGCGCGGATCGACATCGTCGAGCGCATCCGCAAGCTCGCGGCCGCCGGCAAGACCGTCGTGGTGTCGAGCCACGTCCTCTACGAGATCGAGAGCCTGACGTCGGAGATCGTCGTGATCTATCGCGGCCAGGTGCTTGCCGAGGGCAACGTCTACGAGATCCGCAAGCTGATCGATCGGCATCCCCACCGGATCCGCATCGAATGCGACCGGCCACGCGACATCGCCGCCGAGCTCGCGACCGCCGATCACGTGGCGCGTATTGTCTTCGAGCGGGGCGGCGTGCTGATCGAGACGCGCGATCCGGACCGCTGTTACGACGCGCTCGCGCAGGTCGTCATCGATCGAGGGATCGTGGTCTCCGCGCTGAGCTCGCCCGACAACAACCTCGGTGCGGTGTTCGAGTACCTGACCAACGAGTCGCGGGGACGCGGATGACCGACCACCGGGTCCCCGGCTCGCTCGAGACCGTGATGACGATCGCGGCGCTGACCTGGAAGCGGCTCGCGCGCGGCCGTGCGCTGTGGGTCGGCGTGATCATCTCGTCGCTGCTCGTGCTGTTCGCGAGCGCCGTGCGCTCGAGCGGTAACGCTGGCACCGGCGAAGAGCTGATCATGTTCGAGTTGCTGACGCTCGCGGTGGTGCCGCCGATGTTCGTGTCGTCGTCGATCGGCGAGGAGATCGAGGAGCGCACGACGACGTATCTGTGGTCTCGCCCGGTGCCGCGGTGGACCGTGCTCGCCGGCAAGCTCACCGCGCTCGTCCCCGTCACGATCGTCCTCGCCGTCGGGAGCTGGTCGCTCGCGATGCTGGTCGGCCCGCAGCGCCCGCCCTCACCGGAGAGCTGCATCGCGCTCGCCGCGGGCGCCGTCGCGATCTCGATGATGGCCGCCGGCATCGCGACGCTCGTCCCGAAGCACGGCATGCCGCTCTCGATCTGCTACATGCTGTTCTTCGATCTGCCGATCGGCGCGCTGCCGATCTCGCTCAGCGAGCTCAGCATCACCCACCACGTGTACATGCTGACGGGCCTCTTCCGCGACGGCACCGCGATGGCTCAGGGCCTGCTCGCGCTCGCGATCCTGTCTGCGGTTTGGGGCACGATCGCGGTCTGGCGGATCCGCCGGCTCGAGGTCTGAGCCGCGCTATGCTCGCCCATGCACGGACATGAAGGCCGCGAAACCGATCCTGTTCTTTGCGGGTCTGCTCGGGTTCGTGGGCCTGTTCCTGCCGCTGTTCGCGGCCGGCCGCGGGCCGGTCCGGATGACGCTGTCGGCGCGCGATCTGTCGTTCGGCCTCGCCCGCACGCACCAGCTGATCGACGCGCCGATCCCCGGGTTCGTCCAGAAGCGCATTCCGCGCCAGGTCCTCTCGGATCGCGAGGACGTCCGCATGATCGCCCACGCGTCCCGGTTCGCCGCGCTCGCGTTCGTGCCGGCCACGGTGATGCTGCTGCTCGCGATCGCCGCGCTGTGGTATGGGCGGTTCGGACGGCGGATGGCGGGTGCCGCGGTGCTGTGCGGCCTCGCCTCGGTCGGCGCGTACTTTGGCCTGCGCTACGGCCTCGCGTACGGCGCTGCCGAGGAGCCGGTCCTCGAACGTGCAGACCTCGCGCTGCGGATCGGCGCGTCGCTGCTGATCGTCTCCGGGATCGGCGGCGTGATCGGTGGCGTGCTCGGACTCGTGCGTCCCGAGGTCCCGCGACGGCACACATCGACGCCGCTGCCGATGCCTCCACCCCCGCCGCCCCCGCCGGGCCCGGCCCCGTACGGCTAGCCGCTGCTCACAGCTACGAGCGGACCAAGCCGCGCGCGGAAGCTCAGAGCTCGAGTGTCGCTGCGAGATCGTAATCGCTCGCCTGGGTCACGCGTGCGCGGACGAGCGAGCCCGCCGGCACCTGGCCGTCGGCGAGGTAAGTGACGCCGTCGATCCCCGGCGCCTGGCCGTACCAGCGACCCTCGAGCAGGTACTCGGACTCCGACGACACACCCTCGACGAGGACCGACAGCTCCTTGCCGACCATCGCCTCGTGGCGAGCGCGGCTGATCTTGCGCTGGATCTCCATCAGCGTCTGCTGGCGCTCGGCCATGACCTCGGGATCGACGCGGTTCGGCAGCATCGCGGAGGTCGTGCCGGGCTCGATCGAGTACGTGAACGCGCCGGCGCGGTCGAATCGCGACTCCTCGACGAACGCACACAGCTCGGCGAACTCCTCGGCGGTCTCGCCCGGGTGGCCGACGATGAACGTCGTGCGAATGACAACGTCGTCGATCCGCGCGCGCAGGTTCTTGACGAGCTCGCGGGTGACCCGACTCGAGTGACCGCGACGCATCCGCTTGAGCATCGGATCGCTGATGTGCTGGAGCGGCACGTCGATGTACTTGACGACCTTCGGCTCGCTCGCGATCGCGTCGATCAGCTCGTCATCGAACGCGCTCGGGAACGTGTAGTGGAGGCGGATCCACTCGAGCGCGTCGACCTTGCCGAGCCCGCGGAGGAGCTGCGCGAGCGTCTGGCGTGCCTCGGGCGCGGTGCCCTGGTCCCAGCCGTACCGCGTGAGGTCCTGCGCGATCAGGTTGACCTCGAGCACGCCCTCGCGAGCGAGCGAGCGAGCCTCGGCGACGATGTCGTCGATCGTGCGGCTGCGCTGCGGACCGCGCAGCTTCGGGATGATGCAGAACGAGCACGGTCGGTCGCAGCCCTCGGCGACCTTGACGTACGCGCTGTGGCGCGCACCGATTCGCACGCGCGGCGCATCGTGATCGTAGATGTACGCCGGGGTCTCGGAGACCTGGATCACCGGCAGCGCCTTGCGCTTGGCCTTGCCAGCGGACGATGACGGCAGCTTGCCGACCGGGCCCGGCTCGAGCGCCTTCGCGATCGACTGGAAGTCCGCGGAGCCGAGGATGTGATCGATCTCCGGGATGTCCTTTGCGAGCTCGCCAGCGTACCGCTGGGCCAGGCAACCGGTGACGACGAGCTTGCCGCGCGCCGCCTTCTTGTACGTCGCCATCTCGAGGATGGTGTCGACGCTCTCTTCCTTCGCGGCGTCGATGAATGCGCAGGTGTTGACGACGATGACGTCTGCGCCGTCGGGAGAATCGACGAGCACGTGCCCGGCCGCCTGGACCTGGCCGAGCATCAACTCGGTGTCGACCTGGTTCTTCGGACAACCGAGG
>JBKJUF010000434.1:0-3591 GCA_046590445.1 Kofleriaceae bacterium
ACGCGCTGTTCCGCAACCGCAGCAAGTAACGGCCTCTGGCGCTCGGGCTCGCAGACGCGGACCCGACGGGCGCCGCGCTGCTGCCGGTCTGTCCGTAGGGCGTCACTCGTCGAGGAGGCAGACAGTCTTCGCGAAGTCTTGCTTCGCGAGCGCCGCCGTCGGGATGCAGAAGAAGATCGACTGGCAATCGCCGAACTCGAAGCCGCTGACCGAGTCCGACGCGATCGCCAGTAGCGCCTGCTCCTTCTCACCGGGCATGCCGCGGTAATACGCCGCGCGCGCCCAGCCGAGGACCGAGTGGATGCCCGGTTCGTGCTGCTTGATGAAGACGTTCTCGTAGGCGTCCCGCTCGGACTGGATCATCGCGAGGTCGCGGATTGGATCGACGGCGAGGGCCGGCAGCGGGCGACCATGCGACAGCACGGGCTTCGCCGCGCGGTAGCGATTCCACTCGGGCAGGCTCGCCGGCGGCTGCGTGCGGACCAACTTCGGCGTGGTCTTCGCGTAGAGCACGTGCGAGGCGAGTACCGGCCGCTCACGTTTCTCGTCGAGCGTGATCTCCGGCCGCACGAAGCACCACAGCATGCCCTTGGCGGGAAGTAGCCCGTCGGCGTCGTGCGCGGCGAGATCCGCGAGATCGATCTGCGCGATGAACGCGAGGGGTACGTGATAGCGGCCCTTCGCGTCGGGCTCCGGCAACGTGCCGGCGCGAAAGTGCTGGGGCGCGATGACGAGCTCCTTCTTCGTGCATATCACTTGCGGCCAGTCGGTTCCGGCCGGCAGATCCGGCTCACCACCGAGCCGTGACTCGCCGACGGTCGGCTTCCCGAGCTTCTTCGCGCCGAGATCGATCCGGGTGCGGAGGTGCGTGAGGATGCTGGCGACGCGGTCCTCGGAGAGTCCTCCTGCGAGCAACTTCTTCGCGACGTCGCTGTCCTCGCCAGGAGGCTTTGCGGACTTCGCGGTCTTCGCGGACTTGGCGGACTTCGCGCTCTTCGCACGCTTCGCGGCGCCTTTCGCTTCGGTGTAGCGCTTCGCGAGCTTCTCGCGGATCTGCTTGTCCGTCGCAGCAGTCGCGAGTGCAGGGCTGCCGAGCGTCGCGCTCTTGCTCTGGCCCACGGTACCGATGCGACCCCAGCGGGTCGTGACCTTCTTGCCCTGGACTTCGATCTCCCAGAACTTCGACGAGCTGCCCTTCACGTACTCGAATCGACGCATCGTGCGATGCTCGCACGCAGAATGAAGCGGTTCGAGTACGTCGAGGGAACATCGTCGAAGTTCTGGGAGGTCGAAGTTGCCGGCGCAAAGCTGACGACGCGCTGGGGCCGGATCGGCACTGACGGCCAGACCAAGACCGCGACGCTGGGATCACCAACCACCGCGCAGACCGCGGCCGACAAGCAGATCAAGGAGAAGCTCGCGAAGGGCTACGCGGCAGCGAAGGGCGGCGCGAGGGGCGCGAAGGCGGCGAGCTCAAAACCTGTGAAGGCAGCGAAGACCGCGCCCGCGAAGTCGTCGCCGGGGCCCGCGAAGTCGTCGCCCGCGCCCGGGAAGTCGTCGCCGGCGAAGCCCGCGCGCGCGAAGGCGGGCGGCACGTTCTCGTTCTCCGCGGAGCAAGATGCGCTGTACGCCCAGGGCTGGCCCCATCTGCGGCGCCTGATCCCCGGCGCGCCGAAGGGCGGGCCCGCGCGCGCGATCAAGGCGGAGCTCGATGCGAGCGATCCCGAGCTCCTCGTCGAGGTGCACGAGGAGGTGGCGCGCGGCTTCCTCCACGCGATGGCGATCGATCGCATGGACAAGAACGGTCGCGCGAAGGCGATGGCGAGCAGCGCTCCGATCGACGACGCCGTGATGACCGCGATCCTCGAGCGGCTGTGTCCCTCGATGTCCGAGACCTACGAGTTCCGGATTCACGACACCGCGTTCCTGCTCGAGGCAGTCCTCGGGACCGAACGCGTCGCCACGGCGCTGGTCGATCGATTCCTCGTCGCGGCGAGCACGCGCAAGCTGTGGGAGCAGACCGACAACGCGCACGATCACGCGTTTCACCTCGCGAGCGCGCTCGGGTTCATGCGCCCGCGGCTGCCGCCCGCGCGCTGGAAGACGATCATCGCGCCACTGCGCGCGGCGAAGAAGGCGAGCTCGCTGTTCGCCCGCCGGCTGGCGCTCCTGATCGATCCGAAGCTCGCGGTCACCGGCACCGGTGAGAATATGAAGATGCTCGAGCTAGACATCTTGCTCGAGCGCGACGACGCCAAGGCGCTGCGCGCGTACTTCACCAAGTGGACGGCGTACTGGTCATCGGCCCGCCTGTACTACGTCGCAGGCGCCGACCTGCTCGATCACGATCAGATGGCAGCGCTCCCGCGCCGGCCGGCGTGGGAGCAGAAGCAGTTCGTTTCTCATCTCGGGACGATCCGGCACCGCGGCGCGGTGCGCGTGATGATGTGGATCCTGTCGGGGCGCTCGGCGAAGCAGGAAGCCGCGGACTGGCTGCGCAAGCACGCCGACTTCGCGCGCCCGATCCTCGACGAGATCGCAGGCGGCCCCGACGCGAAGGAGGCCGGGCTCGCCGCCGCGGCCATCGCCGCGCTCGGCGGTAAGGCCCCGGCGAAGCACAAGGCGCTGACGCCCGCGCAGGTCGACAAGGAGATCCAGGGTGCGCTCAAGGGACTCGAGAAGCGCCTGATCGCTGCGGACGGTGATCGCACCGCAGAGGCGGCGATCCTGAAGAAGGTGTTCAACACCTACTGCGAGGTGCGCGCCGCCGGCGGCGATGACACGCCCGAGGCGTACTACACGCACACCCTCGCGGAGGTCCCGTGGACCGTCGACGGCGACGTGCTCGAGCGCTGGCTGCAGCTCGCGGTCGACGTGGGCTGACTCACTCGTCCGTCACGGTGTCTCGACGTCAGTCACCGACGACCATGAACTTCAGGATCGGGTGCGCGCGCGCCACCGCCTTGAGGTCCGCGTCGGCCGCGCACGTCGACATCGTCCGCGCTGATCCGCAACCGCATCCAGTAACCGCGCGCTGGCCGGCGGGCTAGGATGTCGCGGCGTGGACTTCCTGACGACGCTCGGCGACCACCTGTGGACGTCACGGTCGCCGTTCGCCGTGCTCGCCTACTTCGTGGCGCAGGCGATCATCTCGCGTACCGCCGTCGAGCGCTACCACATGCGCGGCGCGGCGACGCTGATCATCCTCCACGCGCTCGCGATCGTGGTTGGCGCCGCGCAGGACGCACTTGGATACGAGTCGACGATCGCCGGGATCGTCGCGCTCTCGTTCCTGATGCTGGCCACGATCACGATGATCACGACGATCGTGTTCCGGGCGGCGTTGCCGCGCGTCGGCTGGACGCTGCCGCGGATCCTGATCGATCTGATCACCGCGGTCGGCGTGTTGATCGTGTTCATCGTCGTCGGCAAGCGCGCCGGGTTCTCGGTCGCGGGCCTGATCACGACGAGCGCCGTGCTCACCGCGGTGATCGGTTTCTCGCTGCAGGACACGCTCGGCAACATGATGGGCGGCCTCTCGGTGCAGCTCGACAAGTCGATCTCGGTCGGTGACTGGGTCACCGTCAACGG
>JBKJUF010000622.1:0-6902 GCA_046590445.1 Kofleriaceae bacterium
GAGATCGATCGCCGACCGCGCCGCCTCGAGCGCGTGGACGTTCGCGCCCGTGCCGTGCAGCGTGAGGGCGAGCTCGATCCACACCGGGGCTGGATCGCCCGAAGCGGCGGCGGCACCGGTGCAGATCACGAGCGCCGCATCGGGATCGCCCGCGCGCGCGATCGCGACCGCGAGGCCACGCAGGAAGCCGGGCTCCGGGCTGGCATCGACCGCCGCCTGCCAGGCCGCGCGGGCGCGTGCCGGATCGACGAGCGCATCGTAGACGGTGCCGAGCCACGCGTGCGCCGCCGCAGCGTCGATTGCTTCGGCGACGATGTCGCGGGCGACGCGATCCGCGCTCGCGGGATCGCGGGCGTAGGCGTCGAGCAGCGCGACGCTCGGCGCTGCGCTCGACGTCGCGATCGCCGCGAGCGAGGCGATGCGTCGCATGACGCAGGCCGATGGGCTCCGGGCGCGGCGGGCGATGGTCGCGCCGTCGCCGACGCCGCGCACCGGCGACTCGTCCGACCCGACCGATCCGCTCGGCGCGATCGAGGCCTACCGCGCGAACCCGTCGCCCGAGACCGCGACCGCGCTGTGGAGGACGTCGCGCTGGAACCCACGTGACGTCGCGATCCGCGCGGTGCTGCTCGAGGCCCTCGCGACCGACGACTGGCGACGCCGCAACGTCCAGGTCGAGCTCGCGGTGCTCGCCGGCGACCGCGATCTCGAGCGCGCCCACGCGGCGCTCCGCGCGCTGCGTTAGCGACGATGCCGCTCACTTTAGCGGCCTCGCTCGTTGCGACCTCGCACGCCCTCGCCAGATTGGCCGCCAAGGCGCCGAGCACGCCAAGGGTTTTTTCAGGAGAGCGTGCTCGCGGCGGTAGCACGAGGGAGCGGAAGTCTAACCCTTGGCGATTTGGCGCCTTGGCGGCCAATCTGGAACCGGGAAGCGTTTTGCGAACGCGTCGCTAAGTGAGCGGCGTTAGCGTCGCGGTGGTGGCCGGACGCCGTGCTGCTTGTACGCGATGTAGTCGGCGACGATCCGCGCGTGATCGAACACCAGGCGTCCGGGCAGGGCGTCGGGCGTGCAGACGATGCAGCGCTCGGCGTCATCAGCGCCGACCGGGGTGCCGCTCGCGCGGCCGATGAACACCGTCGACACCGTGTGCTTGCGGGGGTCGCGCGCGGGATCCGAGTAGACGTGAAAGAGCTCGATCAGCTCGACATCGAGCCCGGTCTCTTCCTGGGCCTCGCGGATCGCGGCATCGGCGACCCACTCGCCCTCGTCGACGAATCCGCCGGGCAGCGCGAGCCCCTTCGGCTCGTTGCCGCGCTCGATGAACACCAGCTCGCCGGGGTGGCCGTCGAGCTCGATCAGGATGTCGACCGTGGGCTTGGGGTTCTTGTACTCGCCGTCGCCGGACATTATCGACCTCCTGCTGACAGTGGCCCTTCGATCCAGGCCGCCATCTCCTGCTGCAGCTGCTTGGCGTCCGGATCGCTGGCGACGAGGTTCTTGCGCTCCTCGGGATCGGCGACGAGATCGAACAGCTCCCAGGCGGAGTCGCTGATCCGGTAGAACACGTGCTTCTTGCCGTCGGCGGTGATCATCGACTTCGCCGAGTGGTTCCAGGCGTCCGCGGGCAACAGCTCGGCGTACGCCGGCTTGGGCTCGAGCGGCTTGCCGGCGATCGCGGGGACGAGGCTGCGGCCGCGCCAGCTCGGTGGCGGGGCGACCCCGAAAAGGTTCGCGATCGTCGGTGCGAGGTCGATCAGCTCGACGACGTCATCCGCGGTCCGCGGCGCCACGCCGGGCACCCGGAACAGGAGCGGCACGTGCAGGAGCTCGCGATAGAGCGTCTGGCCGTGGAAGAACATCCGATTGCCGGCGAACTTGTGGACCCCGAACGCCTCGCCGTGATCCGACAGCACGACGACGGTCGTCGTCTTCGCGAGGCCGGTCCGATCGAGGGCATCGAGCAGCTCACCGATGTGCTTGTCGACGACCGCGATCTCGTAGTCGTACTTCTGGACGAGCGACTCGTCGCCGCGCGTCGTGATCGGAAAGCCCGGATGCGTCACGTAGGTCGAGTGCGGTTCGAACAGATGGACGAGCATCGCGAACTTGTCGTCCGCCTTCGCGAGCTCCTCGAGCCGGGCGACGGTCTTCTTGACGATCCGCGGGCCGGCGATGTCCTTGTTCGAGTCAGGGCCGTCCGGATCGTGGACCGTCAGCGCACCGTCGTTGTTCCACTCGTCCGCGCCCTGGAGCACGTTCGTGTCCATGTACTTCGCGACGCCGGGACACATCGCGGGGTCGCGCTTGCGATCGCAGAAGTAGAAGTGCGACGTCATGCCGATCGTCTTCATGCCCAGAGGCTTCAGGGCTTCGAACAGGAAGTCATTCGCCTCGTCGTTGCGCGGATAATCGCGCGTCTTGCGATCGACGACGAGCTGCGACGGGTAACGCGAGGCGAGGAACGACGGCACGGAGCGGGGGGTGTTCGATGCCTGCGCGTACGCATTCGTGAACACGACGGACTGGTTCGCGAAGGCATCGAGCCGCGGCGTCAGCGACTTGCCGTCGCGCTGGTAACCACCGACGCCGAGCCGGTCGGCACGTAGCGTGTCGACGAAGATCACCAGTACGTTCTTGCCTCCGGAGACCGCGGGTGGGGCGGGCGGCCCGGCGTCGGTCACGGGCGGCGGCGGCGTGGTGGTGCCGCCCGCATCGGCCGTCCCGTCGCCACCGACACAGTTGTCGTCGATGCCGTTACCGGGTATCTCGCTCGCGCCCGGATGGATGTCGCGGTTGCTGTCGTCGCAATCCGGGCCGCCGAAGAACCCCGAGTACGTATCCTTGTCGCGATCGATGAGCTTGCGAAGCACCGGGACGAGCCGCGCACCGACATACGACTGCTCGGTGACCGCGTTGCGGGTGTCTGGTGACGGCGCGCGCAGGCCGACGAGCGGCAGCGCGACCGCGAGGACCGCGGCACCCGCGACGATCGCGCCGCGGCGCGGGATCTGCTCGCGGACGCGCGCGAGTGGGCCATACGCGACGATGGCGATCACGATCGCGACGACCGGCAGCAGCGCCGGCACGATCAGCGACCCGAGGTTCAGCGCCTGGTAATCGAGCTTGCGAAGGATGATCCACGCCGCGGCGAGCACTACGACGCCAGCGGCCGCGACGACGAGCAGCACGACCCGCGAGAGTGGACCGATCGCGGGCAACAGCGCCGTGACCTTGCGCGCCCCGCGATAGAGCGGCAGCGCGCCGAGCGCGAGCACGGGGATCGCGACGACCACGACGACGCCGAGGAGCAGCGCGCCGATGTTCTTGCGGCTGACGTCGCCGACCAGACCGACCGCGAGCTTGCTGATCGCGATCGCGAGAACGCCGCCAACGATCGCCGCCGCGATCAGCGCTGCGGAGACGGACTTGTCGAGCTCGGGCTGCTCGCGCAGCTTGCGAAACCAGCCACGCACCCAGCCGGCACCCCATTGGGCGTTGCCGGCACCGAGCACGATGCCGGTCGCGAGCGCGATCGGCAGGGCGATCAGCGCCCACAGGCCGAGGAGTGGCAGCGCGCCGCCCCCGGTGTGCACGACGTCGGCGATCGCGAGCACGAGGCCGGCGAGCAGCACCACGCCGAGTCCCGTCGCGAGACCGCTGCGATACGGCGCGAACGTTCGATCGAACATCGCCGCTGGGATTACCACATCCCTGCCACATCCACGCGCGCTGCCCGGAGATCGGCCGCACCATCGCACCGCGCGGATCAGCGCGCGAAGAACGTGCCGGGAGACAGGAACAAGATGCTCTTGCGTGACGGCATGGCGGGCCCCGAAGCGCCGGGATCGAATACCCAGATCTCGCCTTCCTTGACCGGGTCGTAGATCGGGACATAGAGCTCGTTCCCGACGAACATCGGCCCCCATACCTCGCGAGTGCCGGTCGGAAATCCGCTGATCGTGCGGGTCGGCGGAATGTCACCGGTACCCGCGAGCGGGAACACCATGACCTCGCCGGTATCCCGTCGCGCCACGAAGAGCTCGGTGTCGCTCGCAGCGAGCCCGCTGATCGCTGCGCCGGTGATGCCGGTCGACGGACCCTGGATCGAGCGGAGTGGGGTCGTCGGCCCGGTGGCATCGGTCGGTATCGCGTCGATCCCGTCGGCCTGCAGCAGGATGACCTCGTTGCCGACGATGACGAAACCGCCCCATCCAGTCGATTGTGCGCCGCCGTTGGTGACCAGCCGGGTCGGCTCGGTGTTGCCTTGTGCGCTCGCCGGAAACACAGCAAGTCGCCCGCCGGAGTCGGTCGCGAACAGCTCGCCGTTCGAGAGCCGCATGGAGCGCGCCGCCATGGCGGTTCCCGAGATCTTCGGAAAGATGCGACGGGTCGGCATGACGTTGCCGTTCGTCGCCACCGGATAGATCGACACGGTCGAGCCGTCGACGACGTAGAGCTCGGACGCATCAGCCCAGATCGACTGCAGAGAACCGATGAGCACGAGCGTGCGTAACGGCTGAGCGGGGCCGTTCACGTCGGGGGCATAGGTCGCGACATTGCCGTTGAACGTCGTCGTGAACAACGCACGCGCGCCGGTCACCCGGACGTCGAACGTCCCGATCCGACCATCCAGCTCGGCGCGGACGACCGCGACGCCCGGCGCGGCAGCGGTGACGACGCCGGTGGCGACGGTGACGACCGGCAGGTCGGCCGTCCAGGTCACGATACTCGTCACGTCTGCTGTGGCGGCGCCGGATGTCGCCAGGTACGCGCGCAAGCGGATTGGCGGGCCGCTGACGTACGTCAACCCATCATCGATTGACTCGATCGAGAGCGAACCCATGGGCGGGCTCGCATCAGGTGAGCTCGCTGGGGGGCCGCCGTTGCCGCCGTTCCCACACCCGGCCACCAAGCCCAACACCAGCAGCTGACGCATCACCTGACACTAGCCAATCGAGTCCGTCGAGATCACCTGAAATCGCAACGCCTTCAGGACCGGTTGACTTCGACGAGCACGCCCTCGACGAAGCGCGGGTCGATCTCGGCGTCGGTGACCTTGCCGAGGATTGCCTCGAGCTCGTCGAGCCAGCCGGTGATGAGCCGCGCGAGCACGACGCCCGAGGCCTGTAGCTGCGCGGCACCGAGTCGGCTCTGCACGGCATCGAGTCCGGCCGCGCGGGCTGCCGGCGTCAGCTCGCCGCTGCTCATGCCGCGATCGCGCAACGTCGTCAGCTCCGCTTGCGAGAGCGCCTCACCGGTGAATCCGCCGCCAACGACGGCGCGCGCGAGTGCGGTGCGAACGTGATCGTCGAGCGTGGGTCGAGGCTCCGGCGCCTGACCGCTCGCGACGACATCGATGCCGAGGCTCTCGACGAGCGCGATCCGGATCGTGAGCCCGGTGAGGATCTCGCCAGCGCGCCGCAGATCGGCGGACGACTCGAAGGGGCGGAGCCCCGGTGTCACCGGCTCGTCGGCGGCGCGCGCGAACAGCGGCCGCGGCGAGCACAGCGCGGCGACCAGCTCCTTCGCGGGCGACCCGGCGATCACCGAGCGCGCGGCGAGTGCCTGTGCCAGCCGCGCGAGCTTGTGGGTGACCGTGTAGCCGACGCGGAACAGCCGCGCGAGCCCGATCGACGACAGCGCCTGCTGCGCGCGGGCGAGGTCACCGCGCGACACCGCCTCGAGGCCGAGCGACAGCGTCGCCGTCGCGTACAGCGCGCCGCGCTGCACCACCTCGGGGTTACCGGGCTTCGCCCGCCCGGCCGCGAGCACCTTGTTGACGAGGATCATCAGCGCGCCCTCGAGCCGCTCCGCCTCGGCGGGATCCTCGATCGCCGCCATCGCGCGAGCGAGGAAGCCACGCCCGAGCACTTCCTGGGCGATCGCGAGCGGCATCCGGCTCGTCTCCTCGGGGACGATGCGCTCCTGCGAGCCTTCGCCGATCGAGACCTTGTCGAGGTCGAGCGGCCGGAACAGATCGAGCGCCTCGTAGAAGTCGACGTAGCCCATGTCCGCGAGCCGCGCCGAGCGCCAGCGATAGCTCATCTCCTCGAGCTCGGCCGCGGGCTCGCTGCGCGCCGCCATGATCACGTGCCGCGCGAACACGATGTCGTAACGATAGAGATCCTCGACGAGCTGCTGGATCAACCGCCCGGTGTCCTCGTCGCCGAGCAGCTCGAGCATGAAGAATCGGTCCGGCGTCGCGACGATCGCGGACTCGTTGTCCTCGGCTGGCTCCTCGCCTTGCTCGCAGTCGTAGATCTTGACCTGGCGCTGCAGGATCAGCGCGCGCAGCTCGCTGTCGAGCGTGCTGAAGACCTGGCCGAGCTTCTCGAAGCCCGCGTCGATCAGCGCGGAGAGCCACGGCTTGAGCGGCGCGATGTCGAGCTGGTCCTTGTTCCAGCCGTCGAGGTCGATGCAGCCCTGGATCTGCGCGGGTGTCGCGAGGTGGATCAGATCGGCAGCGTCCTCGAAGCCGACCTCGTGGACGAGCTCGAAGATCTCGTTCGGCGACAGCGCGGCGATCGCGCCTTCGGCATCATCGGAGGACAGCAGCGCGTCGATCCGCCGGTAGCCGCGCGGCCCCACGATGTGGGCGCGGAGGCGGGCGAGGGGACCGCTGGGTGGGACGTCGTCGCGAGACATGGGTAGATTGACCGGGACCATGACTAGCACGCCCGTCGATCTCGTGACGCGCGCGGTGAAGGCCGCGATCGCCGGGTGCGGGCCGGGCCTGTACGCGGTGGCGTGCTCCGGCGGCGCCGACTCGATCGCGCTCGCCGATGCCGCGATCGAGGTCGCCGGCGGATCGCACGTCGTCGTGATCGCGATCGATCATGGGCTCGCACCGGAGACCGCACATGTCACCGCGACCGTCGCCGCGTGGGCGCGCGCGCGGGGC
>JBKJUF010000641.1:0-2653 GCA_046590445.1 Kofleriaceae bacterium
ACGGCCCGGCGACCCCGGGCACGCCAGGCACGACCCTTACCCCCGGGAAGAAGAGCAGCAGCAGTGGCCAGCAACGCGATCCTCGCCAGGACCCGCAACATCGGGATCATGGCGCACGTCGACGCCGGCAAGACGACGACCACCGAGCGCATCCTCTTCTACTCCGGTGCGACGAGCCGGATCGGCGAGGTCGACGAAGGGTCGACCGTCACCGACTGGATGCAGCAGGAGCAGGAGCGCGGAATCTCGATCACCGCGGCGGCCACCACGCTCGGCTGGAAGGGCTACGTCGTCAACCTGATCGATACACCGGGCCACGTCGACTTCACGATGGAGGTCGAGCGGTCGCTGCGCGTGCTCGACGGCGCCGTCGCGGTGTTCTCCGCGGTCGAGGGCGTCGAGCCGCAGAGCGAGACGGTGTGGCGCCAGGCCGATCGCTACGACGTGCCGCGCCTCGCGTTCATCAACAAGTGCGATCGCGAGGGCGCCGAGCCCGAGCGCGTCATCGCCGAGATCAAGAGCCGGCTCGGCGCGAACCCGATCGCGATCCAGGCACCGCTGTTCGCGCCGCGGGCCTCCGCCGCCGGCCCGTTTGTCGACGCGGCCCGCGCGACCGGCGCCACGTTCGAGGGCGTGATCGATCTCGTGACGATGCGCGCGCGCACCTGGGATGCGGCGAGCTTCGGCACCAAGTTCACCGACGGCCCGATCCCGCACTCGCACGTACCGATCGCGAGCCGCGCCCGCGAGGCGATGATCGAGGCGATCGCCGAGCTCGACGACGAGCTGATGTCCGCGTGGGTCGCCGGCCGCGAGCTGTCGGGCGATGCGATTCGCGCCGCGCTCCGCCGGGTCACGCTGTCGGGCCGGGGCGTGCCCACGCTCGTCGGTGCGGCCTTCAAGAACCAGGGCATCCACAACCTGCTCGACGCCGTGCTCGACTACCTGCCGTCTCCCGAGGACGTCGGTCAGGTCCGTGGCCGCGATCCCGAGGATCCGGACCTCGGCCCGACCACCGTGCCGACGGTCGTCCGTCAGATCGGCGACGATCAGCCGCTCGCCGCGCTCGCCTTCAAGGTGCAGAACGACGGGCACGGCGGCCAGCTCACGTTCCTGCGCGTCTATGCCGGCTGCCTCACCGTCGGCGACACCGTGCTCAACGCGACGAAGGGCCACCTCGAGCACGTCGGCCGGCTCGTGCGGATGTTCGCGAACCACCGCGAGGACATCCGGACGATCGAGGCCGGCATGATCGGCGCGTTGCTCTCGACAGGCGGCGCGAGCAAGACCCCGGTCTCGACGGGCGACACGCTCTGCGATCCGCGCGAGCCGATCCTGCTCGATCCGATCATCGTGCCGAACCCGGTGATGGGGATCGCGATCGAGCCCGAGACCGAGGCCGAGCACGCCAAGCTCGCGTTCGCGCTCGAGCGCCTCGCGATCGAGGATCCGTCGTTCCGCGTCCACACCGATGCCGACTCCGGGCAGATCGTGATCTCGGGGATGGGCGAGCTGCACCTCGAGATCGTCGTCGACCGCGTGCTCCGCGAGTTCGGCGTCCGCGCCCGCGTCGGCAACCCGCAGGTCGCCTACCGCGAGACCGTGACCCGGCGCGAGGAGGGCGAGCACAAGTTCGTGCGCATCGTTGGCAGCACCGGTGGCGCGCGTGGCGAGTACGGGCACGTCCGGCTCGTCGTCGAGCCGACAGACCGTGGCGGCGGGTACGTCTACGAGAACCGCGCACCGGCGACCGAAATCCCGGGAGAGCATGCTCCCGCCGTCGAAGCGGGCGTCACCGAGGCCGTCGAGCGTGGCGTCTTGAGTGGCCACCCCATGATCGACCTCCGCGTCCAGGTCGTCGGGGGGAGCTATCACCCCGTGGATTCGAACAATTACGCGTTCAAGGTCGCCGGCTCGAAGGCCTTTGTCGCGGCCGCCAGCAGCGCGTCTCCGACCATGCTGGAGCCCGTGATGTCCCTCGAGGTCACGACGCCCGATCAGTACCTCGGTGACGTGCTGGGCGATTTGCATGCCAGACGGGGAAAAGTCGCTGGAATTACCGCCCGTCCTGGTGTACAGACCCTCGCCTGTTTCGTCCCCATGGCCTCGATGTTCGGTTATTCGACCGACCTCCGGTCCCGAACCCGCGGTCGCGCTACTTACTCGATGGAATTCGACCACTACGCCGAAGTGCCTGTTCAAGTCCGAGACGATGTGATGTCTCGCCGAGCCCGCGCCTTGATCTGATCTGACCTACTGACCGACCTAACTCCAGCGACCAGCCAGCCCTCCCAGGAGAACGATCCGTGTCGAAAGAGAAATTCGTCCGCAACAAGCCCCACGTCAACATCGGGACCATCGGTCACGTCGACCACGGCAAGACCACGTTGACCGCTGCGATCACGAAGGTCCAGTCGATGAAGGGCTTCGCGAAGTTCACGGCATTCGATCAGATCGACAAGGCGCCGGAAGAGAAGGCGCGCGGCATCACGATCTCGACGGCGCACGTCGAGTACGAGAGCGACAAGCGCCACTACGCGCACGTCGATTGCCCGGGCCACGCCGACTACATCAAGAACATGATCACGGGCGCGGCGCAGATGGACGGCGCGATCCTCGTGGTGTCGGCGCCGGACGGCCCGATGCCGCAGAC